>NZ_JBFAHJ010000012.1:0-255747 GCF_040654115.1 Nonomuraea sp. NPDC050786
GGCGCACCGCGTACGTACGCGGTGCGCCACCCCTTTCGCGCTGCCGGCCGAGGAGAGACTCACACGTGCGAACCCTCCAGGCGAGCCCGGTCCTCGCCGCGGGCGTCGGCCGTCAGGACGATCTCCCGGAGCTCCTCTCTGCCCGGCCCCAGCTCCACGGCGGGCGCGGCCGCGAGCTGCCGCAGGTTCTCCCTGGCCCGCAGGACGATCTCGGGATTGTTGATCACGGCGTCGGCCGGCCCCGCCAGATTGATCCGGCGGCAGAAGGCCCGGGAGAGCTCCACGTCGGTGAGTATCCCCGCGGCCACGCCCTCGGCGATGAGCCGCTGCCGCTCCATCTCGGCGCGGTCGTCCTCGGGCACCTCCTGACCGGTGATGCGGTAGATGCGGGCCCGGTCCATCGCCGCCGACTCGCGGTAGACGGCGTCGGCCTCGGTGGCGGTGGCGGCGTCGTAGGCGAGCGCCATGGCCACCGGGTCGCCGGCGTGCGCGGCCACCGCCTCGGCCGCGGCGAAGGCGTAGGTGAGCGCCATCGACGCGCCCCAGCCGTAGGCCGGGTTGGTGGTGCACAACGCGTCCCCGACAGCCAGCAGCCCCGTCACGACCGGCCGCCCGCCCGCGACGAACCGCCGGCGTACGTTGTGATGCCCGCCCATGATCTGGACGCCGTCCAGCGGGGTGGCGTTCGCCGGGTCGATCCACGGCGCCAGCGCCGGGATGCTGCGCGCCGCGGCCTCCCAGGTCCACGTGTTGCGCAGCGGCTGCAGGTTCTCGCTGGGGTGGACCTCGAGGCAGAGGCCGAACGTGTCGTGGTCGCCGGGGAAGCCGATGTACATGAGGCTTTCGAGCTCGCCCCGGACGAGCATGGCGTTCTTCGGCAGGGTGCAGCCAGGAGTGAAACGGTAGTAGCGGCTGAAGTAGACGGTCTGGCAGTCCTGGGTGTCGGCCGGCACGTCGGCGCCGGCGGCGGCCAGCCAGCGGGACACCCGCGAGCGCCCGCCGCCGCAGTCGAGCACCACGTCCGCCGCCAGTTCCTGCCCGTCGGCCAGGCGTACCCCGGTCACCCGGGGCGGCCCCGGCTCCTCCGGTGCGAAGAGCAGCCCGCCCACGACCTCCGGGCAGCGGAAGGTGATGCCGGGCTCGGCCTCGGCGCAGCGCCGCAGCGCCAGCTCGAAGGCGGACCGGCGCGCCCACACGACGGTGAACTCCTCGTCGGAGGGCTCCCAGAGCTCCGGCGGGACGAAGGTCTTGAAGACGTTGACCTCCTCGATGCCGTCGGCCCTGAGCTGGTCGAGGACCTCGGGCGCGTGCGCCGCCAGCAGCGTGCGCGCCCGCGCGGAGAAGCCGTGCGGCAGCCGGAACTGCGGGACGCCGCGGCGCTTCCACGCCAGGAAGGGATCCAGCCCCGGGTCGGCGGGCGGCGGCGGGTCGCGCTCGATCAGCGTGACCGGGTAGCCCTGCCGTACCAGCCCGATGGCGGCCGCCAGGCCGGCGATGCCGCCCCCGAGGACGGCGATGCGCGGTTTCACCACTCACACCCGCCATTCGATGAGCTGGTCGTTGGGCAGGCGGGTCGCGGCGTTGGGCGGCACGGGCAGCACGCGGTCATGGTCCGGGTGGCCGACGGTGATCACGCCGGCCAGGGCGAGGTCGTCCGGCAAGGCGACCACCTGCGCCAGCTCGTCCAGCTCGTCGGTGTAGACGGAGCTGAAGAAGCCGGTCGCGAGCCCCTCGTTGAGCGCGGCCAGCTGCAGCAGCATGAAGAGCGCGCCGCAGTCGAACCACCAGAACGGCACGGGCCAGGGAATCTCGCTGTAACCCGGCCTGACCTCCTCCGCGCCGCCGTAGCGCTCGTGGTACGACCGCTCCCGCGTGCACAGGTAGATGTGCACCGGCGCCGAGGCGATCCACCGGGGGAAGCCCAGGTCGACGTAGCGTCCCTCGGCGATGTCGGCGGCCTGCTGCCGGAGCTTGGGATCGGTCACGACGACGAGCCGGTGCCCCTGGCTGAAACCCGCGCTGGGCGCCCGCCGCAGCGCCTGCAGGATGCGCTGCAGCACCTCGTCGGCCACGGGCAGGTCCTTGTAGCTGCGCATCATCTGGCGCTTGCGCAGCACGTCGGCGAAGTCCATCGTCAGATCTCCAGCTCTACGTTGTACTGCCTCATCCAGGTGTTGAACTGCAACGTCATCTCGATGTGCATCCTGCTGATCCACTCGTTGGCGCGCTCGGACGGCTCCTCGACCGTGCGCCGGATCGCGTCGAGGTCGAGCAGCGGGAGGGCCGGCGACGAGGGATCGTTGATCAGGGCGGTCAGCTCGCCGTGCAGCATCCGCGTGTAGGCCGGGTCCTGCGTGACGGGCCACGGGCTCTTCTTGCGGTCCAGCACGGAGGCGGGCACGAGATCGCGTACGGCCGCGCGCAGGATGCTCTTCTCCCTGCCGTCGAAGGTCTTGAAGCTCCACGGCGTGTTGTACATGTACTCGACCAGCCGGTGGTCGGCGTACGGGACGCGGAGCTCGAGACCGTGCGCCATGGAGAGGCGGTCGTCCCGATCGAGCAGCATGGGCAGCCAGCGGGTCAGGGTGACGTAGCCGAGCGAGCGCATCTGCCGCTCCTCGGCGTCCTCGCCCTCCTGGTGCGGCACCTCGGCCAGCGCCTGGCTGTAGCCGTCGGCGTAGAAGGTCTCCATCTCGAGCTTGCGCATCAGGCCCTGGTCGAACAGGCCCCGGCCCTGGCCGCGCGGCGAGCCCGGCTGGCGGAGCTCGTTGGCCGTCCAGGGGAAGGTGCCGGCGTTCAGCAGCTCGGGGACGTACATCCAGTTGTAGCCGCCGAAGATCTCGTCGGCCACCTCGCCCGCCAGCGCCACCGTGGAGTGCGTCTTGATCTCACGGGAGGTCAGGTAGTTGGAGGTGTCCATGTCGCCCAGCGTGGTCGGCATGTCCTGGGCCAGCAGCACCTCCAGCCGGGTCCGCGGGTCCATCAGGTCGCGGGTGTTCAGCATGATCCTGACGTGGTCGGAGCTGATGTGCCGCGCCATCTCGGCCGCGTACGGCTCGTCCGGCGAGAAGCGGACGTCGTCCGGCCGGAAGTTCTGCGCGTACGCGTCGAACGTGGTCACGAACGTGCGCACCCGCTCGCCGTCGAGCTTCCACCGCCACTTGGCCGCGATCGCCGTGATGGCGCTGGAGTCCAGGCCGCCGGAGAGCGCCGTGCAGAGCGGGACGTCCGCCTCCAGCTCGCGCAGGACGATGTCCTCGAGCAGCTCGCGGACGTGGCCGATGGTCTCCTTGATGTCGTCGTCGTGCGGCCGTGCCTCCAGCGCCCAGTACGTCCGGTCCACCACGCCGTCGCGGCCGACGGTCAGCGAGTGGCCCGGCAGCACCGCCCGCATGTCGCGGAAGACGGAGCGGCCCGGGGTCTTGGCGGTGGCGAAGAGCTCGCGCAGCCCGTCGAGGGTCACGGCGGGCCGCACCAGCGGGTTGGCCAGCAGCGACTTGGGCTCGGAACCGAACAGGAGCCCGTCCGGGAGCCTGGTGTAGAAGAGGGGCTTGACGCCGAGCCGGTCACGGACCAGGAACAGCTCCTCCCGGCGCACGTCCCAGATCGCGAAGGCGAAGATGCCCTCGAGACGCTTGGCGCAGTCGCTCCCCCACTCGAGGTAGGAGCGCAGGACGACCTCGGTGTCGCTGCGCGTGCGGAACTCGTGTCCCCGCGCCCGCAGCTCCGTCCGCAGCTGCTTGAAGTTGTAGACCTCGCCGTTGTAGACGATCACGGCGATGGTGCTGCCGTTCTCCTCGACGGCCAGCGGCTGCGCGCCGCCGGCCACGTCGATGATCGCCGTACGCGTGTGCCCGAGCCCGACGTGGCCACGCAGCCACAGGCCCCGGTCGTCAACGCCTCGTTTGGCCAGCGCGTCGGTCATCGCCTGCAACGTCGCCCGCTCGGGCGTCAGGTCTCGTCCGAAGTCCGCCCAGCCGGCGATACCGCACATCCACATCTCCTTCGGTTGGTCGGCAAGCTTCGTCCCAGCATGTGACCGCCGAGTCCAGCCGACCTCGACGACCGCTCGACCGGGCTCAGGCGGGCACGTCCCGGATGTGGATCGACCGGGTCGGGCAGCCGCGGGCCGCGTGGCGTACGGCGTCGTGCAGCTCGCCCGACGGGTTCGGGTCCAGCACCTCGACCAGGCCGTCCTCGTCCTGGTCGAAGACCTCGGGGACGCCGTAGACGCACAGGCTGGCCACCGCGCACGTGTCCTTCGTCGCGCTCACATGCATCGCACTCACCCGTTTCGGTAGGGAGAGCCTCACTGTGCGCGGCCCGGTTCGCGGGCGGCTCGAGGGGCCGTCTTCGAGTGAGGTTCCACGGCGCTGCGGCATGGTCGCTGTGACCCAGAGCGCTATGGATGGAAGGAGGCCGGCCGATGACGCCCAGCGCACCCGGCTCCGTGCACGACATTCTCCGGCTCGGCAACGCATTCTGTGAGGCCCAGGCGCTGCTCACGGCGGTGGAGCTCAACGTCTTCACCGTGCTGGACGACGGCCCGGCGGCCGAGCCCGGCCTCGCCCGCCTGCTCGGCCTGCACGGCCGCGGGCTGCGTGACTTCCTGCGGCTGCTGGTCGCGCTCGGCCTGCTCCTGGAGGAGGACGGCCGCTACCGCAACGCCGAGGTCGCGGAGCTCCACCTCGTCGAGGGCAGGCCCGGGTACGTCGGCGGCGCGCTCCTCGGCGCCAAGACGAACCTCTATCCGCTCTGGGGGGAGCTCACCGAGACGCTGCGCACCGGCCGGCCGCGATCGGCCGCCGACGGCTTCGCCGCCATGTTGAACGACCCCGCGGAGCTGCGGCGGTACACCCGCATGATGGACGGCGCCCTGCAGCCGCTCGTGCCGGGCATCGTCAAGGCCGTCGACTGGTCGGCCCACCGGAGCGTCCTGGACGTCGGCGGGTGCCGGGGCGACCTGGTGGGGCAGCTCGTCCGGTGTCACCCGGGGCTGACCGGGCACGTCTTCGACCTGCCGCAGATGGAGCCGCTGTTCGACGAGCACATGGCCGAGCTCGGCACCACCGGCAGGGTCCGCTTCCATTCCGGGGACTTCTTCGCCGACCCGCTGCCCTGTGCCGATGTGCTGATCCTCGGTCACATCCTGCACAACTGGTCGCGGGAGCGCCGGGAGCAGCTGATCCGCGCCGCGTTCAAGGCGGTCAACCCCGGCGGCGTGCTGCTGGTGCACGACCGGATGATCGACGCCGCGGACCCGACCGTCGACAACCTCGTGACCAGTCTGGTGATGGCCCTGGTCACCGAGGAGGGCGAGGAGTACGCCATCGACGAGCTCGTCGAGCTCGCCGCGTCGGCGGGCTTCGCCACCGTGAGCCGGCAGCCGCTCGACCACAACGAGACCCTGGTGATGTGCCGCCACTCAGGTCGTCCTTGAGCCTGGCTCGAACCCCTGGACCGACGCTCGGAGCATGACATCCCCATCCTGGTCCAGACGTTCGTTCCGCACCCTCTTCATGAGCGACCTGTGGGAGCGCTTCGGCTTCTACGGCATGCTCGCCATCCTGGTCCTCTACTGCAGCGCCCCCGCCGCCGGCGGTGGCCTCGGGCTGGCGCCGACCGACTCCGCGGCGCTGGTCGGCGTCTACCTCGGCCTGACCTTCATGCTCTCCCTGCTCGGCGGCTGGGTGGGCGACCGGATCCTCGGCCCGCACGCCGCGACGCTGTACGGCGCCGTCATCGTGGCGGCCGGCTACTTCGTGCTCGCCGCCCCCACGACCGCGCTCACCGGCGTCGGGCTGCTGCTGGTGGCGTCGGGCACGGCGATCTACAAGCCGAACCTCACCACCATGCTCAACCTGCACTACGAACGCGTCCGCAGCGAGCGCGAGGCGGCCATCTCCATCTTCTACGTAGGCATCCAGGTGAGCGCCCTGCTGGCCCCGCTGGTCACCGGCTACCTGGGCGAGCGCGTCGACTGGCACGCCGGCTTCGCCGCGGCCGGGGTGACCTCCGTCGCCTGCGCGCTGACGTACTGGCGCGGCAGCCGCCGCTTCGACACGGCCGGCAAGCTCACCGTCAACCGGGCCAGCGGGCAGGAGCTGCGGCGCTTCGGCGTGCGCGCGGCCGTCCCGGCGCTCTTCCTGCTGGCGGCCGCGGTGGGGCTGGTGCCGGTCGGGCTCACCATCGCCATCTGCGGGCTCGGCATCATCGTGGTGCCGTTCCTCTCCTTCTGGCTGCTCCGCCGCCACCCCGACCTCACCGCGGGCGACCGTCGGCGCCTGACCGTCTTCCTCTGGCCGCTCTGCGGCTCGGCACTGTTCTGGCTGATCGCCGGGCAGGACGGCTCGATCCTGAACCTCTTCGCCCAGCAGTCCACCGACCGCGAGATCTTCGGCTTCGTCGTGCCGGCGAGCTGGCTCCAGTCGGCGACGCCGCTGTTCATCCTGCTGGCCGCGCCGCTGCTGGCGCGGTACTTCAAGCGCCACGGGCAGTACGTCAACGTGGCGGTGAAGTTCTCGGTCGGGCTCGTCATCGTCGGGTTCAGCTTCATGATCATGGCGGGGGCGGCCTGGCTGGCGGCGTCGGGCGAGAAGACCTCACCCCTCTGGCTGGTCTCCATCTACCTCCTGCACGCCCTCGGCGAGCTGATCATCGCGGCGGTCGGCATCAGCGCCGCCTTCGAGGTCGCTCCCCCGGCCTTCCGCGCCCGGATGATCGGCCTGTGGTGGCTGTTCTCCGCGCTCGGCGCCGGCCTGGCCAGCCAGGTGGTACGGGTGACCGCGGTCATCCCGCAGTCGGTCTACTTCCTGGTCATCGCCGTGATCGTCACGGGCTTCGGTCTCGCGGTGGCGTACCGGCGTGACCGGATCGCGGCGGGCATCGTCCGTCCGGTCGAGACCGGCGAGCCGACGGCATCCGCAGTCCTCCACTGAGAAACCCACAAGGCCGGTGACGGTTCATCCGTCACCGGCCTTGTCGTGCGGTGGGTCGTGCGGTGGGGTCATGCGGTGGGTCGTGCGGTGGGTCGTGCGGTGGGAGCTCAGCTCGCCTTGCGGGCGATCACGAGCGTGTCGTCGTCACCGAGCAGGCGCACCTCGACGGAGGCGAACCCGGCCGCCTCCGCGTGGCTGCGCAGCTCGCCCACGGTGTACTCCGACCCGCCGTCGGTGACCAGCAGCATGTCCAGGCTGATCACCAAGTTCTCGATCCGGCTGGACTTGCGGTCGAGCATGCGGTCGTAGACCACGAGCACGCCCCCGGGGTTGACGGCCCGGTACGCCTTCTCCACCAGGAACTTGCGCTGCTCGGCCGACCAGTCGTGCAGGACGTGCCCCATGACCACGATGTCGGCGCTGGGCAGCGGGTCGTTGAAGAAGCTGCCCCCGTGGAAGGTCACCTTGCCGGTGAGCCCCTGCGCGGCGGCCAGCTCCTCGGCGAAGGGCGCCATCTGCGGCAGGTCGAACACCGCGCCGGCGAGGTGCGAATGGGCCTTGACGATCTGCGAGACCAGGGCGCCGCGGCAGCCGCCGACGTCCAGCACGGAGTCGTAGTCACCCCAGCCGTCGTAGGCCTCGATCAGCTGCGGGCCGAGCGTGCGCGTCAGCGCGTCCATCGAGTTGATGAACTGGCCGAGGATCTTCGGGTTCTCGACCACCTCGTCGAAGTGGCTGCCGGTCTGCGACTCCCCGGTGCGCAGCGCTTCGGAGAGCCGGCCCCAGGCCGGGTAGAGGTTGCGGTTGGACCTCTCGATGAACCCGCCGATGTACGGCTCCGTGCCGCGCACCAGGTACTGGTCGGCGCCCGCGCTGTTGCGGTAACGGCCGTCCTCTCGCTCCAGCAGGTTCAGCTCGACCAGCAGGTCGAGCCAGTCGGACAGGCCCCGGCCGTGCAGGCCGAGGCGCTCGCGGATCTCCTCGGCGGAGGCCTCCACGCCCTGCAACTCGGTGAACAGGCCGAGCTCCACGGCGGTCATCAGCGCCTTCGCGTCACAGAAGGAGTTGGCCAGCCGGATGATCCCGGAAGGCTTGCTGGTGTCCACGGCTGTAGTCGTCACTTATGCATCTCCCTAGGCTTCTGGTTCGACATCGATCTTCCGCATGGACCATTTGGCGATCTTCAGCGACATCTCGATCGCTTCGGTCGCGTACCGCACCATCTCGGCCTGATAGCCGGCCGCCGCGTCCTCCAGCGACACCTCGCCCCGCGCCACGGCCGCCAGGGCCCGGCTGAGGACGCTCGCGTCGCGTAGCGCGGTGTTCGCCCCGACGCCGCCGGTCGGCGGCATCGTGTGCACGGCGTCTCCGAGGGGGATGACCCTGCCCTCACCCCAGGGCTCGACGGGCACCGTCGCCTTCAGCGTCAGCGGATAGGTCTCCGCCGCCTCGGCGTGCGCGAACACGCCGCGAAGGTCCGGATGCCACTCGGCGGTCCGCTCGAGCACCAGCTCGCGCAGCTGCTCGCCGGTCATCGAGAGGAACTCGGTGTCGGGTATCCCCAGCACGTCGCGGTGCACGCTGAAGACCGACATGTAGTAGTCCTCGGCCGGGTCCATCTCCACTTCCGGCCACAGCCGCCCGGCCGCCTCGCGCGGCGTGTCGCGGAAGACCATGGGCATCAGCGCGAGGCGGAGCCCGTTGGCGCCGGTGACGTTGACGAACCGGTCGCGCAGCACCTCCGGCAGGCCGGCCTTGATGGCGGCGGCCCTCGGCGTACGGGAGAGGATCGCGCGGACGCCGAGGTCGAGGTGGCGGAAGTCCGGCCGCAACTGCCTGCGCACCTGCGAGCCCGCGCCGTCGGCCGCCACCAGGACGTCGCCGGTCACCGAGCCGCCGTCGGCGAAGTGCGCCACGACCTGGTCGCCCACCTGCTCGAAGCGGGTGAAGCGCCGGTCGAAGTGCACCCCGTCGAGACCCGCCAGCAGGACGCGCCGCAGCGTCATGCGGTCCACCGCGTCGATCTTGTCGGGCGCGTCGCCGCGCGCGTCGCCGAACTCGGGGGCCCACTGCGGGTTCAGCTGCTCGTCGTAGGCGGCCAGGCCCAGCTCGTGCCGCAGGTTCGCGGTCGCGGCGAGCAGGTCCTGCGCGCGACGGGGCAGGCAGTCCCGCAGCGCGCTCTCCCCTTCCGGGCTGATCCGCAGCCGGTAGCCCTGCATCCGCCCGCGGGGCGACGCGTCCCGCTCATAGACGTGGACATCGTCGACACCGGCCTGTTTCAGCCCTTGAGCGAGGCAGAGCCCGCCGATGCCGCCGCCGATGATGATGATCCGTAGCGGCATCACAGCACCACGTCGGCGATCCGGTCGAGGTGGTCCGGATCGGCCGTGCACGAGAGGATCAGCAGCTCGTCGCAGCCGTTGGCCGCGTAGGCGGCGGCCGCGTCCTTGAGCACGCTCTCGTCCGTGATGGCGCCCTTGGCGAGATGCTCGGCCATGGTGCCCATGTAGGCGTAGTAGCTGAGCATGTGCTCGGTGGCCCGCTCCTTGCCGTCGGGGCCGAGGGACACGTAGCAGTTGGTGCCCATTCTCGGCGTGCCGGTGCGGCCCTCCTCGTCCCAGAGCTCCTTGAACCTGGCCACCAGGTCGGGGAACTTCTGCGGCGGGCCGCCGGGCGAGATCCAGCCGATGCCGTACTTCGCCGCGCGGCGCAGGCCCGCGGGCGAGTGGCCGCCGGCCCAGAACGGGATGTCCCCGTTGACGGGACGGGGACCGACGCCCGGGACCGGGCCCTCGCCCTTCCACACCTCCCTGAGCTCCTCGATCATCGCGTCCAGCCGCCGGCCACGGGTGTGGTAGTCGGTGCCCGTCGCGACGTAGTCGTCCTCGCGCATGCCGGCGGAGACGCCGACGATGAGGCGGCCCCCGGACAGGCGGTCCAGGCTGGCAAGCTGCTTGGCCAGCTCCACGGCGCTCGGCCGGTAGGCGGCCAGCAGGATCGCCGTCACGAGCTTGATCCGCTCGGTCACCGCCGCCGCGGCGGAGAGTGTGACGATGCCGTCGTAGTTGTCGTAGACCATCCGATCGACCACCGTCAGGCTGCTGAATCCGAGGCGCTCGGCGCGGCGCGCGAACTCGATCAGCTGGCTGCCGTCAGCGCCGGGGATGGTGGTCGGAAGGCAGACTCCGATATCCATGAACGCTCCTCTGTGCTTGCCTGGCTACCGGCGTGCACAAGTCTCCGAGCGGTCGTTGGGGGCGCGGTCGAGCCTGGGTCGATACGCCTGTCCGGCGCGTTCGACGGCGCGTCGAGTTCGCCTGGCTATTTTCGGCTTCCGAGCCGAACGTCGAAAGGTATGCCATGAAGCTGGGCGCGATCATCGAGTGGACGGACGACCTCGCCGTATTTCGCGATGTGGTTCGCCTCACCGACGAGCTCGGATATGACGTCATCGGGGTCGGTGACACCCCGGCCCGCGCCTACGAGCTGTTCGTGTCGCTCGCCGTGGCGGCGCAGGAGAGCAGGAACGCGACCCTGACGACCATGGTCACCACGCCGTTCCTGCGCCATCCGGTCGCCACCGCCACCGCGATCTCCACCCTGTACGAGCTGACGGGCGGCCGGGTCCACCTCTCGCTGGGCAACGGCGGCAGCACCAGGCGCGTCGTCGGGCGCTCCCCCGTGGGCTCGCCGCGCCAGCTCTTCGACTACCTGCGGGCGGTGCGGGAGATCCTCAACGGCGGGACGGCGGAGGTCGACGGCTTCACCACCGAGGCGCTCACGCGGGTGCACCCGATGCCGATCCACGTGGCCGCCGACTACCCGCAGAGCCTGCGCCTGGCGGGCGAGACGGCCGACGGCGTGATCACCACGGTCGGGATGTCGGCCGAGCACGTGGAGCGGAAGATCGCCATGATCCGGGCCGGCGCCGAGCAGGCCGGCCGCGACCCGGACGCGATCGAGATCTGGGGCTTCAGCTTCATGTCCGTCCGCGACACCCACGAGGAGGCGGTCGCCGAGATCGCCGCGGCCCTGGCCTCCGACGTCGCCCTGCGCCTGAAGGCGCCGCACATGCGCAAGCTCGTCCCGCCCGGCCTGCTGGGCGCCGTGGAGGAGATGGAGCGCCGCTACGACGTCTGGGACTTCGTCCACGGGGGCAAGAACGCGCGCCTGCTGGAGGAGCTGGGGCTCACCGACTTCGCCCTCTCGCTGACGGGGGTGGCGGGGACCGTCGCGGAGGTGGCCGAGCAGCTGAAGGCGCTGGAGTCCGTGGGCGTCACGGGGATGCTCGCGGCGCTGCCCGTACTGGCCGACCCGGCGACGACGCTGCGCGGGCTCCGCAAGGCGGCCGATTCGCACTGACCGCACGTCAGAACCGGCCCCCACCCGGGAGGTGGGGGCCGGTTCTCGTCGTGCTGCCCGCTCAGCCGACGGCGTCGAGCTCCTGCGCCGGCTGGCTCGGACGCAGGCCGAGCCGGGGCTGGGTGACCAGGTAGAGCCCGCCGACGGCGTTGGCCGGGTCGAACGGCGACTGCTTGACTTCGTGCACCCGGTTGAGGTTGTTCAGCGGGTTGGGGTCGCCGCTCTCGGCCCCCTGCAGGTGGGCCTGGACCAGCTTGTACGCCTGCTCCGCGTCGTTGAGGTCGGCGATGCCGGTGACGATGCGGTCGAACGCGGCCTGCACCTCCAGGTGGTCGCGCTCGCCGGAGGTCAGCCGCTGCGCGTTGAAGAAGTGGTGCTCCTTGCCCCGGTAGCTCTCGTAGAACACCGAGACCAGCACGAGCAGCCGCTGGTAGGCGTGGTGGTAGACGTGGGAGTAGAACTGCCCCGCGTCCGCCTCCTCGACCTCGCCGCGCAGCACGCTGGACAGGCTCGCCGCGGCGAGCATCGCGCTGTAGGTGGCCAGGTGCACGCCGGTGGAGAGCAGCGGGTCGAGGAAGCAGGCGGCGTCACCGGCCAGCAGGTATCCGGGACCGGCGAAGTTCTCGGTGACGTAGGAGTAGTCCTGCTCGACCTTCATCGGGGACACCTGCTCGGCGCCCTCCAGCATGGCGAGCACGGCCGGGCACTTGGCCAGCGCCTCGTCGTAGACCGCCTGGACGTCGCCGTCCAGCCGGTTGCGGCTGTCCCTGAACAGGTCGCGCCCGGTGACCAGGCCGACGCTCAACGTCCCGTCGTGCAGCGGGATGGCCCAGAACCAGCCGTCCTCGATGGAGCACACCGCGATGGCGCCCTTGGGGCCCTTGTCGAGCGGCTTGGCGTTCTTCCAGTACGTCCACGCCGCGACGTTCTTGAACACCTCGTGCATCCGGCGGCTCTTGAGGTGCCGGGTGGCCAGCACGCCGGCGCGGCCCGAGGCGTCGATGACGTGGCCGAACTCGATGCGTCCCGCCTTGCTCGGGTCCTTGGTCTCGTACCAGGTGGCCGCGACCGCGCGGTCGCCGTCGAACTCGATGTCCCGCACGCTCACGCCCTCGTGCACCTCGACACCGAGCTCGCGGGCGTGGTCGAGGAGGATCTGGTCGAACTCGCTCCGTACGACCTGCCACGCGTTGGGGGTCTCGTCCCCCATGTTGCTGAATCTCACCTCCCACTCCTCCGGGCCCCAGACGAAGAAGGCACCGCCCTTGGGCTGGAAGCCGTGGGCCTCCACCTTGTCCCAGACGCCCAGCAGCTCGAAGATGGGGCGGCAGGAGGGCAGGATCGACTCGCCGATGTGATAGCGGGGGAAGCGGTCACGTTCCAGGAGGGTCACCTGGAAGCCCTCGCGGGCCAGTAACCCGGCCGCCGTCGAGCCGGCCGGGCCGCCCCCAATGATCAGAACCTGGGTTGATTCGCGCATGGCTGGATCCTTCCTTCCTCGGGTTGAAGGTCGCTCGTGCCCCGGTCAAGGGCGACGGCGCAGCAGGAAGCAGGCTGAGCCGCTGCCGGGGACCGGGGCAGCGAGCCGGCGGATGGTGAAATCTTCCTCATACAGCTCCCGTTCCTCTCCCGGCCGGAGCCGGCCGGGATATCGCATGCGCTCCCATCGCCACCAGGGGATGTCGTTGTAGAAGCACCACATGAGGACGAGCCCGCCCGGGCGCGTCCACTCCGCCACGTGCGCCGCGACCGCCCCGCGTTTCGCGGGGGCCACGTCGTCGAGCGACCCGTAGTCCACGATCAGGTCGTACGGCCCCGCCACGCCCTCCACCCGTGGCGCGGTGAAGTCGGCCCTGACGAGGTTCACCGCCACGCCGGCGCCGGCGGCCGCGCGCCGCGCCTTGGCCAGCGCCGCGGGAGAGAAGTCCACCCCGGTGGTCTCGAACCCCTGCCTGGCGAGGAAGACCGACTGCGTGCCGTCGCCGCAGCCGAGGTCCAGCGCGCGGCCGGGGGCCGCGATCTCGCCGCCGGCCAGCAGCTCGGCGAGCTCCGGTCGAGGCTCGCTGGTCTCCCAGGGTGCCCCGACGCGATACATGAAGTCGTAGCTTCTCCGGCCTGCCATGCCCCACCTCATCTCGTCCTGGCGCCCGACAGCCGGGCGGCGTCCGGATCGACCGGCTCGTCCCAGTCGATCCGGTAGCGGTGCTGGTAGCCGAACGTCCGCTCCGGGCGCAGGACCGTTCGCAGCCCCAAGGGCAGCAGCAGGCTCATGAGCCCGCCCGCGACCGGTCCGAGCAGCTTGCTGCCGTTGGTTCTCGCGGCCTGCGCGATGACCCGCTCGACCCTGGGGCGGCGCAGGCGCTCGTAGGCCGCGAACGCGCTCGGGAGGTCGGGCAGGTCGCGCAGGCAGCGCGCGAGCTGGACGGCGCTCTCGATCGCCAGCGAGGCGCCCTGGCCCGAGCTGGGCGAGGGCGCGTGCACGGAGTCGCCGACGAGCACCATCCGCCCCCGGTGCCAGCGCGGCACGGTCGGCATGATCTCGACCGTGCCCAGCACGATCAGACTGCCGGGCCTGGTGTGCCGGATCAGGTCGCCGGCGGGCACGTCGCCCGCGTAGACCTCGCCCAGCCGCCGCAGCCACTCGGCCGCCGGCACCCGGCGGGCCTCGGCGGCGGTCATCGGCTCCGCGTGGGGAAGGTTGGCGAACCAGCCGGTCCTGCCGTCGGGCTGCAGCCAGTAGCCGAGGAACGCCCGCCTGCCGAAGGCCATCCAGAGCTCGTCCGTACGGGCGGGGACCGCGTGCTCCGCCAGGCCGTCGAAGTTCAGCAGCGGAACGTGGCGCGGTCCGGGGGCGCCGGGGTCGATGAGCGTGCGGACCGTGGAGCGGATGCCGTCGGCGCCGATCAGGACGTCCCCACTGGCGGTGCTGCCGTCGGCGAACCTCGCCGTGATGCCGCCCGGGGTCTCCTCGGCGCCGACGAGGCGCTTGCCGTACACGATCCTGACGCCGTTCGCCGTGGCGTGGTCGTGCAGCGGGCCGTAGAGGTCGCTGCGCCACATGGTCTGGCTGGCTTCGAGGCCCGGCAGGCCGGGCAGCTCGCCCAGCCGCTTCCCGCGGCCGCTCGCCACGATCATGCTTCTGGTCGGCTGGCCGACCTTGCGCACCGTGGCGTCCGCGCCGGTGATGCCCAGCGCGGCGAAGCCGTTCGGCGCGATCGTCAGCACGCTCCCGACTCCCTCGGCGGGCCCCGCGTACGCCTCGTAGACGGTCGCCTCGATGCCCGCCCTGCGCAGCGCCAGCGCCAGCACCGGCCCGGCGATGCCGCCTCCGATGACCAGCGCGCTGCCTGTCGCCATCGTCCAGCCTCCCGAACGCTTGGGTCGATCCGGTGGCGAAACGCTAGGCGGCGCAGCTCAACGGCCGCTGGAGCCCGCCTTCGAGGCAGCCACGAGCGCGCCCGGCTAGAACCGGAGAGGTCCGGCCGGTACGTCGTAATAGTTGGTATCACTTAGTTGGTGTTGACTATATAGAGCTGACTAGTGCATCCTGAGTAAGTACCAAAGGGAGTGTGGATGGGACAGTGATGAAGCAACGCAAGGTGACCAACCCGCTGGCGCTGGCGGTGCTTGCCGAGCTGATGGTCGAGCCCATGCACCCCTACGAAATCGGACGGCGCCTCAAAGGACACGACACCGACCAGTCCATCAAATACAATCAGGGCTCGCTCTACATGGTCGTCAAGCAACTGACCAAGGCAGGCTTCATCGCTTCCCAGGAGACAGTGCGCGACACGTTGCGACCTGAGCGCACCGTCTACGCCCTCACCGAAAAGGGCAGGCACGAGCTGTTCGATTGGCTGAGCGACCTGGTCGCGCAGCCGGTCAACGACTATCCCCAGTTCGGGGTGGCGTTGTCGCTCATGAGCGTCCTGCCGCCCGCCGAGTCGGTCCGGCTGCTCACCCAGCGGCTGGAACGCCTCACCACTCAAGCCGAGCAGATCCGTCAGAGCAGGCAGAGCGCCGGCAACGACGGGGTCCTGTGGGTGTTCTTGATCGACGACGACTTCCGGCTCGCCCTGCTGGAAGCCGAGCGTCAGTTCGTCACTGAGCTCATCGAGTCATTCAAGCAGCCGGCCTACATGCGGGCATGGCAGGAAACCTTAGGGAGCCAGACATGACTTCAGTTCGGAAAGCGCTGGTCATCGGTGGCGGCGTCGCGGGGCCCGCGGCAGCCATGGCGTTACAGAAGGCCGGCATTGAGTCCGTGGTCTACGAGGCGTACGCCACCCCGGCCGACGACGTCGGCGTCTTCCTCACCGTCGCCACCAACGGCATCGACGCGCTGCGCACGATCGGCGCGGACAAGGATGTGGTGGCCGCCGGTTTCCCGACCCCGAAGATCACCCTGCGCAACAGCGCCGGGAAGAACCTGGGCGGCACCAACACCGGCGCCCGCCTGGCCGACGGCACCACCAGCCACACCGTCCGCCGTGCCGACCTCTACCGCATCCTGCAGAACGAGGCCGTCCAGCGGGGCATCCGCATCGAGGGCGGCAAGCGCCTGGTCAGCGCCGAGCAGACCGCCGACGGCGTGCGGGCGATCTTCGAGGACGGCACCGAGGCCACCGGCGACATCATCATCGGCGCCGACGGCATCGACTCCACCGTACGCAAGATCATCGACCCCAACGCGCCCGCCCCCCACTACACCGGCCTGATCAACCTCGGCGGCTACACCGACGGCGTCCCGGTCGACACCGAGTCGTGCAGCTACAGCATGATGTTCGGCAAGCGGGCCTTCTTCGGCTACGCCGTCCTGCCCAGCCGCGAGGTGTGGTGGTACGCGAGCCTGCCGCACCACAACGAGCCCAAGAAGGGCGAGCTCGACGCCACGGACGGGCCGGGCTGGCAGCGCAAGCTGATCAGCTTCTTCGAGCACGACTCCGGCCCCGCGGTCGACCTCATCAGGGCCACCCGCAACCCCGAGAACCTGCGTGCCACGCCCACCCGTTCCGTGCCCAACCTGCCGACCTGGCACAACGACCGCATGGTCATCATCGGGGACGCCGCCCACGCCCCCACCCCCACCTCCGGGCAGGGCGCCTCGCTCTCCATCGAGGACGCCGTGGTCCTGGCCCAGTGCCTGCGCGACCTGCCCACCTCGAAGCAGGCGTTCGCCACCTTCGAGAAGCTCCGCCGGCCGCGGGTCGAGGCCATCATCAAGGTCGCCAGCAGCATCAACAACAACAAGGCCCCCGGCGCCGTCGGCGCGGCGATCAGGGACGCGTTCATGCCGATCGTCATGAAGCTGACGGCCAACAGCAAGTTCATGATGTCGCAGTACGACTACCACATCGAGTGGGACGAGGTCGTCAGGGCCGCCTAGGCCCGGAGAATGCGCGACGCCCGGCTGGTCCTCCCAGCCGGGCGTTCACGTGTGCCCGCTCGACGGATGATCAGCTGGCCACAGCCATCAGGCCCTGGCGGGCCGGGGTGTAGATGGAGGACGGCATCACTATCGCGGTCAGGATGAGCCCGTCCCCGGCCAGCCAGCGCCCGGAGAAGCCGGTCAGCCGGTGCCGGTTCAGCAGCGGGCCGGGCACCTGCAGCCGCGCCTCGAACGTGCCGCCCGGACGGATGTCGACCAGCGCGTCGTGGAAGCCCAGCCACCGGCGCGCCAAGGGGAACCACGCCTTGTAGACCGACTCTTTGGTGCAGAACAGCAGCCGGTCCCAGCAGACGTCGGGACGCTGCTCGCCCAGCTCGCGCACCATCCGCTCCTCCTGCGGCAGCGCGATCGCCTGGAGCACGCCCATCGGCAGCTCCTTGTTGGGCTCGGCGTCGATGCCGATGGCGGCCGCCTCGACCTGCGTGGCGACGACCACGCCCCGG
Source organism: Nonomuraea sp. NPDC050786 (assembly GCF_040654115.1). Taxonomy (NCBI): domain Bacteria; kingdom Bacillati; phylum Actinomycetota; class Actinomycetes; order Streptosporangiales; family Streptosporangiaceae; genus Nonomuraea; species Nonomuraea sp. NPDC050786. The sequence goes on from NZ_JBFAHJ010000012.1 coordinate 17,193, forward strand.
TAGCCCGTGCAGTGGGTGACGCTGCCGATGAGCCCTCTGGGCCACAGCGGCTCGCCGCTCTGTCCTGACAGGATCGGCGTCGGCTGCCGGCCGAGCATCCGGATGGCCCGCCTGGCGCAGATCCTGGCGGTGGTGAACTCCTTGCGCCGCTTGCCCACCGCCTTGCTGATCATCGCCTCCTCCTCCGGGAAGAGACTGCCTTCCAGCTCGTCCTCGGTGGTGTCGGACGACACGACGTACGGGGGCAGGATGGACTCGATCATGCCGGTTCCTCCGCGGGGAGCACCGATCTGAGCACGGTGCCGGACCTGGTCCACTGGAGCCATTCGCGGGGGTAGCCGAGGGAGACCTCCTCGAACCGCACCCCGTCGCTCCAGCTCGTTCTCGGTATGTGCAGGTGGCCGTAGACGGCGCACCGGACGTCGAAGCGGCGGTGCCAGTCGTGGGTCCGCTCCGTCCCGCACCACATGGCGAACTCCGGGTGGCGCAGCACCAGCGTGGGCTCGCGGATCAGCGGGTAGTGGCTGACCAGCACCGTCGGGATGGCCGGGTCGCGCTCGGCCAGCCTGCGCTCGGTCTGTTCCACCCGGGCGCCGCACCACGCGTCCCTGGTCGGATAGGGATCGCAGTGGAGATAGAGCTCGTCGGTGCACACGACACCGGCTCTTCTCGCCCAGTCCAGCGCGTCCTGCCGCAGGACCTCGGGTGGCCGGAAGCTGTAGTCGTAGAGCAGGAAGAGCGGGGCGATGGTGACGGGGCCGCCGGGCCCCGTCCAGACGGGATAGGGATCCTCCGGGGTGACCACGCCGATGCGCCGGCACATCTCGACGAGATAGCGGTAACGCTCCTCGCCCCGGAGCTGGACGGGGTCGCCGCCGAGCGTCCAGAGCTCGTGGTTGCCCGGCGTCCAGACGACCGTGGCGAAGCGTTCCTTGAGGAGGCTCAGCGCCCATTCGATGTCAGGGGTGAGCTCGGCGACGTCGCCTGCGACCACCAGCCAGTCGTCGTCGGACTGCGGCCGGAGGGACTCCAGGACCTGGCGATTGCGGGGATGGGACACGTGCAGATCGCTTATCCCCCAAAGCCGTCCGGGGTTCTTCCTGACCTTGATCATATTTTTACGATAAGGTCCGCTATTTCGCGCCAAAAGTCCCGCGACCCAGGTCTAGGGTGCGTGCCCCCTCACCAGGGGGATTAGGGGTTCCCGCGGCGAGCGGCCCTGAGGGAAATAGTCACCCGAAGCCGGGCGAATAGTCGCGTACCTCACTCTGGACATCGGTAGGGGCCACGTATTTCGGGCCCCAGCGAAAGCTCAACACCCGAGGAGGGACTGCCGTTGAACAGAACCACAAAGGCGGTCCGGCGCTACAACGCTCCCACACCGATGCCGCTCCCCGACCGCCGGTGGCCGGACAACACCGTCACCTCGGCGCCACGCTGGCTCTCGACCGACCTGCGCGACGGCAACCAGTCGCTGGCCAGCCCGATGGACCCGGCGCGCAAGCTCAAGATGTTCGACCTCCTGGTAGGGATGGGCTACAAGGAGATCGAAGCCGGCTTCCCGGTGGCCAGCCAGGACGACCACGCGTTCGTCCGTCACCTCATCGAGAACGACCTGATCCCCGACGACGTACGGATCTCCGTGCTCGTCCAGGCGCGGGACGAGCTCATCAGGAGGACGACGGAGAGCCTGGCGGGAGCGCGGCGGGCCACGATCCACCTCTACAACGCCACCTCACCGATGTTCCGGCGGCTGGTCTTCGGCATGACCAGGGACGAGTGCAAGGACCTCGCCGTCCAGGGCACCCGCCTTCTGATGAAATATGCGGACAAGTTGCTGGGTAACTGCGATCTCGGCTACGAATACTCGCCCGAGCTGTTCAACGACACCGAGCCGGACTTCGCCCTCGAGGTCTGCGAGGCCGTCATGGACGTCTGGCAGCCGGGCCCCGGCCGGGAGAGCATCGTCAACCTGCCCACCACGGTCGAGCGGACGACCCCGAACGTCTTCGCCGACCAGATCGAGTGGTTCAGCCGCAACCTGTCCAGGCGCGAGCACGTCTGCCTGTCCGTCCACCCGCACAACGACCGCGGCACCGGGGTCGCATCGGCCGAACTGGCGCTCCTCGCGGGGGCTCAGCGCATCGAGGGCTGCCTGTTCGGCAACGGGGAGCGGGCGGGCAACGTCGACCTGGTCACGCTCGGCATGAATCTGTTCAGCCACGGCATCGACCCAGGGGTCGACTTCTCCGACATCGACGCCGTCCGCCGCACCGTGGAAGAGTGCAACGGCATCGCCGTGCACCCACGCCACCCCTACGGGGGCGAACTCGTCTACACCGCCTTCTCCGGCTCCCACCAGGACGCCATCAACAAGGGCTTCGACGCGCTCCAGCGCGAGGCCGAGCGCTCCGGCGCGGCCGCCCGCGACCTGCCCTGGTCCATGCCGTACCTGCCCGTCGACCCGGCGGACGTGGGCCGCTCCTACGAGCCCGTAATACGGATCAACAGCCAGTCGGGCAAGGGCGGCATCGCCTACGTCATGCGAGCCCATTACGGCGTGCGCCTGCCCCGCCAGGTGCAGATCGCGTTCGCGCGGATGGTCCAGCGGCAGGCGGACGGCGAGGGCACGGAGATCGCTCCGAACCGGATACGAGAACTGTACGAGTGTCTGCCAGGGGGAGATCGGAAATGGACCTGATCGAGCGCGACGAAGCGCTCACGACGTTGGAGGGCCTGCTCGCGAACATACTCTCGGGCCGGGGATGCGTCGCCGTGGTCGGCGGCACCGTCGCGACGGGCAAGAGCAGGCTGCTCGACACGTTCGCTCAGGGGACCGCCCAGCGCGGCGCGCTGTCCATCTCGGCGTCGGGCTCCCCCGTGGAGCAGGACCTGCCGCTGGGGGTGCTGGGCCAGCTCATCCATGAGGCGCCGCTGATGGAGGAGGAGCGCGCCAGGGCGATGGCCCTGCTGCGGGAGGGCGCGCAGAGCGACCTCGGCTCCGACCGGCTCGGCCAGCCGCACGCCCAGGTCGTGCACGCGCTCTGCACGGTGCTCATCGAGCTGTCCGAGCGCTACCCGCTGGTGATCGTGGTGGACGACGCCCACTACGCCGACCGGCTCTCCCTGCTCTGCCTGGCGTACCTGTCCCGGCGCGTGCGGCTCGCCCGGATCATGATGGTCCTCAGCCACTCCGACACCGCGTGGGAGTCGGGCGCGTTCTCGGGCGCGCAGCTGTTCTCCGGGCCCCGCTGCCACACCGTCCAGCTGCATCCCCTCTCCCGTGCCGGCGTGCTCTCCCTGGTCGCCGCGCGGGTGGGGGCGGAGGAGGCCGAGCGGTACGCCGAGGAGTGGCACGCCTACAGCGCCGGCAACCCGCTGCTGCTGCAGGCCCTGCTGGAGGAGTGTTCGGAGGGCAGGCCCGTCCCCGGCCACCGGTACGGCCAGGCCGTGCTGGAGTGCCTGCACCGCGGCGAGCCCGAGCTGCTCGGCGTGGCGCGCGGGCTGGCCGTGCTCGGCCAGGCGGACTCCCTCGACCGGCTGCTCGGCATCGAGCGCACCCGGCTCGACAAGGCGCTCCGCTCCCTGGCCATGGCCGGTGTGCTCGGCTCCGGCGGCTTCCCGCACGAGGCGGCCCGGCTCGCGGTGCTGGCGGAGCTGGACCCGGCGGACAGCATGGACCTGCACCGGCGCGCCGCCAGGCTCTGCCACGACGACGGCGCCCCCACCGAGGTGGTCGCCGACCACCTCCTTCACGCCGGTCCGCCCGATGACGCCTGGGTCGTACCCGTGCTCGCCGACGCGGCGGCGAGCGCGCTGCGGCAAGGCCGCGTCAAGCCCGCCATCGAATACCTGCGGCTGGCCTGGCACACCGCCTGCGACGAGCGGGAGCGCACGCGGCTGGCCATCCTGCTCATGCGCGCCGAGTGGCGGATCAACCCGGCGGCGCCGGCCAGACGCCTGACCGACCTGTTCGAGACGATGCAGCGGGGCTGGCTCGACGGGAGCGACGCCGTGGTGCTGGCCAAGGCGCTGCTCTGGCACGGCAAGCTGGACGACGCCAAGGAGGTCTTCGACCACCTGGCCGAATCCGGCGGCGCCCATGGCCCGGAGACGACGATGGAGCTGGCCATCGCCGGCTCGTGGCTGCGCTCCACGTACCCCTCGATGCATGCCCCGCTGGGCGAGACGCAGCCGCGCACCACGCTGGCCCCGCTGGCGGCCATCCACCGCTTCGAGTCCACCGCCGCCCTCACCGAGGTGATCGTCAACGGGCCGCGGGCCGAGGCGATCGCGACCGCCGAGCGGATCCTGCGCGTGAGCCACCTCGACGAGATGTCGATGGACACGGTGGAGAGCGCGCTGCTCACGCTCACCTACGGCGGGCGCCCCGAGCAGGCCGCGCCCCTGTGCGAGCTCTTCCTCGCGGAGGCCTCGGCCAGGCAGGCCCCGAGCCGGATGGCCAGGCTCGCCGCCATCAGGGCCGAGATCGCGATCCGCCAGGGCGACCTGCGTACGGCGGTGCACCAGGCGGGCACCGGCCTGGAGCTCATCCCGGTCAGCGGCTGGGGCGTGACGGTAGGAGGCCCGCTGGGCAGCCTCGTCATCGCCCACACCGCGATGGGCCACTACGAGAGCGCCCACGACCTGCTCGACCAGCCCATGCTCGACGCCATGTTCGAGACCAGATACGGCCTGCACTACCTGTACGCCAGGGGCCGCTACAGCCTGGCCGTCGGCGACGTCGTCTCGGCGCTCGACGACTTCCAGCGCTGCGGCGAGCTGATGGGTCAGTGGAACGTGAACGCGCCGGACCTCTTCCCCTGGCGGGCCGACGCCGCCGAGGCCCTGCTGCGGCTGGGCCGGCCGGACCAGGCCCGGCACCTCATCGAGGAGCAGCTGGTGCGCTTCGGCTCGTCCTCGATGCGCATCCAGGGGATCTCCATGCGCCTGTTCGCCGCGACCAGCGAGATGCGGCACCGCCCCAACCTGCTCAGGAGGTCGGTCGACCTGCTGCAGTCCAGCGGTGACGACTACGAGCTGGCCCGGTCGCTGTTCGACCTGGCGGAGGCGTACGGCAAGCTCGGCGAGCGCAGGCGCGCCGGAATGATCCTGGTACGGGCCCGGACGGTGGCGAACGAGTGCGGCGGCGCGTTCGACACCGCGTCCCCGGCGGCGGAGGAGGCCGACACTCCGGCGGCGCGGGAGTCGGGCGAGGTGGTGACCGTGCTGAGCGAGGCCGAGCGGCGGGTCGCGGCGCTGGCGGCCGCCGGGCACACCAACCGGGAGATCGCCGGCCAGCTGTATCTCACCGTCAGCACGGTCGAGCAGCACCTGACCCGCACCTACCGCAAGCTCAACATCGGCGGCCGGAGCGACCTGCCTGCGTCTCTCGCCTTCTAGTGGTCCGGTAGGGGTGCCGCGTCGCGGAACCCGTGTGTTCCTCTGGGATGTGCACAAACCTGACAACAGGTGAGGGGAACGCATGCTGGAGCGGGAAGACACCGGGATCATTGATTCGCCGTTGACCGACTTGCCGCGCGAGACGATGAGCGATCGCGTCACGGAGCTGGCCCTCCTCAAGGAGAACATCAGGAGCGGGCCGGATGCCGAGGCCACGGCGAGACAGCACTCCAAAGGCAAGCTGACCGTACGCGAACGGCTGGAGGTGCTCCTCGACCCCGACTCTTTCGTCGAGATCGAGGCCTTCCGCCGGCATCGGGCGACCGACTTCGGGATGCAGCACCGGCGCCCGCACACCGACGGTGTGGTGGCGGGCTGGGGACGCGTCCACGGCCGCCGGGTGATGGTGTTCGCGCACGACTTCCGCATGTTCGGCGGGGCACTCGGAGAGGCTCACGCAGCCAAGATCCACAAGGTGATGGACTTGGCCGAGGCCGCCGGGGTCCCGCTGATCAGCTTGAACGACGGCGCGGGCGCGCGCATCCAGGAGGGGGTGACGGCCCTCGCCGGTTACGGCGGCATCTTCCAGCGCAATGTGCGCATGTCGGGAGTGATCCCGCAGATCAGCGTGATGCTCGGGCCGTGCGCCGGCGGGGCCGCGTACTCCCCCGTGCTCACCGACTTCGTGTTCATGGTCAACGGCATCGCCCAGATGTTCATCACGGGCCCCGATGTCGTGAAGGCGGTGACCGGGGAGGAGATCAGCGCCGACTGCCTCGGCGGCGCGCGCGTGCACGGGACGGTCTCCGGGGTGGCGGGCTTCGTCTATCCCGACGAGGTCTCGTGCCTGGAGGACGTGCGGTTCCTGCTGTCGATGCTGCCGTCCAACAACCAGGAGCTGCCGCCGTCCGTGGCCGCCACCGACCCGACGGACCGGAGCAACGACTGCCTGCTCGACCTCGTCCCCTCCGAGCCGTCGATCCCGTACGACATGTCCGCGGTCATCGAGGAGATCGTGGACGACGGGGAGTTCTTCGAGTTCCACGCCGGCTGGGCGGGCAACCTCATCTGCGGGCTGGCCAGGTTCGACGGCGAGGTGACCGGCATCGTCGCCAACCAGCCGCGGCACCTGGCCGGTGTCCTGGACATCAAGGCGTCGGAGAAGGGTGCCCGCTTCATCCAGCTCTGCGATGCCTTCAACATCCCGCTCGTCAGCTTGGTGGACGTGCCCGGCTTCCTGCCCGGCACCGACCAGGAGCACGGGGGGATCATCCGGCACGGGGCCAAGCTGCTGTACGCGTACTGCGCCGCCACCGTCCCCCGGATCCAGCTGATCCTGCGCAAGGCGTACGGCGGGGCGTACATCGTGATGGACTCCCGCTCCATCGGGGCGGATCTGTCCTTCGCGTGGCCCACGAACGAGATCGCGGTCATGGGCGCGGAGGGCGCGGCCAACGTCATCTTCCGCCGGGAGATCGCCGCGGCGGCCGACCCCGAGGCGCAGCGCGCCAGGCGGGTCGAGGAGTACCGCAACGTCCTCATGCACCCGTACTACGCGGCCGAGCGCGGTCTCGTGGACGACATCATCGACCCGCGGGAGACCAGGGCGACCCTGATCCGGGCGCTCGCCCTGCTCCGGGCCAAGCACGCGGCGGGCCCGCAGCGCAAGCACGGAAACCCGCCGATGTGATGGAACTGCGCATCATGTCGGGACACCCGACGGACGAGGAGATCTGCGCGCTGGTCTGCGCGCTCACCGCGCTGGGCACGGCTCGGGCCGCACGGCCTGAGCCCGCTCCCTCCGCCAGGCGCCCGCGCCGGGAGTGGCACCGCTACCGCTCGCCCCGCTCCTGGGCCGGCTGAAAAGACGTCAAGGCCCAAGGGAGTGTCTCCCTTGGGCCTTGACCGGGCCTCCTTGACCAACTCAGAAGATCAGGGTGAGCGCGATGCTGTTGGCGACGAGCGCCACCATGGCGAACGACGTACGCAGCAGGTGCCAGCGCCGCCACACCGGGCGGGGATCCTCCCATCCCGGCGGGACCGCGTCCGGATCGGTCTGGTGCACCCGCTTGTTGATCGGCACGTTGCGCAGGTGCGAGACCCACGAGACACCGGCGAGGCACACCGACGCGCAGATGACCAGCGCGCGGGCGGCGCCTCCCGGCGCCCAGAAGGCCAGGACGATGTCCAGCAGCGTCGTGCCCAGCACGATGAGCGGCATGGTGGGGTCCCAGTTCCGGCCGAGCAGCGTGTGCGTGTAGACGTAGCGGTCCGGCGGCATCGCCGCCAGCGCCGGCACGGTGCTGACCGCCACCGCGAACAGCACGCCCGCCACCGTGCCGCTGCCGAGGAGCACCAGCACGGCCAGGACGTTCAGCATGATGATCACCTCCAGACGGCGTCCGCGATCAGGTCGGCCTGCCCCGGGTCCTGGACGCACGGGAACAGCAGCAGCTCGTCGCAGCCGGCGGCCTCGTAGCCGGCCACGAAGTCACGCAGCTGCCCCACGTCGGTGAGCACGCTGCGCACCGCCATCTCGGCCTTCCACCCCATGAAGGAGTAGTAGTCCAGCAGGTGGTGGGCGGCCTGCTCGCGCCCGTCCGGCCCCAGCGCCACGTAGGCGATCGCCATGAGACGCGGCCGATCGGCCCGGCCCGCCGCCTGCCAGGCCTCGCGGACCCGGCCGACCAGCTCGCCGTAGCCCGAGGCCGAGCTGCCCCCGGCGATCCAGCCGTCGCCGAAGGCGGCGGCGCGCCGCATCGCCGTGGGCGAGTGACCGCCCACGAACAGCGGCGGCCCGCCCTTCTCGGCGCGCGGCCCGGGGACCGGCCCGTCGCTCTCCCCGCTCCAGAAGCCGCGCAGCTCGGCCAGCAGCCCGTCGAGCCGCCGGCCGCGCCCCGCATAAGAGGTACGGCAGGCCTCGTAGTCGTCCTGCCGCCCGCCGGCGGCGACGCCCACCGTGAGCCGGCCTCCGGAGAGCCGGTCCAGGCTCGCGAGCTGCTTGGCGAGCAGCGCCCGATCGCCCCGGTAGGCGGCGATCAGGATGGTCGTGGCCAGCCGGATCCGGCTCGTCGCGCCGGCCGCGCCGGCCAGGGCGATCAGCGGCTCGTAGCCGTCGTACATCAGCCGGTCGAGCGCCCCGAGTGACGAGAAGCCGAGCTCCTCGGCCCTGCGGGCCCAGGTGAGAAGGTCGCTGCCGGCGATCCCCGACACCATCGTCGGCAGCCCGATGCCCAGCTCCATCATCGGCCCGCAGGATGGGTGTCCACGGAGAGCTGGACGACGCAGCGCATGAGCGCGTTGCGGAAGTACGCCTGGAACGCCTCCGGCGTCGAGGTGTCGCGCTGGTCGACGAGGTAGGGCGCCAGTTTCTCCTCGATCACGTGCACGCCTTTCTGCCCGGCCATGTGGGCGGCGACCGCGCGGAAGTCGCCCTCGTAGTGGATCACTCGGACCAGCACGCCGTCCTTGAGGAAAACGGCCGTGCCGAGCAGCCGGCCGGCCTGGTCGCCGGTCGCGTCGCGCAGGATGGGAGTGTCCACCCGCTGGAAGTCGGCGAAGATCTCCGCGATCTCGTCGTCGAATCCGGGCCGGACGTTGTAGGTGATGGCGGCATAGGGCATCAGACGCCTCCGTCCACGTTGAGAGTGACCCCGGTGATGTACCGGGACACGTCGCTGGCCAGAAAGAGCACGGCCGCCGCCACCTCTTCGGGAGAGCCGAGGCGGCCGAGCGCGGTCACCGCCTTGATGAGGTCGGCGACCGGGGGTGGCGGCCCGTCTCCGGGCCCCTTCACGATCACGCCGGGCGCCACGGTGTTGACCCGCACGCCCCTGCTGCCGAGCTCCCTGGCGAGCGACCGGGTGAGCCCGGAGAGCGCGGTCTTGGAGGCGCAGTAGTGCGCGCTCTCCGGGCGCCCGCGCATGCCGGCCGACGCCCCGATGTAGATGACGGACCCGTGGTCGGCGAGCAGCCCGAGCGTGGCCCGGGTCACCAGGAACGCGCTGGTGAGGTTGGCCGAGATGACCCGGTCCCACTCCTGCTCGCCGAGCTCCGCGAACCGGGCCCGGCCGTCGACGCCGACGTTGTTCACGACCACGTCGAGGCCGCCGAGCGCCTCCTCGCAGGCGGACGCGAGCGTGGCCGCGCCCTCGGGCCCGGTCACGTCGGCCTGCACCACGCGGTGGCCGTCACCCAGCTCCTTCAGTTCACGGGCCAGACCGTCGGCCGCCTCTCCCAGGCTGCGGTGGCAGGCGACCACGCGGGCTCCGGCCCTGGCGAACGCCAGCACGCTCGCCCGGCCGATCCCCTGCGTGCCGCCGGTCACCAGGACCCGTTTACCGGCCAGTTCAAGATCCACGATCAACCTCCGCTCAGGGCACGTCATGGCCGATGCTGGGCGTTCGCGCTCGCGACGGGCTGGAACAGGGCTCGACCGGCCGCGCGAGCGCAGGCAGGAGGCCCTTCGCTCCTCGAGCCGGCCTCGAGCAGTCCCTCCGGGGGCGATGCGACGCTGTGGTAATGAGCCACACAGACAGGCAGGTCGCGCTCGTCAGCGGCGGCTCGCGCGGCATCGGCCGGGCGATCGTGCTGCGACTGGCACGGGACGGATTCGATGTCAGCTTCTGCTACCACAGCGCCGAGGAGAGCGCGGCCGCGGTGGCCAAGGAGGCCAGGGAGTTCGGCGGCCAGGTGCTCCCGGTCCGCGCGGACGTGGCCAGCGGCCAGGCGATGCGTGACTGGGTCGGCCGCGTGGAGGACGAGCTCGGCCCGATCGACACGGTCGTGACGTCGGCCGGCATCACGAAGGACGCGCCGCTCATGCTCGTGGAGGAGGCCGACTGGGACGCGGTGCTGCGGACCAACGTCGACGGCGTCTACCACCTGTGCCGCGCCGCCGTCTTCGGCATGATGAAGCGCCGGTCGGGCTGCGTGGTCACCATGTCCTCCGTGGCCGGCGTGTACGGCCACGCGACGCAGACCACGTACTCGGCGTCGAAGGCGGCCATCATCGGGTTCACCCGGGCGCTGGCCAAGGAGATCGGCGGGCACGGCGTGCGGGCCAACGTGGTCGCGCCGGGCCTCATCTCGACCGACATGACCGACCAGCTCAGCGAGCGGGCCACCAAGCGCCTGCTGGACGCGATCGCGCTGCGCCGGTTCGGCCACCCCGAAGAGGTGGCCGATCTCGTCGCCTTCCTGGCGTCCGACCGGGCCTCGTACATCACCGGCAGCGTCTTCGAGGTCCACGGCGGAATCGCCATTTGAGCTCGTCTCAGCGGACGGGGGTGCGCAGCTCGGCGATGGCGGCGGCGTCCTTGTCGCCGTCGCCGGCGCGGATCGCCGCGCCGAACCGCTCGGCCACCCCCGCCGTGACGGGCAGCTCCAGGTCGTGCGCGGCGGCGCCGGCCACCGCCAGGCGAAGGTCCTTCTCCATCAGCGTGCTGCGGAACGCCGGCGGCTCGTAGCGGCGCGTCCGCATCAGCTCCGCGCGGAACGCGAGCGCCGGCGAGCTGAACCCGCTCTTGGCGATGGTCGTGAAGAACAGGTCGCGGTCGACGCCGGCGCTGACGGCCAGCTGAGCCGCCTCGGCCAGCGCAGCGATCTGGTTGCCGAGCAGCAGGTTGAAGGAGAGCTTCAGCCCGCAGGCCGAGCCGGCCGGGCCGACGTGCACCATCTCCTGGGCGAGCGCCTCCAGTACCTCGCGGGCGCCGTCCACGTCCTCGCGCCGCCCGGCCGTGAAGATCCGCAACTGGCCCGCCCTGGCCATCGGCGGGTTGCCGATCACGCACGCCTCGATGCGGCGGGCGCCGGTCGCGGCCAGGCGCTCGGACGCGGCCGCGGAGTAGGCGGGCGAAACGGTCGAGGTGTCCACCACGAGCGCCCCAGGACGGAGCCGCCCGGACAGCTCGCCGAAGAGGATCTGCTCGACCGCCGCCTCGTCGCTGAGGCTGAGCAGGACGATCGAGGCGTCGCGGCCGGCCTCGCCGGCGGAGGAGGCGACGCGTGCTCCCGCCTCCACCAGCGGCGCGGCCTTGGCCGCCGTGCGGTTGTGGACCACCAGCGGGAATCCCGCCTCGCGCAGGCAGAGCGCCATGCCGGCGCCCATGCCGCCCAGACCGATGAAGGCCAGCTCGTTCTCGCCGCTCACAGCAGTCACCTTTCGACGGTTCTGAAATGCCGCCGCCACTGTGCGGTGCGCGGCTCGACGTGGACTCGCGCCGCCCGCTTCGAGCGGGATTCGACCGAGACCAGAACCATCGGGTCAACCATGGGGCATCAAAACGAGAGGAGCTCCCGGTGCATCGGACATTGATCGTCGCCCGCATGGACCCGGCCGAGGCGGACAACGTGGCACAGATCTTCAAGGACTCTGACGCCACCGACCTGCCCCGGATGATCGGAGTGTCGCGACGCACGCTTTTCCGCTTCCACAACCTCTACTTCCACCTGGTGGAGGCGGACGACGACATCACGCCGGATCTCTACAAGGCCCGCAGCCACCCGCTCTATGACGACATCAACAAGCGGCTGGCCCAGCACATCCGGCCGTACGACCCAAACTGGCGCGAGCCGAAGGACGCCATGGCCAACCCCTTCTACGTCTGGGAGGCGAACGGTGAGTGAGGCAGCGGAGAAGCTCGCCGTGGTGGCCAAGGTGCGCGCGGACGACGTGGCTGCCAACCGGCGCCGCGGAGGTGACATCCGCGTGGTCCTCAGCCCGAAGACGGTCGCCTCCACCTCCGGGTTCATGGGCACGCTGACGCTCGCGCCCGGCGAGTTCGTGGCCGAGCACTACCACCCGTACTCCGAGGAGTTCCTCTTCGTGGTGCGCGGCCGGCTCACCGCCAGGATCGGCACGCAGGTGCTTGATCTTGAGGCCGGTGAGGGGCTGATGGTCCCCAAGAGCGTGCCGCACCGGGTCTGGAACGACGGCGAGGAAGAGGTGTACGCGATCTTCCACCTGAGCCCGCTGGCGCCGCGGCCGGAGCTCGGGCACGTCGACACCGAGCCGCTGCCGGCCTCCGGGGCGGCGCAGGCCGTACCGGATGTTGGAGGGCCGAACTGATGCGCACTGACAGGCGCGTCGTGATCACCGGGATCGGTGTGGTGGCCCCGGGCGGCATCGGGACGAAGGCGTTCTGGGATCTGCTGTCCGAGGGCCGCACCGCCACCCGCACCATCTCGTTGTTCGACCCGTCAGGCTTCCGCTCCCGCATCGCGGCCGAGTGCGACTTCGACCCGGCCGCGGAGGGGCTGAGCCCGGCGGAGATCCGCCGGATGGACCGGGCGGCGCAGTTCGGCGTCGTCTGCGCCAGGGAGGCCCTGGCCGACAGCGGCATCGAGGGGGTGGTGCCGCCGGAGCGCATCGGGGTCAGCATCGGCAGCGCCGTGGGGTGCACGATGGGCCTCGAGGAGGAGTACGTCGTCCTGAGCGACGGCGGCCGGCGCTGGCTGGTGGACCCCGACTACGTGGTGCGCCACCTGTACGGATACATGGCGCCGAGCACCATCGCGTGCGAGGTCGCCTGGGCGGCGGGAGCCGAGGGGCCGGTCTCCCTGATCTCCACGGGCTGCACGGCGGGGCTGGACGCGGTGGGCAACGGCGCCCAGCAGATCTGGACCGGCCGGGCGGACGTGGTGATCGCCGGCGCGACCGACGCGCCCATCTCGCCCATCACCGCGGCCTGCTTCGACGCGATCAAGGCGACCTCGCCCAACAACGACGACCCGGCCCACGCGTCGCGTCCGTTCGACGCGCACCGGGACGGGTTCGTCCTCGGGGAGGGGTCCGCGGTCTTCGTCCTGGAGGAGCGGGAGGCGGCCCTGGCACGCGGCGCCCACATTTATGCCGAAATAGCGGGATTCGCGAGCCGGAGCAACGCGTACCACATGACGGGGCTCAAGCCGGACGGCCGCGAGATGGCCGAGGCGATCACCAACTCCCTCGCCATGGCCCGGCTGGACGCCTCGGACATCGACTACATCAACGCGCACGGCTCGGGGACCAAGCAGAACGACAGGCACGAGACCGCGGCCTTCAAGCGCGCGCTCGGCCACCGTGCGTACGAGGTGCCGGTCAGCTCCATCAAGTCCATGATCGGCCACTCGCTCGGCGCCATCGGATCCATCGAGGTGGCCGCCTGCGCGCTGGCCATCGAGCACCAGGTGGTGCCGCCGACGGCGAACCTGCACACGCGGGACCCCGAGTGCGATCTCGATTACGTGCCGCTCACGGCGCGGGAGCACGCGATCGACGGTGTGCTCAGCGTCGGCAGCGGGTTCGGCGGTTTCCAGACCGCCATGGCCATCGTGAGGTCGGCATGAGTACGGAGACCAGCAGGCGGGCCGTCGTCACGGGACTCGGCATCGCGGCGCCGAACGGGCTCGGCATCGAGGAGTACTGGACGGCCACGCTGGCCGGCCAGAGCGGCATCAGGGAGATCAGCCGCTTCGACGCCTCCGGCTACCCGGTGCGGCTGGCCGGGCAGGTGAGCGGCTTCACCGCCGGGGAGCACGTCCCGAGCCGCCTCATCCCGCAGACCGACCACGGCACCCACCTCGGGCTGGCCGCCGCGGCCTGGGCCCTGGAGGACGCCGGCGCCGACCCCGCGGCCATGCCGGAGTACGACATGGCCGTGGTGACCGCCAGCTCGTCGGGCGGGACCGAGTTCGGCCAGCGGGAGATCGAGCGGCTGTGGTCCAAGGGCCCGTCCTGGGTCGGCGCCTACCAGTCGATCGCCTGGTTCTACGCGGCCACGACCGGCCAGATCTCCATCCGCCACGGGATGCGGGGCCCCTGCGGGGTCATCTGCGCCGAGCAGGCGGGCGGGCTGGACGCGGCCGGCCAGGCGCGCCAGCTGATCAGGAGCGGCACCCGGCTGGTGGTCACCGGGGGGACCGACGCCTCGCTCTGCCCCTACGGCCTGACCGCGCAGTACAGCAACGGGCGGCTCAGCGAGTCGACCGATCCCGGCAGCGCGTACCAGCCCTTCGGCGTCGGCGCGAGCGGCTACGTGCCGGGCGAGGGCGGCGCGATGCTGATCGTCGAGAACGCCGAGGACGCCCGGGCCCGGGGCGCGCGCGTCTACGGGGAGATCGCCGGCTACGCCTCGACCTTCGACCCGCGCCCGGGCTCGGGCCGGGAGCCGGGCCTGCGCAGGGCCATGGAACTGGCTCTCGCCGACGCGGGGCTGGCCGCCGGCGACGTCGATGTGATCTTCGCGGACGCGGCCGGAGTGCCGGAGCTCGACCTGCAGGAGGCCGCGGCGATCCGCGCGGTGTTCGGCCCGGGCCGCCCGCCGGTCACGGCGCCGAAGACCATGACCGGACGGCTCTACGCGGGCGGGGCGGCCCTCGACCTCGCCGGCGCCCTGCTGGCCATTCGCGACGGCGTCATCCCGCCCACGACCGGCGTGAGCGAGCTGGTCCCCGGGTGCGACATCGACCTGGTCCGGGGGGCGCCGCGCGAGGCGGCCCTCGGCACCGCCATGGTCGTCGCCCGCGGCCACGGCGGATTCAACGCGGCAGTCATCGTCACGAACGAACGGAGCACCAGATGACCCAGACGACCACTCCCACTCCCTTCACCGTCGAGGACCTCAAGGCGACGATGATCGAGTGCGCCGGCGCCGCCGAGAACGTGAACCTCGGCGACGACATCTCCGAGATCCCGTTCGTCGATCTCGGCTACGACTCGCTAGCGGTGCTGGAGGTGACGGCCAAGCTCCAGAACCACCTCGGCGTGGTGATCCCCGACGACGTGGTGGAGCAGCTGCCCACGCCCCGCGCCCTGGCCGACTACGTCAACGTTCGTCTGGCGAGCTGAACGGAGGAGACCCGCCATGGCCGGACACACCGACAACGCCATCGTCATCGAGGCCCCCATGGACCTGGTCTGGGAGATGACCAACGACGTCGCCTCGTGGCCCCAGCTGTTCAGCGAGTACGCCGCCGCCGAGATCCTCGAGCGCGACGGCGACACGATCACCTTCCGCCTCACCATGCACCCCGACGAGGACGGAACGGTGTGGAGCTGGGTCTCCCAGCGCACCCCCGACCCCGTGAAGCGCGAGGTGCGCGCCCACCGGGTCGAGACCGGCCCGTTCGAGTACATGAACATCTTCTGGGAGTACCGCGAGGTCCCGGAGGGTGTGCGGATGCGCTGGGTGCAGGACTTCCACATGAAGCCGCAGGCCCCGGCCGATGACGACGGGATGACCGCGTACCTCAACCACAACACCGCGATCCAGATGAACCGGATCAAGGGGCTGGTCGAGGAGGCCGCGGCGGCGGCCCTGCAGGGCGCGGGATGACCGGGGCGCTCCTCGCGCTGGCGCTGTTCGCGAACGGGGTCGCGACCGGCGTCATGCTCGGCAACGCGATCGGGCTGGCGGCCTTCGCCCTCCGCCTGCCGTACGCGGGGTATGTGGACCTGATCAAGTTCTTGTGGCCGCGTTACGACCCGTTCCTGCCCATCATGAACGCGCTGGCGTTCGGGCTGGACGTCGCCCTCGCGGTGACGATCCCGGGCGGACGGGCGGAGGCGGCGGCCCTGTTCTGGCTGGCCGCCGCGCTGCTGGCCGTGCTCATGACGATCTCCCTGTTGAAGAACGTCCCGATCAACAAGTACGTGACCGCGCTGGACCCGGCCAGTCAGCCGAACGACTGGCCGGAACGCGATCCGCGGGTCCGCTGGAAGACCTGGAACACCGCGCGAGTGGTGCTCTCGCTGGGCGCGCTGATCGCCAACCTGGTGGCGGCGGCGATTCTCCTCTAGATGTCACAGGAGCCATGGAACGATGGAGCTCAACCTGACCGCAAAGAAGATCCTCGTGACCGGCGGTTCGCGGGGCATAGGGCGGGGCGTCGTGCTCGGCCTCGCCCGCGCGGGGGCCGACGTGGTGACGTGCTACCGCACGGAGGGCGAGGCCGTCACGAGCCTGGCCCGCGAACTCAAGGAGACCGGTGGCGACCACCACCTGGTCAGGGCGGACGTGAGCAACCCGGCGGACGTCGACGATCTCGTCGAGCACTGCCGCACCTCGTACGGATCCCTTGACGTGGTCGTGCACAACGCGGGCGTCATCAGCCACATACCCTTCGCCGAGCTCCCGCTCGAGGAGTGGCAGCGCGTCGTGGCCAACAACCTGGGCGGGCCGTACCTGGTCACGCAGCGCGCGCTGCCGCTGCTCAGCGAGGGTGGCTCCGTCATCTTCGTGGGCTCCAAGGTGGCCACCGTGGGCATCCCGCTGCGCGCCCACTACACGGCCACCAAGGCCGGCCTGGTCGGGCTCACCCGCTCTCTCGCCAAGGAGCTGGGCCCGCGCGGCATCCGCGTGAACGTGGTGGCGCCGGGGCCGGTCCAGACCGAGGAGCCCACGCCGCCCGCCGTGCTCGAGCGCTACCAGAAGATGATCCCGCTCGGCCGGCTCGGGGTCGTCGAGGACATAGCCGGAGTCGTCGCCTTCCTGTCCAGCGACCTGTCGCGGTTCGTGAACGGCGAGACGATCAACGTCGATGGAGGAATCTGATGTACGACGAGAACGTGCCGGTGCTGATCGTGGGCGCCGGCCCGGTCGGCCTGTCCACGGCGGTCTTCCTGGGCCGTCACGGCATCAGGACGCTGGTCGTCGAGAAGCGCGGCGAGACCTCCATGCTGCCTCGCGCCCCCGGCCTGCAGGCCCGCACCATGGAGATCTTCCGGGCCGCGGGACTGGGCAAGGAGGTCCGGGCGCTGGAGATCGGTGACTCGCACCCGTTCTTCGAGGGCGGGATCCTGCGGGTCAACACCTTCTCCGAGATCGCCGACGCCGTGGTGCTGGAGGCCCCGTCGCTGGACGGCGCGGACATCAGCCCCGAGCGGGTCATGGGCTGCGGCCAGGACCGCTACGAGGTGGTGCTCGCGGAGAAGGCCCGCGAGTACGGCGGCGAGGTACGCTTCGCGACCCGGCTCCGCTCGATCGAGCAGGACGACGACGGCGTGACCGCCCACGTGGAGGACACGGCGACCGGGGCGGTCACGACGGTCCGGGCGCAGTACCTCGTGGGCGCGGACGGCGCGAGCAGCTCGGTCCGCAACATCCTCGGCGTGACCCGGTCCGGCCGCGGCACCGTGTTCAACGCGCTCAGCATCTATTTCCGCGCGCCTGAGCTGGAGGAGATCCTGGCCGACCGGCCGTTCATCCTCTGCTACGCCACCGCCGGCGGGACGATGACCGGGCTGTCGCGGCTGCACGGGCGCGATCCCTGGCTGGCCGCCCCCATCTACCACCCGGACAAGGGCGAGTCCCCGGCCGACTTCACCGACGAGCGCTGCGTCGAGATCGTGCGCAACGCGTCCGGCAAGCAGGACATGCACGTCGAGATCATGGCGAAGGTGCCGTGGGAGGGCGCGCAGCTGGTGGCGGAGCGCTTCCGCGTCGGGCGGGTGTTCCTGGCCGGTGACGCGGCCCACGTGCACCCGCCGGCCGGCGGGTTCGGCGCCAACACGGGCATCCACGACGCGCACAACCTGGCCTGGAAGCTGGCGGCCACGCTGCACGGCTGGGCGGGCCCGGAGCTGCTCGACACGTACCACGACGAGCGTCACGCGGTGGGCAGCGCCATGGCGCAGCAGGCCATGGTGAGAAACCGCATCAGGCACGGGTACGCCACGGACGACGTCCGCAACGAGATGGTCGACGACATCATCATCACGCTCGGCTACCGCTACCGCTCCCAGGCGGTGGTGACCGAGACGCCGAGGCCGACGCTGACCGCGCCGCTCGAGCTGATCGGCGAGCCGGGCACCCGGGCGCCGCACCTCTGGCTGGAGCGCGACGGCGAGCGGCTGTCCACCATCGACCTGTTCTGGGACTCGTACGTGCTCCTCACCAGCTCCGAGGAGGGCGGCGCCTGGCACGAGGCGGCGGCCAAGCTCGCCGAGCACACCGACGTGCCGCTGCGCGTGGTACGTCTGGGCGCGGAGGGCGACTACGTCCCGGTGGACGACGACTGGGCGGCCACCCTGGGCATCGCCCCTGACGGAGCCATCCTGGTCCGGCCCGACGCGTTCGTGGCCTGGCGGGGCGGCGGCGCGGCCGACGCCGAGCAGGTGCTGGCCGATGTCCTCGGCCGGGTCGCCGGCGGCCTCAGCGTGACGGCGGCGGCGCGCTGATGTCCACGCGGGCGGACCTGTCGGCGATCGCGCGACCGCTGGTGGCCAAGGTCAAGGAGCATCCCTTCTGGACGGGCCTGCGTGCGGGCACGCTGCCGCCGTCATCGCTGTGGTATTTCGCCGAGCAGGACGCCCGCTACGTCGTTCCCACCTACGCGCGGGCCCTGGCCAGGTGCGCGGCACTCGCCGAGCGGGACGAGCACGGCACGCTGCTCTGCTCCGCGGCGAGTGCCACGTTCGGCTCGCTGCCCAAACTGGCCGCGGGACTGTCGGAGCTGGCCGCGGGACTGTCAGAGCTGGCCGCCGGACTGTCGGAGCCGGCCGCCGGACTGTCAGAGCCGGTTGCGGGACTGTCCCAGCCGGCCGCCGGGCTGCCGGTGGCCGGTTCGGACAGCACCGAGGCCCGCCCGGTGATCCACGCCTACACGTCCTTCATGCTCGCCGCGCCCACGATCTCGTTCGCCGCCGGCATAGCCGGCCTGCTGCCGATGAGCTGGTTCCACCTCTTCGTCTCCGAGGATCTGCGGGAGCGCTGCGCCCCCGGGTCGCGCTACGCCTCCTGGGTCGCGCAGTATCCGCCGGGCGGCGATTACGCGGGCTACGTGAACGCCTACCTCGCCATGATCGACGAAGTGGGCGCGCACTGTTCGGACCTCGACAGGAAACGGCTCGTCGAGCAGTTTCTCATCGGCGCGCGATTTGAATGGGCCTTCGCGGAGGCCGCCTGGCGGCATCAGGAATGGGCCGTTTAGCCCTTGTCGAGCAGCCGTCGAGCCGGTCGGCTCAGACTCGCTCCACGTCCTTTCCTGGACCCAAGCAATACCTTCTTGGAGCAAGCACATGGATAACACGTCGGAAATCGTGCGGAGGAGCCGTGGCCCCGCTGCCCACATCGTTGTCTTACTCGTGGCCGTCATGAGCACATTCGTCGTGGCCGGCGCCCCCGCACAGGCGGCGACAAAGACCGCCGGCACCAAGTATTACGTCAATTGCGGCTCCGGGAACGACTCCGCCTCCGGCCTCTCCTCGAGCACGGCCTGGCGGACCCTGGACAAGGTCAACTCGGTCGTGTTCAAGCCGGGCGACTCGATCCTGTTCCGCCGCGGGACCACCTGCCAGGGCGTTCTGCAGCCGAAGGGGTCCGGCACGGCGGACAGCCCCATCGTCATCGGCTCGTACGGCACCGGCGCCCGTCCCGTCATCGACGGCGGCGGGGCACGCGCCGCCGTGTTCCTGCACAACGTGCAGGGCTGGGAGATCCGCGACCTCGAGATCTCCAACGCGGCCACCCGTGACGGCAACGCGCGTGCGGGCATCTACGTCCTGCTCGACGACTTCGGCATCGGCAAGCACTACAAGATCAGCGATGTGAAGATCCACGACGTGCCCGGCTGCGACTGCCTGCAGCCCGAGCTCGAGAACAGCGGCGGCATCGTGTTCAAGGCCGCCGGCTCCCAGGTGGCCACCGGGTTCGACGGGGTCGAGATCACGCGTAACGTCATCTCGGGCGTGGACAACGTCGGGATCGGCATCGTCTCCCAGTGGTCCAAGCGGGACCTGTATCCCGCCGGCACGAACACCTTCGTGCCGAACACGAACGTGCACATCTATCTGAACAAGCTCACCGATCAGGGCGGCGACGGCATCCTCGTGCAGAACGGCGTCGACCCGCTGACGGAGTGGAACATCGTCGACGGGTTCGGCCTGCGGGCGAGCGCCTCGCACGCCGCGATCGTGGCCTTCAACTCCGACCGGCCGGTCATCCAGTACAACGAGATCACGGGCGGCTCCGCCACTCCGCCGTCGTTCTCGCTGAGCGTCGACGCGGGCAACCGCGACATCGTCTACCAGTACAACTTCAGCCATGACAACGACGGTCCGTTCATGCTGTTCTGCGCGTTCACCGGCTCGTACTCCGACGGCGCGACGATCCGCTACAACATCAGCCAGAACGACAAGGACCTGCTCCTCGGCACCTTCGAGATCCCCGTCGTCGCCAACGGCTGCGACAACGGGATCCCGAACGTGAAGTTCTACAACAACGTGATCTACAGCCCCACCGCCAAGGCCATCGTCGGCAGCCGGGGCGACCACACCCCGATCGAGTTCACCAACAACATCTTCTACGGCGCGCCGCAAGGCTCGGCCATCCACGACGCGGTGGGCGTCTACGACCACAACCTCTACTACAACGTCGTCGTGCCGCCGAACCACGCCAACCCCGTGATCGCGGACCCGAACTTCGTCAATCCCGGAAGCGGGACCGGCCTCGGCAGCATCCTCGGATACCGGCTGCGCTGCGGTTCGCCGGCCATCGCCGCCGGGGTCGCCGTCACCGACAACGGCGGCCATGACATCTTCGGTCTTCAGGTGCCCGCCACCGGGCCGAACATCGGCGCCTACCAAGGCCCCTGTGTCAGCTGACCGTTCCCCCGACAGCCCCCTCCCGCAGGGGGCTGTCCCCTTTCTGGAGTGAGCTTCATGGTGCAGAGCCCACCTCTTTCGAAGACCGGCGTACGTTATTACGTGGATGCCACCTCAGGCGACGATTCCGCCTCCGGCCTGACCGCACATGCCGCGTGGCGGACCCTGGAGCAGATCAACTCGGTCGTCTTCGAGCCGGGCGACTCGATTCTCTTCCGCCGCGGCACCACTTATCAGGGAGTCCTGAAGCCGCAGGGTTCGGGCACCGCGGACAATCCCATCGTCATCGGCGCCTACGGCAGCGGCGCCCGCCCCGCCATCGCGGGCGGCGGTGCCCGCGCCGCCGTTTTCCTGCACAACGTGGAAGGCTGGGAGATCCGCGACCTGGACATCTCGAATCCCGGCCCCCGGGACACCACTCCCCGCGCGGGCATTTACGTCCTGCTCGAGGATCACGGCATCGGCAGGCACTACGTGGTCCACGACGTCGTGGTCCACGACGTGGCCGGCTGCGACTCCCTGAAGCCGGAGGTCGAGAACAGCGGCGGGATCGTGTTCAAGGCCGCCGGCTCCCGGGTGGCCACCGGATTCGACGGGATACAGATCTCGCACAACACCGTGTCCGACGTGGACAACATCGGCATCGGCACGCTGTCGCAGTGGAATCGCCACGAGCTCTATTCGGCCGGCACCAACCATTTCGTCCCCATCACCAATGTGCGGATCTTCCGCAATGACCTGAGCGGCCTGGGCGGGGACGGGATCCTGGTGCAGAACGGCGTCGACTCTTTGACGGAGCTGAACAAGGTCGACGGGTTCGGCCTGCGCACGACCGAATCCCGTGCCGCCATTCTGGCGTCCAACTCGGTCCGCCCCGTCGTGCAGTGCAACGAGATCACGGGCGGTTCGGCCACTCCCCCGTCATTCGCGCTCAGCGTGGACGCGGGCAACCGCGACCTCGTTTACCAGTACAACTACAGCCACGACAACAGCGGCCCTTTCATGCTGTTCTGCGCGATCGCCGGCTCGCACACCGACGGCGCGACCATCCGCTACAAC
The DNA here is from genome assembly GCF_040654115.1 of Nonomuraea sp. NPDC050786. Classification (NCBI taxonomy): domain Bacteria; kingdom Bacillati; phylum Actinomycetota; class Actinomycetes; order Streptosporangiales; family Streptosporangiaceae; genus Nonomuraea; species Nonomuraea sp. NPDC050786. Next base: position 39,238 of record NZ_JBFAHJ010000012.1, read on the forward strand.
ATCAGCCAGAACGACAAGGACCTGGTGCTGGGCGATTTCGAGATCCCCGTCGTCGCCAACGGGTGCGCCAACGCCATCAAGAACGTGAAGTTCTACAACAACGTGATCTACAGCCCGTCCGCCGGGACGATCGTCGGCAGCCGCGGCGACCACACGCCGATCGCCTTCACCAACAACATCTTCTACGGCCGCCCGGAAGGCTCGGCCATCAATGACGCGGTGGGGACCTACGACCACAACCTCTATTTCAACGTCGCCGTGCCGGCGCACCACGCCAACCCGGTGATCGCGGATCCGAAATTCGTCGATCCCGAAACGCTGCCCGGCTTCCGGCTCAACGGCGACTCCCCGGCCCTCGGCGCCGGCCTCGCCCTCCACGATGACGGCGATCGCGACATCCACGGCACCCCGATCCCCCGGGACGCACCGCCGAACATCGGCGCCACCACCTGAGCAGCGCGAGTTGCCCGACGTGGCCGCGTCCCCTTAGGGTGAGCCTCACTTGATCAGGAGCTCCCCAGAAGTGCGCCGCAGAACGGGAGCCCTGCCTCCCCCGTCGTGGAGGTCCTGGAGGGGCGGCATCGATTTCGCATGCCCCTTCACGGAGGTACCTCATGAACGTCGGTCTCGGCCTGCCCATCAGCGACCCCGCAGCCCTGCTCGACTGGGCCCGCCGCGCTGATGCCGGCCCCTTCACCACCCTCGCCCTCCTCGACCGCCTGGTCTACGACAACCCCGAGCCGCTGGTCGCCCTGGCGGTCATCGCCGGAGCCACCAGCCGCGTACGCGTACAGACTGAAGTCCTGCTCGCGCCCCTCCGCGAGCCCGCCCTGCTCGCCAAGCAGGCCGCGACGCTGGACCTGATGTCCGGCGGCCGGCTGGTCCTGGGACTCGGCGTGGGCGGCCGCGAGGACGACCACCTGGTCGCGGGCACCGACCTCCGCACCCGCGGCCGCCGCCTCGACGAGCAGCTGGCCGTCATGCGCCGGTTGTGGTCCGGCGAGCCGTACGGCGACGGTGCCGGCCCGATCGGGCCTCTCCCCGCCCGCCCCGGTGGCCCCGAGGTGCTCTTCGGCGGCTTCCAGCCGGCCGCGCTCGCCCGGGTCGCGCGCTGGGGAGACGGGTTCCTCGCCGCCGCCGCGCCGTCCTGGGCCGGCGGGCTCATCGACACCGTTCGCCGGTTCTGGAAGGAGGCGGGGCGCTCCGGCGAGCCTCGCATCGTCACCCAGGTCAACGTCGCGCTCGGCCCCGAGAACGTCGTCACGGACGCCCGTACGGCCATGGGCGCCTATTACGAGTTCACCGGCATGGCGGAGCGGATGGTCTCCGGCATGCTCACCACGCCGGGCGAGATCCGCCAGGCCATCGCCCAGTACGCGGACCTCGGCGCGGACGAGGTGATGCTCTACTGCTACGGCCGCGACCCGGAGCAGGTCGACCGCCTCGCCGACGCCCTCTGAGCGTCGCTCATCCCGCTTGCAGCAGGTCCAGCATCCGGTCCGCCTGCTCGGACCGGATCTCCTCGCGGACCCGCAGCAGCCAGAACAGCGCGATGAGGCGGCGGCATTCCGTGAGCCTGGCGGACTCCTCGGCGGTCAGCTCGAGCCGTTCGAGCACGGCGGTCATCCCGGCCGGGTCGTTCTCCCAGACCGCGATGTGCTCGCTCACCTCGGCCAGCTCGAACGCGCGGTCGCTCCGTCCGGAGTACTCGAAGTCGATGACCCTGACCTTGGTGCCGTCCCACAGGTAGTTGGCGATGTTCCCGTCGCCGGTGCCGAACACCGGGGTGCCCGGCTGGGCGAGCACCTGCTCCAGGGCCGGCCGCGCCACCCAGGCGCGGGCCGCGCGGAGCGCCTCGGCCCTCAGCGGATCCGGCTCCACCGCCGCCGCCTGCTCGCGGACGAGCCGCAGGAGCTCGACCGGGTGCCCGGCACGCGCCGGCATCCGCTCGAGCTCCCGCGCCGGGATCGCCCGCTGGACACCGGTGACGGCCTCGGCCAGGGCGTCGACCAGCTTCCCGGCGATCTCCCCGCTCACGGCCGCGCCGTCCAGGCGGGACATCACCACGGTCGGCGGGTCGGCCGTCAGCTCCGCGGCCACCGGCGCCGGAGCCAGGCCCGGCTCGTGCTCGTCGAGCAGCCTCAGGGCTCGCCATTCGCGTTCGGGCTCGTCGTAGCGCCGCACCCGATACCGCTTGATCACCACGTCGGAACGTACCTCGACGGAATGGCCGCCCATTCGCCCTCCGATCTCGCCGGGTGGCACATCCTAGATCACTCAGCCGAAGTCGCGGCGGCGCAGAGCCATCAAGGCGCCGCCGAGCAGCAGCGCCGTGACCGCCGTGAGTGCGAGGGTGGGGCGCGGGTCGAAGGGCGTCCCGATCATCGCGTTGGGGACGTAGTGGAAGGGCTCCAGCGGGGTCCCGTTCCAGAGCCCGTACAGGGGGCCGGCTACCTTGCCGAGCGCGGCGGTCAGGAGCCAGACGATCCAGGAGAGCGCCACGCTCGCCCGGGGCAGCAGCCCGTACGCGAGCATGCAGGCCGCCCCCACGCACCAGGCCGCCGGCACGGTGCTCAGCGCTCCCGCGAGGAAGCGGGGCAGGTCGGTGGCGAGGTCTCCGACGAGCACCGAGTAGAGCGTGCCGAACACGAGCCCGGCGACGGCCATCAGCGCCGCCGTGCCGAGCCCCGCCACGACCAGGTGACCGGCCGCCCAGCGCAGCCGGGTCAGCGGGGTGGCCTGCACGGTCTCCGCGCGGCCCGAGATCTCCTCCGAGCGCAGGCGCAGCGTCATGAGCACCGGGTAGAGCGCGACGGCGTACGAGATGACGAGGATCAGGTACCACGAGTAGGCGCCCAGCGTCCTGCCCTCGCCGGAGACGCCGAGCATGCGCGTGATGTTCTCCACCACGACGCTCGGCCGCGAGAGCAGGTCCTTGGTGAGCGGGCTGAGCCCGGCCCCGGCCGCGGCGAAGCACGCGACCCCCGCCGCCCACTTCGCCAGCAGGCCGCGGTGCAGGCGCCAGGCCAGGCTGACGGGGCCGCGCAGCTCCGGCGCCGACTCCCGGCCCGGGCGCTCGGGCAGCAGGCCAGCGCCGAGGTCGCGGCGGTCGAGCAGCCGGTACGCCACCGCGTACAGGACCGCGCCGGCCAGGAGCGGCACTCCGAGCATCCACCACCGCTCGTCCTGGTACGGCCGCACCAGATGGCTCCACCCGATCGGGGAGAGCGCCTTCAGCCAGTGCTGACCGGTCGCGTCACCGGCGTAGCGCATCACGTAGGCGGCGCCGAGCACGGACAGGCCGATCGCGGTGGCCGTGCGGGCGCTCCGCGCGAGCTGGGCGGCCACCGCGGCGACGCCGCCGAACACCCAGCCGGCGGCGGTGATCGCGGCCCCGTACGCGACGGACCCCACGGGCGGGAACCCGATCCCGACCAGGACGGCCGCGGTCAGCGCGCCGGCGGCCAGGCTGACCCCGCCCGCGACCAGCAGGGCGGCCGTCAGCGGCGCGTAACGGCTCACCACGCCGGACCGGATCAGCTCGATCCGGCCCGCGTCCTCCTCCCTGCGGGTGTGCCGGACGACCGACATCAGGGCCGCGAACGCGCTCGCCACGTAGAGGAAGCCGCCGCTGCGCCACGTCGCGAGCACCTCCAGCCGCGGCTCGACCACGCCGCCACCGAGCGCCCGGAGGAAGGCGTTCCTGGCGATGACCTCGGTGTAGCTGACCTTCAGCTCGTACGTGCCCATGGCCCTGGTGACGTAGGAGACCATCACCAGGCCCAGCGTCACGATCAGCAGGATCCACCAGGGCGCGATGCCCCGTTCGCGGCGCAGCGCCAGGCGAACGAGGTGGCCGGTGCCCGCGAGGGTGCGCCCCCGGCCGTCTCCGCGTGCGGAAGCCATCGGCTACCAGCTCCTGTTCATGGGTACAGCTAGCTATTCCGACGAACAGCAGGCTATACCCACGTATAGCAAGCAGGCCAGGCGGCACAGAAAAAGGGGATCAGAGGCCGGTCAGACCGGGTTGGGGATCGCTCCGCCGTACCGCCGGTCGCGCTTGGCGAAGGTCTCGCACGCCTCCCACAGGTCCCGGCGGTCGAAGTCGGGCCAGAGCCGGTCGAGGAAGACCATCTCGGCGTAGGCCGACTGCCAGAGCAGGTAGTTGGAGAAGCGCTGCTCACCCGAGGAGCGCACGAAAAGATCGACCTCGGGGATCTCGGGCTCGTCCAGGTAACGCGCGAACACCTTCTCGTTGACCTTCGACGGCTTGACCCGTCCGGCCGCGATGTCCTCGGCCAGCTTGACCGCCGCGTCGACGATCTCGGCCTGCCCGCCGTAGTTGACGCAGAACTGCAACGTCAGCGTGCGGTTGCGGGCCGTCATCTCCTCGGCGGCCTGCAGCTCCGAGATGACGCTCTTCCACAGCCGCCCCGGCCGGCCCGCCCAGCGCACGCGCACGCCCATGGCGTTGAGCTCGTCGCGCCGCCGCCGGATCACGTCGCGGTTGAACCCCATGAGGAAGCGGACCTCGTCGGGCGAGCGCTTCCAGTTCTCGGTGGAGAACGCGAACGCGCTCAGATAGGGGATGCCCAGCTCGAGCGCCCCCTCGATGACGTCGAACAGCGAGGACTCGCCTGCCTTGTGCCCCTCGATGCGGGGCAGTCCCCGGGCCTTGGCCCAGCGGCCGTTGCCGTCCATGATGATGGCGACGTGCCGGGGCACCAGGTCGCGCGGGATCGGCGGCGGAGTCGCGCCCGACGGGTGCGGGGACGGAGGTCGTACGTTCACACGGGCTCCCTTTCGACGTGTCGGAGAGAGCGTATTCCGTGTTCGAGGTGCCATTGCAGATATGCGGCCACGAGCCCGCTGCACTCGCTGCGGTGGCGCGACTCGGAGGCGTCGGCGGTGGCCCAGTCGCCGCGCAGCAGCGCCGTCATGAGCCCGATCGTCTCTCCGGCGGGCACGGTGGCGCCGGCCGGCCGGCACGCCCCGCACACCACTCCCCCGGCGACGATGGCGAACGCCCTGATCGCCGGGGCCTGGCACTTGGCGCACGCGTCGAGCGCGGGGGCGTAACCGGCCACGGCCAGCGAGCGCAGGAAGTAGGCGTCCAGCACCAGCCGGGCCTCGTGGCCGCGCTCGGCGAGCGTGCGCAGCCCGCCCACCAGCAGCAGGAACTGCCGCAGCGCCGGCTCCTTCTCCCCGTGCGTCAGCCGGTCGGCGGTCTCCAGCATCGCGCTGCCCGCGGTGTAGCGGGGATAGTCGGCGGCCAGCACCTCGCCGTAGGGCCTGATGGTCTCCGCCTGGGTGACGACGTCGAGCGTACGCCCGGTGTGCAACTGCAGGTCGACGTGGGTGAACGGCTCCAGCCTGGCCCCGAAGCGGGACGTCGTGCGGCGCACGCCCTTGGCCACGGCCCGGATCTTGCCGGTGCGCCTGGCCAGGATGGTGACGATACGGTCGGCCTCACCGAGCTTCTGCGTGCGTAGAACTACGCCTTCGTCACGGTAGAGACTCACTCGAACATCTTACGGCTGGATCGGAACCATGTTACGGGCATGCTCTGATGACGCGACTTTACGTCACCATCATTAGACTTTGACGCCTGTCCCCGCATTACCCGTTGTTCAACCCCCCGATACCGCCTCGAAAGGGAGTCATGACCCGCGTGGTCCTGCTGGGCGCCTCGCCCGGCCCCGACACCTCTCCGACCGGCCTGAGGCTGGCCGCGCTACCCGGCAATCCCACCGTCGCCGAGCGACTACGCAGCCAGCTCACTTCCCTGGATCCACGGCTCGCCACGATCGACTCCGGCGACGTGGCCGCCGCCCTGCGCGCGCTGGCGGAGGTCGCTGAGTCCGCGACGGAGAACCTCTTCATCATCCCGGAGAACTCAGTCGTCCACGACGAGCTGATCTACCAGATCACCAAGGCCAAGCGCGGCGCGCTGGCGCTCGTAGCCAAGGAGCCGCGTCCGGAGGTGACAGAGGAGGAGCAGGAGGACAGCGGTCCCGAGGACAACGTCCCGATCGACGAGGCCGAGCCCGAGATCGGCCTCGGCCGCCTCGAAGGGCTGCCCGTGCGCTCGCGCGTCGGCAAGTCTCGCGTTGTGTCGGTGGGCACCGCGAGCCACGCCGTGACCAGGCCCAACGCGATCCTGCTCGGCCCGCTGCACGTGAGCGCGCGCAACGCGCCGATCCTGGCGGAGACCTGCCGCGAGCTGGCCGCGATGGCCTCCACGTTCGGCGAGGACGACGACCTGGTGCAGCTCATCGTCTTCGGCCTGGTGCGCAACGGCGTGTCGGTCGGCGTCAGGGGCCGGCGCGACCTGTTCTACCGCCGGGTCACCACCCAGGAGGAGGTCAACGAGGCCGGCGCCGAGATGTCCGGCATGGACGAGGACCGGGCCAGGCTCAACAACGCGGTCAAGGGCGCCGACGGCTTCTTCACCACGTACTTCGTCTCCACCTACTCCCGCTTCATCGCCCGCTGGGCGGCCAGGCGCGGCCTGACGCCCAACCAGGTGACGCTGATCTCCATCACGCTCGGCGTGGCCGCCGCCGCCTGCTTCGCCACCGGCGACCGGCCGTGGATGGTGCTGGGCGGGGTGCTGATCTACTTCGCGTTCGTCTTCGACTGCGTGGACGGCCAGGTCGCCCGGTACGCGCGCAAGTTCGGCGTGCTGGGGGCATGGCTGGACGCCACGTTCGACCGGTTCAAGGAGTACGTCGTCTTCGCCGGACTGGCCATCGGCTGGGTGGTCTCGGGCAACGGCGACGACATCTGGATCCTGGCGCTGGCCGCGCTCGGCCTGCAGTCCGTACGCCACCTGCTCGACTTCTCCTTCGGCGTCGCCAACCGCCGCAAACCGCCCGCCAAGCTGCCCACGCTGGCGCTTGACGCCCCCGACGACCGCGACCTGCGCCAGGCGCTCACGCGCCGCAAGGTCGAGCGGAGCCAGGGTCTGCGCGGCCTGCTCAAGATGTGGACCAAGGCCGGCAAGTTCCGGGCCGTCCACTGGGCACGCAAGATGATCGTGTTCCCCATCGGCGAGCGGTTCGCGGCCATCGCGATCACCGCCGCCCTCTTCGACGCCCGGATCACCTTCCTCACCTTGGTGATCTGGGGCTCCGTCGCCGCCGCCTACACTCTCACCGGACGCCTCATGAGGTCGCTCGTATGATCACCCAACCGCAGGCCATGGCCACCCCCACGCCGGACCCCGACGAGGAGCGCCGCCGCATCCAGACCGCCCGCCTGCTCGCCTACCGCGACGACGGCCCGCTGGCCCACATGCTCGCCGGCAAGCTCGGCCGGGGCCTGCCGCCCGTGCCCGCAACGCTCGTCGCCCTCCTGGCCGTCGCCGTCTTCGTGGTCGCCGGCGTGCTCAAGCCCGGGCCCGTCCTGCTTCTCCCGGTCGCGACCACGCTGCTGCTCGTGCTGCCGACCGCGCCGCGTGACCACTTGGGCCGCTTCGACTGGCTCACGCCGCCGCTGCTGCGCGGGGCCGAGTTCCTCACCATGATCGCGATCGGCCTCGCCGCCGACGCACCCAAGTGGCTCCTTTTCGTGCTGGTTTATGTCGTTGGTTACCACACGTATGACACCGTTTACCGGACGCGGCAGAGTATCTGGCCGCCCGCGTGGGTGTTCCACGCGGGGCTCGGCTGGGAGCTGCGGCTGCTGATCATCGGCGTGGGAGCGGCACTTGGCGTGCTGACGCCCGTGCTGGCGGTGCTGACGGCGTACCTTTTCGTGCTGTTCGCGGTGGAGAGCGTGACGAGCTGGGTGCGCCTCGACAAGGCCTCCGCCCAGGCGGGCGCCGACGCCGAGCAGGACCTGGAGGCCTCCCCCGAGGACCAGCTCGAGCAGGCCACCGGCGAGGCGGACAAGGGCTAGCCGCAGCTGCTGAACAACCGGCCCCGGGCTGTGCGCCCGGGGCTGTGCGTCACAATGACGGTGTGAGCGAACTGCCGGTGATCGATGTCGCGCCCCTGCTCGCCGATGCCTCTTCCCCCGCCGCACACGCCGTCGCCGAGGCCGTCGGGGCCGCGTGCCGGGACAGCGGTTTCTTCTACGTCTCCGGCCATGGCGTACGGCCAGAGCTCCTGGACCGGCTCGACGCCGCGAGCAGGCGCTTCTTCGCACTTCCCGAAGAGGTGAAGGCCGAGATCTCCATGGACAGGGGAGGCAGGGCCTGGCGGGGCTTCTTCCCGGTCGGCGGCGAGCTGACCTCGGGCCGCCCCGACCTGAAGGAAGGCATCTACTTCGGCGCGGAGGAGCCGCCAGGCCCGCTCCCGCTGCACGGCCCCAACCTGTTTCCCGCCCAGGTCCCCGAGCTGCGCGAGGCCGTACTCGAGTATCTCGACACGATGACCGCGCTGGCCCAGGCCGTCATGTCGGGCATCGCGCTGAGCCTGGGCCTGGACGAGGGGTACTTCCGCAGCGGCTACACCGCCGACCCCACCGTGCTTTTCCGGATATTTCATTATCCGCCCGCCCCGCCGGACGACCCCGACACGTGGGGCGTCGGTGAGCACACCGACTACGGCCTGCTCACCCTCCTCCTCCAGGACGCCAACGGCGGCCTCCAGGTACGCACCCCGCGCGGCTGGGTCGAGGCCCCGCCGCTGGCGAACACGTTCGTCTGCAACATCGGCGACATGCTCGACAAGCTCACCGGCGGCCACTACCGCTCGACCCCGCACCGGGTACGCAACCGCAGCGGCAACGAGCGGCTCAGCTTCCCGTTCTTCTTCGACCCCGGCTGGGACAGCGAGGTGCCGCCGCTGCCGTACGCCCCCGGCCACAGGTGGGACGGCCAGGTCGACTTCACCGGCACCTACGGCGACTACCTGCTGTCCAAGGTCTCCAAAGTCTTCCCGCACCTCTTCGGCACCCTCTGAGGGCCTCTCAGCCGGTCGAGAACGTGCTCAGGTGGACTCCCTGACCACCAGCCGGGTCGGCAGCACGACCGACGTCGTGTGGCGGCCCTCCAGCCGGGACAGCAGCAGCCGCGCCAGGGCCAGCGCCTGGTCCGCCAGCGGGACCCGCACGGTGGTCAGTCCCGGCGTGGTGGCCGAGGCGGCGTCGATGTCGTCGAAGCCCACGATCGCCAGGTCCTCGGGCACCCGCCGCCCCGCCTCCCGCGCGGCCTGCAGCGCGCCGATGGCGAGCTGGTCGGTGGCGGCGAAGATCGCGTCCAGGCCCGGGTCGTCGCCGAGCAGCTGCCGGCCGGCCGCCGCGCCGGAGGCCCGGGTGAGGTCCGCGAGGGCCAGCAGCGGCTGCAGGCCCGCACGGTGCAGCGCCGCGCGGTGCCCGGCCAGGCGGTCCTGTACGGACACCAGGTCCATGGGACCGCAGATCATGCCGATGCGGCGCCGCCCCCGCGCGAGGAGGTGCTGGGTGGCGGTCTCGGCGCCGCCGGCGTTGTCCACGTCCACGTACGGCACCAGCGAGGTGACGGCCGGCTTGCCCAGCAGCACGATCGGCACGCCGGTGCGCGAGAGCCGCTCGGCGAGCGTGTCGGACCGGTCGGGCGGCAGCAGCACGACCCCGTCCACCAGCCGGGCCTCCGCCTGCTGGACGATGCGCCGGTGGCTCTCGGCCGTGTCGGCGAGCATGAGCGTGATCTGCTTGCCCGCGCCCTCCAGCATGCTGGTGACGTACTGGACCACGGCGGCCGTGAGCGAGTCCCCCTGCCTGGGGACGGACAGGACCAGGGCGATCGCGTTGGTGCGCCGGGTGACCAGGCTGCGGGCGGCGGCGTTGGGCACGTAGCCGAGCTCCTTGACGGCCCGCATCACCGCCGTGCGGACGTCCGCGCTCACCGCCGCCTCGCCGTTGACGACGCGCGAGACCGTGGCCCTGGAGACGCCGGCGCGGGCGGCGACGGTTTCGAGCGTGGGCCGCTTGGGACGGGTCTCGGCGAGGCCGTTGCGGCGGATGACGTCGCGGTACCACAGCGCGCTGTCCTTCAGCCGTCTGCGCTGGGTGGCGAAATCGACGTGCACGAGGCCGAACTTCCGCTGGTAGCCGTCGGACCATTCGAGGTTGTCGAGCAGGGTCCACACGAGATATCCGCGGACCCGGGCGCCGTCCGCGACGGCGGACGAAAGGGCGCGCAGATGTTCTTCTATGAAACTGATGCGGTCGACGTCGTGAATGCCGTCGGCGGTCACCGTGTCGACGAAGTCGGCACCGTTCTCGGTGACCATCAGATCGAGTCCGGGATATTCCCGGGAAAGGCGGCCCAGCAGCAGCGAAAGGCAGTTGGGCACGATCGGCCAGCCCATCGCGGTGACCGCCGTGGGCACCGTGCAGAACAGCACGCCCGCGCTTCCTGGAAAGGCCGGGTCGGCGGTCTCGCTGGGCTGCGCCTGCACCACCAGCGGGGTGTAGTAATTGACCCCGAGCAGGTCCACGGGCTGGGCGATGGTGTCGAGGTCGCCGTCGTGGATGTGCTCCAGACCGCCGTGCCGCTCGATGATGGGCAGTAACTCGGCGGGGTACGAGCCGCGCAGCATCGGCTCCAGGAACTGCCGGTTGGCCAGCGCGTCGATCCTGGCCACGGCCTCGGCGTCCTCCTCCGACAGCTCCCTGCCGAGCTCGCTCACCTGGGCGGGCGTCATGACGGGCGAGATGTTGAGCACCGGACCGACCCTCGTGGCCCCGGCCGAGCGCAGGGCCTGCGTGGCCAGGCCGTGCGCGAGCAGCATGTGGTGGGCGCTCCTGAACGCGTCCGCGGCCGATTTCCGGCCCGGCGCGTGCACGCCGGAGCCGTATCCCAGGAAGGCCGCCACCCAGGGCTCGTTCAGCGTGAACCAGGTGTCGACCCGGTCCCCGAGCCGGTCGTGAACCGCCGCGGCGTAATCGGCGAAACGGCGGGCGGTGTCACGGACCGGCCAGCCGCCGATCATTTCGAGCGCCTGCGGCAGGTCCCAGTGATAAAGGGTCGCATAAGGCGCGATGCCGGCCGCGAGCAGTTCGTCGACCAATCGGTCGTAAAAGTCGAGCCCGGCCTCGTTCACCTTTCCCGAGCCCTCGGGGAAAATCCGCGGCCAGCTCACCGAGAACCGGTAGGCGGCCATTCCGAGGTCTTTCATCAACCGCACGTCCTCGGAATGGCGGTGGTAATGGTCGCACGCCTCGGCGCGGTCGGCGGAGAAGACGTCCCATACGGACGGCCCGCGGCCGTCGGCGGACGTGGCCCCCTCGATCTGAAAGGCGGACGTCGAAACTCCCCACACGAAACCCTCGGGGAAGCTGGTGGTGCTCATTCTGGCGGATACCTTCCGATGACTGTCAGCACGCCCAGTTTCCCGCGTGCCGCTCGTCGCGCGCCAGCCTGGCCAGGCGGTATACAAGGCGCGTGGAACTGGACCGGCTCGATCGTGACATCATCGCGGCACTCGTGGACGACGCGCGCGCGACCTACGCCGACATCGGCCATCACGTCGGGCTGAGCGCGTCGGCCGTGAAGCGGCGGGTCGACCGGCTGCGCGAGACGGGGGCGATCACCGGGTTCAGCGCGAGGGTGGCGCCGCAGGCGCTCGGCTGGACCACCGAGGCGTACGTCGAGCTGTTCTGCCAGGGCAAGACCAAGCCCTCGGACATCGCGCTGGCCGTCGCCAAGTTCCCCGAGGTGGTGGCGGCGGCCACGATCACCGGCGAGGCGGACGCGCTGCTGCACATCCGGGCCACGGACGTGCGCCACGTGGAGCGGGTGATCGAGCGCATCGCGGCGGAGGCGTTCGTGGTGCGGACCAAGAGCTCCATCGTGCTGTCGCGGCTGGTGGACACCCCTCCGGGCGCCGCAGTGCCGGAGCCGCGCAACGGATCGCGTCCCGCGCACTGACACACGCAACAGACCCGCGCCAACACGCAATGCCAAACACTTGGCCTGCATAAACACGCATTCTTAGGCTGTCTCCGTCCCCTCCTATCTGGACATCCATCCATAAACCTCGACGGAGAGCTGCATGCCCAAACACTTCCTGATGTGCCGTCCGGAGTACTTCACGGTCGAGTACGCGATCAACCCGTGGATGCATCCCGAGGCCGGCGCGGACCGCGACGTGGCGGTCCGGCAGTGGGAGGGTCTGAAGGCGGCGTACGAGGAGCTCGGGCACAAGGTGAGCCTGATCGACCCGATCGAGGGCCTGCCCGACATGGTCTTCGCGGCCAACGGCGCGCTGGTCGTGGACGGCCGCGTCTACGGCGCCCGCTTCGCCCACCCCGAGCGCGGCCCCGAGGGCCCCGCCTACCTGCGGTGGTTCACCGAGCGCGGCTACCCGGCGCACGAGCCCGGCCACGTCAACGAGGGCGAGGGCGACTTCCTCACGCTCGACGAGGTCATCCTGGCCGGAACGGGCTTCCGCACCGACGTGGTCGCCCACCAGGAGGCGCAGGAGTACCTGGGCCGCCCGGTGATCACCCTGAAGCTGGTGGACCCGCGCTTCTACCACCTCGACACGGCGCTGTTCCCGCTTGACGGCCGCAACGTCGCGTACTACCCGGAGGCCTTCTCCGAGGGCAGCAGGAAGGTGCTGCGCGGGCTGTTCCCCGATGCGGTGCTCGCGACCGCCGAGGACGCCGAGGTGCTCGGCCTGAACGCGGTCAGCGACGGCCGGAACGTGATCATCAACGCCGAGGCGTCGAACCTCCAACTGGAGCTCAAGCGGCGCGGTTACGAGGTCATCCCGGTCGACCTGTCGGAGCTGCGCAAGGCGGGCGGGGGGCCCAAGTGCTGCACACTGGAGATCAGGGGGGAGAACTGACCATGACCACCAGCGCAGAGCTCATCGAGATGAGCGAGCGCCGCAGCGCGCACAACTACCATCCACTGCCCGTCGTGATCCGTGAGGCGCACGGCGCCTGGGTCACCGACGTCGAGGGCAAGCGGTATCTGGACTGCCTGTCCGGCTACTCCTCGCTCAACTTCGGCCACGGCCATCCGAAGATCATCGAGGCCGCCCAGGAGCAGCTCAAGAACCTGACCCTGACCAGCCGCGCCTTCTACCACGACCAGTTCGCGCAGTTCTGCGCCGGGCTCGGCGACCTCACGGGCAAGGACCTGATCCTGCCCATGAACACCGGGGCCGAGGCCGTCGAGACCGCCATCAAGGTGGCCCGCAAATGGGGCTACGAGGTCAAGGGCGTGGAGCCCGACCAGGCGAACATCATCGTGATGGAGGGCAACTTCCACGGCCGCACCACCACGATCGTGAGCTTCTCCACGGACCCGGAGGCACACGACAACTTCGGCCCGTACACGCCGGGCTTCCGGCTCGTGCCGTACGGCTCCGCCGAGGCCATCAGGCGGGCCGCCGACGCGAACACGGTCGCGGTCCTGGTCGAGCCGATCCAGGGCGAGGCCGGGGTGCTGGTGCCGCCTGACGGGTACCTGGGCGAGATCCGGGAGTTCTGCTCCGCCCAGGGCATCCTGATGATCGCCGACGAGGTGCAGTCGGGGCTGGGGCGGACCGGGCAGACGTTCGCCTGCGACTACGAGGGTGTCGTGCCCGACATCTACGTCCTGGGCAAGGCGCTGGGCGGCGGCGTCGTACCGGTCTCGGCCATCGCCGCCAACCGCGACGTGCTCGGGGTCATCCACCCCGGCCAGCACGGGTCCACGTTCGGCGGCAACCCGCTGGCCTGCGCGGTCGGCATCGCGGTCATCGAGTTGCTCAACACCGGCGAGTTCCAGGCCAGGGCCGCCAAGCTGGGCGAGGTGCTGCACACCCGGCTGCGCGAGCTGATCGGCAAGGGGGTGGTCGAGGTGCGCGGACGCGGGCTGTGGGCGGGCGTGGACATCGACCCCGAGCTGGCCACGGGGCGGGAGGTGTCCAAGGCGCTGATGGCGAGAAGCGTCCTGGCCAAGGACACGCACGGCTCCACCATCCGGCTCGCCCCGCCGATCGTCGTCTCCGAGGACGACCTCGTCTGGGCCGTGAACCAGCTCTCCGACGCTCTTTACGAGTTCAGCCAGTCCTGAGGAAGGGCCCGGCCGTACGCGGCCGGGCCCTTTTCCGCGAGTGTCACTTCGTCGGCGGCGGCGCGGTCACTGTCACCGTGACCGCCGGCTCCGGTTCCTGCACGGCTCCGGTTTCGGGATCCAGCGTGACCGTCATGGTCGGCAGAGGCTCCAGCGTCTGCGTCACGGCGTCCTCGCTCGGCGCCGGCGCCGGTGTGACGGTGCCCGACGGGCTCGGGGTGGCCTCGAGAGTGGCGCTGACGCAGGAGGTGTCCCCGCCCCGTACCTTCGCCTGCGGCAGCTCGTCCACCACCGAGACCTTCAGCTGGGACGTCAGCGCCAGCACGCTGTCCTTGGGGGCCTGAGCGCGCTTCTCGTCCACGACCGTGCTCCGCTCCCCCATGAACAGGTGCGTGATCGGGTCGAAGATGACCTGCCTGAGGATGCCCTGCGGGTCCACCTGCCCGAGCGCCACCCCCTTGCGGCCCGCCGCGTCCGCCACGCCCTCGGCCACCTGGATGCCGGGAATCGTCCTGGCCGCCTCGAAGAGCGCGTCACGCTGCGCCTTCGGCATGTACGTCTCCCTGACCAGGTCCCTCACGTGGTCGAACGCGGCCCGGTCGCCGTCCACGCCCTTGCCGTCGCTCACGTACAACTTGCTCATCTCGTAGAGACTCGCCCGCATCTCGGCGGCATCCGTCGGCAGGGTGCTCAGGTAGGCGTAATCGGTCCGGCGATTGCCCTGCGCCCCTTCGCAGACCGGCAGCGCGTACCACTCGGAGCCCTTCCAGTCCTTGGCCTCCTTCGGCAGCGCCCTGCCCGGCCACGGCTGGGGCTCGCGGCCCTCGATCAGCAGCAGGCCGTCCGCCGTCCCGTCCACCGACTGCCAGATCTTCCGGTGCGTCCGGTAGAGGTAACGCGCGTCCACGCCCTTCTTTCCGATCAAGAACGAGCCGTACATCGTGTCGGACTCGATCTCGATGTACTGGCCGGGCCGGGGGCTCAACTCGTCGGACGACGCCACGTCGACCGACTGGGTCACCGAGGCGGCGGGGTTCGTGCCGCCCCGCCCCTGGTTCGACAGGGCCACTGCCACGCCGCCGACCAGGACGACCGTGGCCCCGAACGCGGCCGCGGCCTGCCACCCGAACCTGGGCAGGCGAAAGCGGCCCCCGCCACGCGCCTCCGCCAGCAGCCGCTGCCGCGCCCTGGCCCTCGCCTCCGCCCCGAACGGCGGCACGGCCGGCCTGCCGTCGGCGAACATGCGGATCTCGTCCTCGTCCCTGCTCTGCTCATCCACGCTGGGGCTCCTCTGTCGCGTAGGGATCGATGCCGCCGAGCGCCCTGCGCACCTTCGCGCGGAGCCGGTGGAGCCTGGACCTGACGGTGCCGACAGGCACGCCCAACGCGAGCGCGGCGTCCTCGTACGTCAGGTCTCCCCAGGCCACGAGCAGCAGCAGGTCGCGCTCGCCCGCGCTGAGCCGGGTCAGCGCCCTGGCCAGCCTCGGCTGGAGCTGCTCGGCGGTCACCCGGTCGGCGCTGCGCTCGTCGAACGTGCCGGGGCGCTCCACGCTCACCTTGGCCATGGCCGTGGTGCGCCGCCGCTCCGCCCTGCGGTGCTGGGCGACGACCTTGGTCGCGATGCCGTACAGCCAGGGCCTGGCGTCCGGCCAGGAGCGGTCGTAACGCGCCCGCCCCCGGAACGCGACCAGGAACACCTCCCCCGTCACGTCGTCGGCCAGCTCCGCTCCGAGACGCCGGGCCGCATACCTGTGGATCTCGTCGGCATGCCGGTCGAACAGCGCCGCGAAGCTCTCCGGGTCGTCGAGCGAATGCCCGATCAGGGTCGAGTCATCCAGCGTCTCAGGCGCATCCTGAACACCCACCACTCTGCCGGTCCTCTCTCATGCGGTCACCCTGTTGTTGGCCGCATGCCGGAGCCCGGTTCCCACTATTTCGCCCGCTGCCACGCCTCCATGCCCTCGGGCGCCGCGTCCGCGACGAACCCGGCCGCCTCCAGCTCCGCCACCAGCCGTTCCCTGGCGGGCCAGTGGTTGGTGACGACCATCTCGTCCTCGCTGATGGTCACGCCGCGCTGCCGGATCCGGTAGACGAAGCGCGAGGTGACGCTCTCGCCCGCGACCTCCAGCACCTGCCCCGCGATCTCGTACGCGTGCCTGCCCACCTGGTACGAGTCCATGACCTCCAGGCCCCCCGGCTCGGGCAGGGCCCGCTCGCGCCAGTTGAACACCAGCCGCCCGCCCGGCTCCAGCTGCCTGGCCAGCACCCGCCACAGCTCGGCCCGCTGTTCGGCCGGGAAGCTCTGCAGCACCGAGATCATCACGACCGCCTCGACCGGCTCGTCCACCTCCACGTCCAGGGCGCCGTACGGGAGGACGGTCACGCGGCGCAGCAGGCCGGGATCCGACGACAGGCGGGAGAGGAGGACCGAGCGCATGCCCAGCGACGGCTCGACGGCGTAGATCTCGGCCGGCGTCTCCCTGGCGATCAGCTCGGTGATCAGCCCGGTACCCGCGCCGATCTCGATCACGCTGCGCCGCACCCCCTTCAGCAGCGGGGGAAGCAGCTCACCCACCACGGGAACGTGCCCGTCGCCGTGCCAAAGGTCGTAGAACGGCACGGCGACGGCATATCTGTCGTCAAGCATCCGATCAGCGTAGACGGACGGAGTCGATCGGAGCCACGGAGTCGCCGTCGGACTCGTACCAGGCCACCTCGTCGGGGAAGGTCAGCGTGGCCAGCGCGTTCTGGAACCAGGGCCCCTTGGTGACCCGCCACCGGAACGGCGGCCGCGGGATGCCCGCCGACCGCGCCAGCAGGCCGCCCACCAGCGTCGCGATCCTGAACTGGGTGAACACGTTGGCCCAGCGCAGCAGGCGGCTGAGCGGGTTGCGGATCGGCGAGCAGACGATCTGGTAGATCGGCCCGGCGCTCGCCTTGGCCAGATAGGAGTAGTGGACGTCGCCCGACAGGATCAGCACCGGCTTGCCGAGCCTCACCAGGAGCCTGGCCAGGTCGTCGAACGAGCGCCGGAAGGCCGCCCAGTGCTCCAGGTCGAGGGCCTGCCGGAAACTCTCCGACCACCGCCGCACGAGCTCTCCCCACCTGCCGTCGCACAGGGCCTCGTTCCAGTTCTGCACCAGGTGCACGCCCTCGGGGAGCATGAACGGGATGGACGAGCCGATGACCAGCCGCTCGGCGGGAGCGGCGACCTGCTCCTCGAGCCAGGCCCACTCCTCCGCGTCGAGCATCCGGCGGTCGCCGGGCGTCAGCTGCCTGGCGCACCTGGTGTCGACCATGATCAGGCGGGCGCTCCCAAGGTCGCGGGCGTAGCTCCAGCGGTTGCTGGTCGGCTCGGCGTCCGCCTTCTCGGCGAACGCGTCGAGGGCCGCGCCGCCGTCGCCGCCCTCCATCAGCTCGCGCAGCAGCGGATCCTCCGCGCGCTCGGCCG
This sequence comes from Nonomuraea sp. NPDC050786, assembly GCF_040654115.1. NCBI lineage: Bacteria > Bacillati > Actinomycetota > Actinomycetes > Streptosporangiales > Streptosporangiaceae > Nonomuraea > Nonomuraea sp. NPDC050786. Next base: position 56,688 of record NZ_JBFAHJ010000012.1, read on the forward strand.
GTGAGAGGTTGCCGAGGTGCTGGTAGACCCAGTACGCCCCGAGCGCCGAGACCACCCGGCGGTGCCACCACTGCGTCGCGGCCATCTGCTCGCGCCAGGGCTGCGAAGTGTTCCAGTCGTCGCGTACGTCGTGGTCGTCGAAGATCATCGCGCTCGGCACGGTCGACAGCAGCCAGCGGATCTCCGGGTCCGTCCAGGCCAGGCGGTAGAGCTCGGCGTACTCCTCGAAGTCGGCGATCTCGTCCTGCGGCTCCGTGCTCCTGCGGGTCCTGATGTAGTCGAGCATCTCGGGCGAGGGGCTGTCGGCGTAGACCTGGTCGCCGATGAGCAGCAGCAGGTCGGGCCACTCCTCGTCGGCCGCCGTCGCGAGGTGGCCGCCGTACGCACGCAGCACGTCGGCGCCGTGCGTCAGGACGTGCGCCGCGTCGTGCGCCACGCTGGCGCGGCACGAGCCGAACGCCAGCCTGCGCGCGCCGTCGGCGGGCAGCAGCCGGATCCGGCTCGGCGGGCGACCCGCCAGGGGCCATACCTCCTCCCCGTCGAGTCTCACGGAATAGGAACCGATATCCTGAGTGAGCTCAACGAGATCCACGATCGCATAGTGGTGACCGTGCACGGTGAAGGTAGGCGACCGGTAAGACCTACCGTCCGCTTCGATGGTGACCGTGCAGGGATCGGCGGTCTCCACCCAGATCGAGGCGCTGACGGAGTCCACGTACCGCAGCATCGGCCCCATCACGAGTGCGGGCATCTCACCCCCCGAGATTTTGACGATTCGGCACGTTTACGGGACGCAAGCCTGCCAGAGTGGCACGGTCCACAGCACCTCGATCGGCGGCCGGGATTTCACCGACGACTAGGCACGGCCAAACACCCCACCCTAGGATGATCGAGACAATAGCGCCCACAGGGGGAAGGCAATGGCGCTTTCCCTGCAAATAGGGCGCACTTCACAGGAGGACTCGCTTCCATGAGCATCATGGTGCCGTCAAAGACGCCGGCCCTGATCACCCCGGGCCGCCAGGCCCTCGACTCCGCTCTCCACCAGCTCGCCCGCGCCGTCGAGCACCTCGGGCTCGACGACGAGACCCACACGATGCTGGCCACGCCCCGCCGCTCCATGGCCGTCGCGGTCCCGGTGCGGCGCGAGGACGGCCGTGTGCAGGTGGTCCAGGGGTTCCGCGTCCAGCACAACGTCTCACGCGGCCCCGCCAAGGGCGGCCTCCGGTTTCATCCCGGCACCGATCTCCACGAGGTCACCGCGCTCGCGATGTGGATGACGTGGAAGTGCGCGCTGGCCGGCATCCCGTACGGCGGCGCCATGGGCGGCGTGGCCGCCGACCCGGCCGCGCTCACCGCCCGTGAGCTGGAGCGGCTCACCCGCCGCTACGCCGCCGAGATCCTGCCGCTGGCAGGCCCGGAGAAGGAGGTCCCCGTCCCGGACGCCGGGACCGACGAGCGGACCATGGCCTGGATCCGCGACACCTACCGGCTCGACTCCGGCTACTGGGCGCCGGGCGCGAGCATCATGACGCTCGACGACGCGACCGCGCGGGGCGCGCGGATCGCCGCGCTGTCCGCGCTCGGCGGCTCCCCCATAGGGCTGACCGTGGCCGTGCAGGGCTTCGGCAAGGTGGGCGCACGGGTCGCCCACTACCTCGCCGAGGCGGGCGCCAAGGTGGTGGCCGTCTCCGACGCCTCCGGCGCGGTGTACGCGGGCGGCGGCCTCGACCTCGACGGCCTGCGCGCGTGGAGCGCCGAGTCCGGGGGCGTGTCCGGCTACCGCGACGCCGACGCCCTGCACCGCGACGACCTGCTGGAGCTGGACGTGGACGTCCTCGTCCTGGCGGCGCTGGAAGGCGCGGTCACCGAGGTCAACGCGCCCCGGGTGCGCGCCCGCCTGATCGTGGAGGCCGCCAACGGCCCCACGACTCCGGAGGCCGACGAGATCCTGGCCGCGAACGGCGCCACGGTCGTGCCCGACATCCTCGCGGGTGCGGGCGGGGTGATTGTGTCCCACCTGGAGTGGGTGCGGAACGCCCAGGCCGGCTCGTGGAGCAACGCCGAGTTCGACGCCCGGCTCCACGACCGCATGCACGACGCGTTCATCGAGGTGAGGTCGCTCGCCACCGCGCGCGGCCTGACCCTCCGGGAGGCGGCGCACGCCGTCGCCGTCGAGCGCGTCGCCTGCGACCGCTAGCCCCGCGCGAGACGGCGCACGCCGTCGCCGTCGAGCGCGTCGCCTGCGACCGCTAGCCCCGCGCGAGACGGCGCACGCCGTCGCCGTGGAGCGCATCGCCTGCGACCGCTAGCTCCGCGCGAGGCGGCGCACGTTGCCGTGCGCCGCCTCGCCCCCGACCCTGCGCCGGCGGGGTTCTTCATCCGCCACGACATCTGCCGGCTCCAGCGAGCCCGTGGCGCTCGTCGGCGTCCGCCGGACGCCGCATCGTGGTGACCCTAGTCGGCGCAGATGGCGAAGACGCTGATGCCGACGTCGCTGTAACCGTCCTGGCGGCCGAGGGCGATCCAGCCGCGCCCGTCATCCGTCGGGAAGGATCCGACGAGGATCGCCCGGTTGCCGCGCGCCTCCGCGCCGCCGCCGAGGACGTGCTTGGAGCCGGGGCACATCAGGGTGCGGCGCTGGAAGTTCGGTACGTTGGCGTTCGGGAGAGTGACGAGCTGGTAGCCCGGCGGGACTGCCTTGGCCTGGACGGAGTGCACGGTCTCGGTGTTGGCGGCGGCGACGGCCGTGCCCAGACCGGCCGTGGCGGCCAGGACGGCGCCGGTGACGGCGAGGACGGTGAGCCTCTTCGACTGCATGCTTCTCCTCGTGACGGCCTCCTGGCGTCCTTCCGGGGGAAGGGCTCAGGAGAGCAAAGGACTGCCTACGGAGAGCATTCAATCTTTTACATTGAGTGTCAATGCACAGAGTGATTTCCTGACCACTCTGTGCATTCATGCCTGCACGTTCCCTCGACGGCGACCGCCCGGCGATCTCACCGTCGCGCCGGTTTTCCCGTGCACAAGTTAGGGTAAAGCTTAATGTCGCAGGTCAGAGCACTGATCATCTTCGCTCTAAGGTGGGAGGGTGCTCAGGTTGGTGCTGTCTCTGGTCCTGCTCGACCCCACCGCCGTCGCCGAGGTGTCGCAACGCAACGTCCCCGTTCCCCGGATCCTGACCCCCGACGGCGACCGTCTCGGCTACGCGCCGGTCCCCCGCCCCTACGCGGGGGCGCGCCGGCTCACCGGGATGCTGCTCGGCCACGACCCCGTGACGCGGACGAACGTGCTCTGCGGGGGCGCGGTGATCAACTCGCGCAGCCGCAGCCTGGTGCTGACCGCGGCGCACTGCCTGTACCAGCACGGGCGGGCGATCAAGCAGCTGGCCTTCCTGCCGGGCTACGACCAGGAGCCGCGCATGGGGATCTGGCCGGCCGTGCGCACGTGGGTGCCGGCCAAGTGGCGCAACCAGCCGTACTCGCCGGACCTGCTCCCGTACGACATCGGCCTGGTCGGCGTCGTGCGCCGCAAGCGCCCGCTGGAGGACGTCACCGGGCGGGGGCTGCCGCGTCTGACCACCGGCAGGGGCACGGAGCTGCGCGGGCTCGAGCTGCTCGGCTACCCCGGCGGCAAGGACTATCCGGGCACGCAGATGTACCGGTGCGTGGCCGACACGGTCGAGGCGCTCTCCGAGGAGCCCGGGCTGATGGTCACGCGCAACTGCCACGCCGCCGCCGGGGGCAGCGGCGGGCCCGCGCTGTACGGGGGCGCGGTGGCCGGCGTCGTGTCGTCGTCCAGCCCGCTGCGGGACCAGAAGGGGTACACCGTGCTCACCAGGCTGAGCGCGCCCGTCTTCGAGCGGATGTTCGCCAAGGCCGACAAGTCGATGCAGCTCACGCCGTCCGGCTGACGATCTCCTCGCACAGCGCGTGCGTGGCCAGGGCGTCGTCGGCGGCGATCCGGCGGCCGTCGCGTACGGCGGCGAGGAACTCCAAGCAGACCTGCTCGATGCCGCGCTGCCTGGCCACCGGCGTCCAGTCGGGGCGACGGGCGAGCGTCTCGCCACCCCGGTAGTCGACGACGTCGCCGAGGTTGATCACGCGGCGCTTGGCGCCGTCGCCCATGGCCTCGCAGGACTCCTCGCTCGCGCCGCTGACCCGGTTCATGACGCCGATGGCGGTGAAGCCGGCGCCCGACAGCTCCAGGACGACGTGCTCGAGCAGGCCGTCCTTGACACGGGTGCGGATCGTGGTGCCGGCGATGGGGCCTGGGGCGAGGAATCTGAGGGTGTCCACCACGTGAATGAAGTCATCAAATATCGCCCGACGGGGCACGTCAGGGTGATTGTCGCGGTTCTTCGCCATCAGGAGGAGGTGGCGAGGATGGGCGGCAAGTCCGACATATCCGGGCGCGTACCGCCGGTTGAAGCCGACCATCAGTGACCTCCCCTCGGCCTCGGCCAGCCGTACCAGCCGCTCCGACTCCTCGAGCGTGTAGGCGATCGGCTTGTCGACGTAGACGTGGACCCCGGCCCGGAGCAGCGGCTCGACGATCTGGGGGTGCGCGTCGGTGGCCGCGTGCACGAACGCCGCCTCGACCCCCGACTTGATCACCTCGTCCACGCTCGTGGAGCGCCGGGCGACGCGGTAGGTGTCGCCGAGGCGGTCCAGCCGAGCCTGGTTGCGCGTGCAGAGGTGCAGGTCGAGGCCGGGCTGGGCGGCCAGTACGGGGAGGTACGCCTTCTCCGCGATGTCACCCAGGCCGATGATGGCTGTCTTCACGCCTCGAGCGTAGCCTTGAGCGCCTCGTCGATCGGGGTAGGCGCGACGCCGAACGCGCGCTGGAACGCCGAGGAGTCGAGCACGTACGGCGCAGTGAACTGGTAGCGGACGTGCTTGAGCTCACCGAGCATGGGCGAGAAGAGCCCGGCCAAGCTGATCAGCGGCCACGGCAACTGCGCCATCCTGGGCGCGGGCAGGCCGAGCAGCGCGGCCATCCGCTCACCGAGCTCCCGGAAGCTCAGCGGGTCCTCGGTCGGCACGTGCCAGGGCCGGCCCCAGGCCCGCTCGTCGCGGCCGGCCACGATCAGCGCGTCGGCCACATCGGGCAGGTACGTCCAGCTGTGCGGCATGTCGGGGGGATAGGGCACCTGGATGGTCCTGCCCGCCCTGAGCGGCACGAGGAACCGGTCGCCCAGGTAGGACTGGTCGCTGGTGCCCGGACCGAAGTAGTCGGAGCCGCGCACCTCGGTCGTCCTGATCCGGCCCGCCTCGTGCGCGGCCAGCGCGTCCCGCCACATCTTCGCCCGCACCTGCGCCTTGGGGTTGGTGGAGGCGAGCGGCAGGTCCTCGGTCATGGGGCCGGTGACGGGCCCGTACGGGTAGAGGTTGCCGAGCATCACGTACACGGCGCCGCTCGCCTCGGCGGCGGCCAGGAACGACTCGGCCATCGGCGGCCAGTCGGTGAGCCAGCGATGGTAGCGCGGGTTGACGCAGTTGTAGAGGACGTCGGCCCCCTTGGCGATCTCGGTCAGCCTGGCCTTGTCGGCGACGTCGGCGGCCACCTTGACCGTCCCTTCGGGGCCGCTGCCCGAGCGCGTCACGACGGTGACATCGTGTCCCTGCGCGACCAGCTTGCTCGCCAGGTGCGTGCCGACCTGCCCGGAGCCCACCACGACGTGCTTACTCATGATCAAACCTGCTTCCAGATGATGCGGAGAACCGCGTTGATGACGAAAAGGGCGAAGAAGACGGCGGCCGGGGTGACCAGGCCGGAGGCGTAGAGCGCGGCGGCGCCGCCACCGAACCAGAGGATCTCCAGCGCGGCGCGGGCCAGGCCGGTGAGGGGGAACGTGGCGTTCGCGCCACCCCCTGCGCCGAACAGCGCCCACACGGTGATGAACAGCGCCGGCCCGCCCAGCCCGGCCAGCAGCTTGACAACCCACATGCTGCTCACGGTGAAGCCCCAGTAGCCCACCGAGGCCAGCACACCCAGCTCCAGGAAGAACATCAGGGCGGCGTTGGCGTTCTTGGCGAGCATCTTGATCCTCCACAGTGTGTCGCTCGGTTGCGAGAGCAATGCTCTCTCAAGAGAGCGCCGGTCGTCAAGAGCAGTGCTCTCGTTTTTTGGCACCGCTCTGATAGCCTGACGTACATGACAGCCAGCCGTACTGCCAGAGAACGTGTCAGGGCCGAGCTCACCAGGGAAATCACCGACATCGCGCGCCGCCAGCTGGCCACCGAGGGCGCAGGCGGCCTGTCGCTGCGGGCCGTCGCGCGCGAGATGGGCATGGTCTCCTCGGCCATCTACCGCTACTTCCCGAGCCGCGACGACCTGCTGACCGCGCTGATCATCGACGCCTACAACGCGCTTGGCGAGGCCGTGGAGCGGGCCGACGCCGTGTGCCCGCAGGACGACTTCCCGCGCCGGTGGATGTCGGCCTGCCACGCGGTACGCGACTGGGCGGTGGCGCACCCGCACGAATACGCGCTCCTCTACGGCTCTCCCGTGCCCGGCTACCAGGCGCCGCAGGACACGATCGAGGCCCGCATGCGCGACGTGGCCGTGATGGGCCGCCTTCTCTCCGACGCCTGGCGGGCCGGCGCGATCCGGCCGCCCGCCGACGAGCTGTCGCCGGAGCTGGAGTCGGAGGCGGCCGGGATCCGGGACCTCATGCCGGGCGTGCCCGACGACGTGCTCTGGCGCGGCGTCTCGGCGTGGACCGCGCTGTACGGGTGGGTCAACTTCGAGGTGTTCGGCCAGTTCAACAACACGATCGAGGACAGGCGCACGGTGTTCGAGCACATGATGCGGCTGGCGGCCGCGACGATCGGGATTGCTCGGTGAGACAAGCCCGGGTGTCGTCCACCGCCCGTGCCGCCCTGCCGGCCGAGTGGGACCGGTGCCGGTACACCGAAGACGCGGCCCCGGCAGCGTTCAGCCGGACAGCGGAGCAGGCGGTGGGGCGATGGACTCGCGCCTGCGCAGGGGCATGGGCACCCGGTGCACTTCGCCCGACCGATCAGCATCTGCGCGGTCGCCGCCGATCTCGTTGAACAGCACGTCGACGGCCTTGCGGCCGAGTTCGTAGTGCGGCAGGGCCACGGTCGTCAGCCTGGGCCGGATCCACGAGGCGATGGGGTGGTCGTCGAAGGAGACGACGGACACGTCGTCGGGAACGTTGAGTCCGGCATCGTCGAGTGCCTGGTAAGCGCCCATGGCGATCCGGTCGTTGAAGCAGATCAGCGCCCGCGGCCGCGCAGTCTCCAGGAGGTCCCGCGTGGCGGCGAGGCCGTATTCCGGTTGCCAGTCGGGGCAGGTGCGACCGCCCGCCACCTTGAGGCCTGCCTCGCCGAGCGCCTCTCGGATGCCGACGAGCCGTTCCACCGCCGCGACGCTCTCCCGGGGCACGTCGCGCACTCCAGGGCCGGCGCCGATCAGGTAGATGCCGTCGCGATGGCCGGCCTCGAGCAGGACGCGGGCCGCGCGGCGGCCGGCCTCCACCTCGTCGGGGAGGACTGCGGGCAGGGGAGTGGGCTGGTCGGGCAGCGCGTTGAGCAGAACGGCGGGGACTGCCGTCATGGACTTGGGCACCTTGATGGTCCTGGTGAACATCGAGGCCAGGATGAGCCCGTCCACCTGCCGGTCATGCATGGCCTGCAGCAGGAGTCGTTCGAGCTCGGCGTCTCCCTCCGTCTCGCCGATGAACAGCATGAAGCCACGCTCGCGAGCGGCCTCGAGCGCACCCTTGATCATGTCACCGGCCAGCCGGGAGGTGGCGACGGTGTCGGAGACGAACCCGATCGTCCGGGAGGTGCCCGTACGCAGGCCCACGGAGACGATGTTGGGCCGGTACTGCAACTCGTCGGCGGCGCGCAGGACACGCTGCTCGACGTCCTGAGAGATCCGCAGCTCACGCCCACGGCCCGACAGCACCAGTGAGGCGGTCGTGCGGGAGACGCCCGCAGCTTTGGCCACGTCGGCCAGCGTGACCCGTCGTGGGCTCACCCAGAACCTCCGATCGTCAAGAGTGTGTTACGGAGGGTTGACATCGTACGACGCGCACGGTGAGACTATCGGCGCTAACCCGATTTAGCAACGGAGTCGGGACATCAGCGCGGTGCCGATCGTCCCAGGCAGCAGAGGAGATGCACATGGCTCGTCGAGTCCGCCCCGGCAGGTCCGGGGCCGCACTTGTGATCGCCATGGGGACGCTGGCCGCAGCCTGCGCGGCTCCCGGCAGCAACAGGCCGCAGCCCCAGACCACCGGCACGTCGTCGGTGTCCGCGGCGCCCACCTGCGGATCGGCGCCGATCAGCATGAACGGCTACTTCGAGACCGGTTTCCCCTTGCCCAAGGCGCTTACCACCGAGTTCACCAAGCAGCACCCGAACGTCACGTGGAACATCCGCGAGGACCAGTTCGCGGTGATCACCCAGAACGCCCCGCGGGTGCTGGCGGACAACCCGCCCGACCTGATGCGCCTGCCGCAGGTCTCCGAGCTGGTCAAGGACAACCTGCTGAAGAACCTGGACGGCTACGCGAAAGCGTTCGGCTGGGACAAGTGGCCGGCCTCGCAGCTTGAGCAGCTGCGGATGGGCCCGGGCGGGCGACCACGCGGACAGGGCTCCCTGTACGCCCTAGGGCTCAACTTCAGCATGACCGGCGTCTTCTACAACAAGAAGCTCGCCACGCGGATCGGGATGTCCGCGCCGCCCGCCACGCTGGGTGAGCTAGACGCGGTCCTCGCAAAGGCCAAAAGCGCGGGCATCACACCGATCCTGCAGTTCAACGGTGGAGCCACCGGCGGGCTGGCGTTCCCGCTGCAGAACCTCATGGCCTCCTACGGCCCGGCGGCCCCGATCAACGACTGGGTCTTCCAGAAGCCCGGGGCCACGATCGACACCCCGTCGAACCTGCAGGCCGCCCAGCACCTGGAGAAGTGGATCAAGGCCGGATACTTCCAGAAGGACGTCAACGCGGTCGACTACGCGACGATGATGAGCCGCTTCATCGACGGTCAGGGCCTGTTCATGTTCAACGGCGACTGGGAGTCGGGCAACCTCGACAAGCAGATGCCGGGCAACGTCGGCTTCACTCTGATGCCGCCCGCGCAGCAGGGCGGCAAGCTGGCCGCCATGTCGGCGCCCCTCACCTTCGGAATCGCCGCGAACGCGAAGAACGCCGACTGCGCCGCCTTCTTCCTCAACTGGGTGGCCACCGACAAACGGGCCCGCGAGATCGGCGTCGAGGTCGGCGGATCGCATCCCATGGGGCCTGCCGACGCGTACATGCCTGAGGTGGCCGCGGACAAGGTCACCGCCGGCACGCTCGCAGCCGGAGCGGACATCGCCAAGGACAACGGCGCGATGGACTTCATCGCCAACGCCACCGGCGCCATCTACGCCAAGAGCTGGACCCCGAACCTGCAGAAGCTGGTGGCCGGGGAGCAGACGCCGCAAGGGTTGCTCAAGGCGGTCCAGGCCGACTACGCCGGCCAGCTCGAAGGGAACTGAGCAAGTTGATGGCCCGGCCACGCGCCGCCCGGTCCGCGCACCGGCTGCCGGCCACCACCAAACTGCGCGGCACCCGCGGCTTGGTCGGCTGGCTGTTCATCATTCCGGCGCTCGCCTTCTACGCGGTATTCGTCCTGCGCCCGATCGCCCTGACGTTCCAGTACTCGCTGTACGAGTGGGACGGCATCGGGCCCTCCACGTGGGTGGGGGCGGCCAATTACGGCGAGGTCTTCACCGACCCCGACCTGTTCGCCTCGCTCGTCAACGCCGTTCAGCTGATCGCCTTCTTCAGCGCGATCCCGGTCCTGCTCGGCCTGGCGATCGCCGCCACGATCCGACGCATCGCCCAGAGCCGCCTCGCCCTTGTGGCGCGCGTCGTGATCTTCCTGCCCCAAGTCATCCCACTGGTGGCCGCCGGCATCGCGTGGAGCTGGCTGCTGGCCTCCACCGGAGTGATCAATCAGCTGCTCAGGCTCATCGGCCTGGGCGGCGTGACCCGCGCCTGGCTGGGCGATTTCGCCACCGCCCTGCCGGCGGTCGGCATGATCGGTGCGTGGGTGCTGCTCGGCCTGTGCACGCTGCTGCTCCTGGCCGGCATGAGCAAGATCGACCCGGCGCTGTACGAGGCCGCCCGGCTCGACGGCGCCGGGCCGTGGCGGGAGTTCGTCTCCATCACGGTCCCCAGCTTGCGTCAGGAGATCGCCGTCTGCGTCACTGTGACCGTGATCGCGGCCCTGGCGAGCTTCGACATCATCTACATCTCCACCCAGGGCGGCCCGGGCAACACGACCATGGTGCCCGGCCTGCAGATCTTCTACCTGGCCTTCTCCGAACGCGAGGTGGGGACGGCCTCGGCCCTGGCCATGGTGCTCATGGTCCTCGTGATCGCCTGCGCCCTTCCCATCCAGTGGTTCGCAAAGGACGGCAACCGATGATCCTCGCCTTGCGGGAGTCCTGGACCGGCAGGCTGCTGCTCTTCGTCATGATGGCGGTCACGCTCCTGCCGTTCCTCAGCCTGCTCGTCACCGCGCTGCACCCCTCCGGCACCTATCCGGCCGGACTGGCCTGGCCCGACGACCCGCAGTGGGGCAACTTCCTCAAGGCCTTCCAGGCCGCGAACATGGGTGAGCTGCTGAAGTCGAGCGTCCTCATCGTGCTGGGCGTGGTACCGATCTCGATCCTGCTCGGCACGATGGCCGGCTTCGCCATCGGCCACCTGCGCGTGATCGGCGGCCGCGTGGTCTTCCTGCTGTTCGTGCTCGGCCTGACCCTCCCCTTCGAGGGCGTCATCACGCCGCTGTACTACCAGATCCGCGACATGGGACTGCTGAACACGCGCTGGGCGATCATCCTGCCGCTCATCGGCCTGTTCATGCCGTTCTCTGTCTTCTGGATGCGCGCGCACTTCGTCAACATGCCCGGGGAACTGTCGGAGAGCGCCCGGATGGACGGCGCCAACGTGTGGCAGTTGTTCCGGCGCATCCACATCCCCCTCGCCATGCCGGCGATCTCGTCCCTGGGCATCCTGCTGTTCCTGTGGACCTGGAACCAGTTCCTATTGGCCATCGTCCTCGTCGACGACCCCGCCAAGCGCACGATGTCCGGCGCCCTGGGCGCCTTCCAGGGCCAGTGGGGCACCGACATCCCGCTGCTGTGCGCCGGATCGCTGCTGATCCTGGCCCCCACGCTGGCGATCTTCCTCATCTTCCAGCGGCACTTCGTCAAGGCCCTGCTCCAGGGCTCCCTGAAGGGCTGACGGCGACGAACGCCGCGCCCCCGGCCGGCCCCGCCCAAGGTCGGGCCGGTATGCACATCACCTCCTACGAGCGGAAGCAGAGGTTGTTCATGGCCCCAGGAAGACGGCCAGGCGCCGCACGCAACCCGGTGAGCGGATCCGGCCCGTTCCCAGGGCATGCCGACGGCAGGCGCCGCGGGCGGGGCGGCGCATGACCACTCGCCGACCGGCGCTCTGGACCAGCCGGCACCTCGATTTGCTCGTCGACGACATCGCGACCACGGCGCCCGTCTTCGATCCCACGGCCGTACCTCGCATCCTGCCGGACCACGATCTCTGGGACCTGTGGCCGGTCCAGGACGAGAGCGGCCCGGCGGCGCTGATCGGCGGCCACGAAGTGTGGATGGCGCTGTCGGCTCCCGCCCTCGGCCACCCCGAGGAGCGCCACGACCAGGCCCGGATCCGCCTGCTCGCGAGGAACGGCGACGGATGGCGGGACCTGGGGCACGCCTTCGCCGACAACGCCTCACCCGGCAGTCGCGAGTGGTCGGGATCAGCGGTCCGCCGGTCCGACGGCACGGTGTCCGTGTTCTACACGGCCGCCGGCCGGCGAGGCGAAACACGCCCTACGTTCCGGCAGAGCGTCGTCGAGACGCGCCTCAGCCTGCAAGCCGACGGCGACCGGATCCTGCTGCACGAGAACGCCGGGCATCGGGAGATCCTCCGCTCCGACGGCCGGATGTACCTGCCGGTCGAAGAAGCCGACGGGTCGCCGGGGAACATCAGGGCCTTCCGCGACCCCGGCTGGTTCCGCGACCCGGCCGACGGGCGTGACTACCTGCTCATCGCCGCGTCCACCGCCTGGGACGACGGCTTCACCGGCGCCATCGCCCTGGCAGCCGAGCCACGGGCCGGCAGCTGGTCGCTGCTCCCGCCGCTCCTCGTGGCCAAGGGCATCAACCATGAACTGGAACGGCCGCACGTCATCGTCCACCAGTCGTGGTACTACCTCTTCTTCACCACCCAGCGCCACACCTTCCACCCGGCCGATCGCGCGCCCACCGGGCTCTACGGATTCGCCGCGCCCAGCTTGACGGGCCCGTACGAGCCGCTCAACGGCTCCGGGCTGGTGATCCAGAACCCTGCTGCCGAACCTGATCAGGCCTATGCCTGGCTGGTGCTGCCCGACCTCCACGTGGTGAGCTTCGCCAACTACCGAGCACAGCAGGGTACAGATCTCCGGCATGCGGAGACGGCGCAGGCACGAGCGCATTTCGGCGGGACCGTCGCGCCGATGCTCAAGCTCGGTCTGGACGGGACGGCCACGTCTGTTTCTCCTTAGTCCTCAATCCGGCTACGACGCCGTACGCGGACCGTGATGGGCCGGCTCACCCCCGCGTGTACCTCTTCCGCGCCGGACCAGGAAGAGGAGTTCGAGGCGGCCAAGGACCTGATGATCCGCCGCTGCCTGGACTGGGCCGACGACCGCGGCCTGTCCGCCGACATCCGGCCATCCGGCCACGGTCGGCATGGACGAGCTACGCAGGCTCGTGGCAGAGCCGCTGCGTACCCGCTCCCACCCGCTCCGCTTCGTGGCAGGACCTCGGCCGGGGGCGCGCGGCCGCCGCTCCGGTCACGGCAGGAAAGGCGGGCGCTGACCTCATGGTCAAGACGCTCCCAGCCCTCAACGGATACCGCGGGACCGGTACCCACATGCCAGTGCGGCGACGCTCAGGAAGGAGACGGCCAGCAGATAGTAGGCCGGCGACGCCTGCGAGCCGGTTCCCGAGACGAGCGCCGCGGCGATCGCGGGAGTGAACCCGCCGAAGATCGCCACCGCCGTGTTGTAGCTGAACGACAGGCCGGTCGCGCGGGCGTGCACGGGGAACGCGTCGGCCATCACCGACGGCAGCGCGCCGAAGTAGGCGGCCTTCAGCAGGCCCAGCATCGTCATGCAGAGCGTCAGGGTCAGGAACGACGGCGACGCGGTGAGCCAGAGGAACAGCGGGACGACGCTCCCGCCGATCAGCACCGCGGCCGGAATCATGATCTTCAGTCGGCCGAACCGATCGGCCAGCAGGCCGACGACCGGAGTTGCCACGGTCAGGGTGACACCGGTGATGAGCAGCGCGACGAATGACAACGAATCGTTCAGGCCCAGCTCTTCGATCCCGAAGGTCGGCATGTACTGCAGGATGAAGTTGAGTGCGGTCGAGATGACCAGCGCGCCACCGGCGATCAGCAGGCCGCCCCAATGGTCACGGAACACCGACCAGATCGGCGAGGAACGCCCCTCCTCCGTCTCCGGTGCCCGTGTGATCGCCGGCGGCTCCTGTACGTACCTGCGAATGTAGAGGCCTACCGGAAGGACCAGCAGACCGAACAGGAACGGCACCCGCCAGCCCCAGGACGCCATCTGCTCATCGGACAGCACCGCCGTCAGACCTGCGGCGAACCCGGAGGACATCAGAGTCGCGAGCCCCTGGCTGGCGAACTGGAAGCTGCCGAGGAAGCCCTTGCGGCTGTCGTCCTGCTCGACCAGGAACGAGGTGGCGGCGCCGAACTCACCGCCGGCCGCGAACCCCTGGATCAGTCGCGCGACCACGATCCCCAGCGGTGCGAGGAGTCCCAGCGTCGCGTAGCCGGGCATGATCACGATCAGAAAGGTGCCGAGCACCATCAGCCAGATCGTCAGCACCAGAGCCTTCTTGCGGCCGTGCCGGTCGGCGTACGCGCCGATCAACAGCCCTCCGAGCGGACGGATCAGGTACGTCACGCCGAACACCGCGTACGCCTGCACCAGCTGGACGCCCGGTGCGCCGTCGGGGAAGAACACCTGCCCGATATAGGCCGCCATCAGCGCGTACACGGCGAGGTCGAACCACTCGAGCGCGTTGCCGATGGTCGCCGCCGCGATCGCGCGTCTGGCGGATCCACGCCTCGCGGGCACCGCCGGGCGGTCCGCGGGCTGAGCGGAATCTGTCGAGGCGACGGCCATCGAGGGTCCTTCCGGTGGGAGCGCCGGCTGACGTCGTCAGGCCGGGCGGCGGGCGGGGAGAGGGTTGTCGGCCGAAGGGTTGCCGAGAGCGTGGAACAGCGCGGCGGCCAGCACGACGCCCTCACGGGCGATCGTGCCGAGCATGTGCTCGTCCGGCGCGTGCTGGAGGCAGCCCGGGTATGAATGCGGCAGCCACAGGGTCGGCAGGCCGAGGATGTCGGTGAAGACGTAGTTGGGCAGGGAGCCGCCGATGTTCGGCAGCACGGCGACAGGCTTGCCGCTCACCTGCTCCAGCGACCCCTTGGCCCACCGCGTCCACGGGTCGTCGAGTGCCGTACGGCCGGCGGGGAAGTGGCGCAAGACGCTGACGCGGACCATCGGGTAGCCGTGGGCGGCCAGATGCTCGGTGATGGCCTTCTCCGCGCCGCTCACATCGGTCCCGGCCACGTACCGTAGCTGCAGCATCGCACGGGCGCGTCCGGGGATGGCGTTGACGGGGTTGTCGACGTCAGCCGACCCCAGCGCCAGGACCTCCAGCGTGTTCCAGCCGTACAGCCGCTCGGCAGCGGTCAGCCCGGTCTCACCCCAGCCTTCGTCGGGGACCGGGTCGCCGGGGCTGTTCGCGACGGCGACGCCGGCCAGCACCTCGCGGAGCGCGTCCGGGAGCTCCGGCGGCAGCAGAGCGGACACCCGGATGCGTCCGTGCCCGTCAACGCAGCTCGCGATCGCGCCGGCGAGGGTGGTGGCGGGGTTGCGGAGGACGCCGCCCCAGTTCCCGGAGTGATAGGTGTTGGGACGCAGATCGACCTCGAGCTGGATGTCGACGCCTCCACGTGACCCGAGGAACAGCGTGGGCGTCGCCGCGTCCAAGCGCGGGCCGTCCGAGGCGATCAGGACGTCCGCCCGCAGCGCCTCACTGTGCGCGGCGGCGAACTCGGCCAGCCCTGGCGAGCCGACCTCCTCTCCTGACTCGAACAGGAAGATCAGGTTGAACCCGAGCCTGCCGTGCCGGGCGAGCAGCATGCGCAGCGCCACGAGGTTGACCAGATGCTGCCCCTTGTTGTCGGCCGATCCGCGGCCGTACCAACGGTCGCCGTCACCGGTCAGCGTCCACGGGTCACGGCCACCGCTCCACCGGCCGGCTTGGCCGTCCACCACATCGGCGTGGCCGTAGCAGAGGAGCGTCGGCAGCGAGGGTGACTCGACCCGGGTGCCGACCAGGAACGGACCCCCGCCGGGTTCGGGGTTGGGGTACTCGGTCACGGAGCACCCGAGCCCGGTCAGCGCGGGTGCCAGAATCTCGTCGAGGTATGCCTTGACGGCAACACGGCTCTCCGGCTTGGCGCTCTCCGTGGGATAGGAGACCATCGTGGCGAGCTCGGCGAAGAAGGCGCCGGAATCGACGTACTCCTCCGCCTGTTCGATGAGGTCTGCTGGGATCACGAGAGGTTCCTCCGGGGAGTCTGGGCGCCGCGCTGGTCAGCAGCGTAGGACGGTTCAGAGGCCGGGACCATTGCCGTTTGCCGCATTCGGCGTTCTATTATTGGCAAACCTGGGTCCGAACCATGACTGGATGGTGTTCCGATGCAACTCCTGCCGGTGGGCCTCTCGTACTTCCTCGAGGTCGCGCGGGCAGGATCGGTGACCGAGGCGGCCCGTTCGCTGACCGTCGCGCCTTCCGCGATCAGCAGGCAGATCACCAAGCTGGAGTCAGGGTGCGGGGTGCCCTTGTTCGTCCGGCATCCGCGCGGGATGACGCTGACCGAGGCCGGGTCCCGGCTGCTCGCCCATGTCCGCCGCAGCGAGGCTGAGGCGTCCGCTCTGGTGGACGAGTTGCGGACCGGGCGCGGAGCCGACGCCCGCAACGTCACGGTGGCTTGTTCGGAGGGGTTTGGACGCCGGATCGTCCCACGGGCGATAGCGGCCTTCCGGCGCGACCACCCCGACGTGACGTTCCACCTCGACATCGTCCCCCGGCAGGAGGCCACCCGCCGGGTGACCGAAGGGATCGCCGACGTCGCCGTCACCTATGCGATGGGGCCGCAGCATGATGTGCGGGTGGAGTACGCCGTCGTGACTCCGGTGGTCGCGATCGTCCCACCAGGGCACGAGCTCGCCGGGCGGGATCAGGTCGGGCTGGCGGAGTTGTGCGAACACCCCCTGGCACTCGCCTCCACCGGGACCAGCCAGCGTGAGCTCTTCGACATCGGCGCGCAGATCGAGGGACTCACCGTCCAGCCGGTGCTGGTCTGCGACGGGCTCGGGCCGCTGCACGAGTTCGTCCGCTGCGGGGGTGGCATCGCACTCGTAGGAGATCTCGGCGACCTGCATCAGGAGGCGTCGGTCGAAGGGGTCTCCTACGTTCGGCTGGACCACCCGGTGTTCCGGCAGCGGGAGGCCCAGGTGCAAACTGCTCTTGGCCGGCGGCTGCCCTGGTCGGTGACGAAGTTCACGGTGCTGCTGATCTCGCTGCTGTGCCCGCCGGACGGGAACGTGGCCGCCTGATAGCCGCGTGAGGCGTCGTACGTCACGGGGCCGCTCCGTTTTCTTCCGCCGCGACCGGCAGGTGGGCTCTGTGTTGGTGTAGGCCTTCGCGGCGTATCGCTTGGTCCGCTCGATGCCGTCGTCGGCGCTCATAAACGTCCGCTCGACCCCTGCCGCCGCAATGGGCAGGCGGGGCACTATTCGAGCGCACAGTCCGCGCGCAGTTGCGGTCCCCGCTTCGGCCTGCCTCCGGCGACGTCCTTCCCGTCCGTGACGGTGTTCTCGTCAGCCATCTGACCCCGGTCCCACCCAGGCCGTTTCAGTTGAGATTCAACGAACACCAGCCGGGTTTCATTCTCCTAGAGGAAAAGAGATCCCAGGTCACGGTCGGTTCTTATCGGACAATACCGGTCGAATATCGCATTTCCAGAAGGCCGCAACCTTAACTCCGCACGGCATCTTCTTCTCCGATGAATCCGGAGTTGCACTCCAGTCCAACAAACGCCCCATTCGCGAACAAAAGTCGAACGCACTATACCTTTCAGCGAGTTTCAGCTTGTTCTGTTGACGTGATGTTGATTACCGTGTGAAAGACGTGGAGGACGCCGCCTCCTGATCTGTTCTGGTGCAGCGAGCCGTACAAGGGGATCATCGTGGCCAACCTCGATCGCCAAGCGATGCGGGCCGTGGCGGAGCGGATCCAGCGGCTGTCCGACGAGCACT
The DNA here is from genome assembly GCF_040654115.1 of Nonomuraea sp. NPDC050786. Lineage (NCBI taxonomy): Bacteria > Bacillati > Actinomycetota > Actinomycetes > Streptosporangiales > Streptosporangiaceae > Nonomuraea > Nonomuraea sp. NPDC050786. Next base: position 74,143 of record NZ_JBFAHJ010000012.1, read on the forward strand.
GGTGGGCGCTCGATCCGTCCTGCCGCCTGATGCAGAACGACGCGTGGGTCGGGCCGACGGGTGCCCGGTTCGACGCCCAGGTCCACGCCGACCAGCGGGAGCTGCGCGACATGCTCGCGCAGGCCGTCCACAACGCGACCCAGAAGCTGGCCTCGCTTCAGGACACGCCATGACGGAGTTCACCGGGGTCAAGCAGCCCGAGTTCGACACGATGACGAGCAAGCACGCCGAGGCGGCCGGACGACTGGAGGAGTTGGCGCAGGTCCTGCACAGCGAACTGCAGAGCGCCGGGCTGGACACCTCTCCGGCGGCGCGGCTGCGGCAGCTGGCCGGACGGGTCACCACGCAGGCCGAAGACCTGCGGCGGCGGCAGAAACTGGTCCACGAGTTGCAGAGGCAGAAGGTCACTTTCGGCAGGAGCACACCCGCCGGCAGCTTCCTCGACATGCCTGACAGCCTGGAGGCCGCCAAGGGGCTGCTCGACGGGACACTGGCGGGTCGCGCCGCGTTGAGCGCCGCAGACGGAGACGCCAAAGCGCTGGCCGAACTGGAGAAGTACGCGTCGCGTACCGGGGACGCGGAGTTCGTCAAGGCGTTCCTCGCTGCGCTGGGCGCCCGGGGCGTGACGCAACTGCCCGGCTCGCTCGCCGCACAACTGCGCGACGCCAAGATCCACGGCGACTCCGACCACCGCATGGCCCGGCTCTCCGGCCAAGGCCAGAAGGCCCTGCGCATGCTGAGCACGGCCCTGGCCAAGGGGACCGATCCGAAGAACCCCGCGTACGTGGGTGCCGACTTCCTCAAGGGCCTGGTGAGGGAGGGCCGAGCCGAGCACAAGTCCGGCGACGCGACGTACTCGGGCTATCAGGCGCAAGCGCTCATCTGGCGCGTCCACGACGGGAAGCCGCCGTTCTCGAAGGAGTTCATGGAGCTCGTCGGGCGCGACGTGATCGTCTACGAGTACGAGCAGCGCAAGGCCGAATGGGAGGCAAGGAAGGACCCGTTGGGGCGCATTTTCGCGGGCGCCCAGGTTCCCATAGTCGACGTGGCCGGCGCACTCGGCCTCGGCACCCTGCTGAGACCGGGAACATACGCGGGCAGTCCAGACGCGAAAGGCACGTCGTCGGTGGTGGACGACCTTTTCCACGCGGCAAAGTCGAGCCGCGAGGCGTCCCACGCCCTGCTCGACCACACCCCGGCCGGATGGAAGGAATCCGTGCTGGACTATCTGCTGACTACTCGGTGGGACGCATCCCGCTATCTGGGCGACTACGCACCGTTCAACGCCATGCTGGTGACCGCGACGACCGGCCAGGACACGACCTCCCAGAGGCTGGCCGCGGAGATGACCAAGATCGTCTCAGATGAGGTACGCAGTGCCTTCGGCAAAGCCGACAGCGGCAACCTGGAGATCAGGGACCGAGACGTGTTCGATCGGTACACGCCTCTGAGCTATCCACTTGCCCGCGCGATCGCGGCCAACATCGACCAACTCTCCCGGCTCCTTCTGGACCATTCGACCTTCGGCGAGGTCTCGGCCGAGGACATGTCCTACGCTCTGGCGCTCGCCACCTCACATGACGCCGGCTTCGAGGCGCTGGTGGCAGCACAGACCGAACACATGCGGGCGGCACTCAACACTGTGCCCCCGGTTGGTCTGAACATGTCCAACGCTGAGCAGCTCGGATTCACGAAAGCCGACGTCAAGGAATTCGATTTCGACCGGGATGGCCGAGTCGACAAGGCCGACATCATGCAATTCCTGACAGACCGGACCGTGGCGGAGGCACGTCCCATCAGCCACATCGTGGAAATCCGCCGACAAGTGCTGATCGCTCAGGGGCTGGATGACAACAAGGCAGACGAAGCGCTGAAGACCATGGTGGGCGATGCGATCGGGTTGCTGCCGGTGCCGGGCGCCAAGCAGGTTGGTCAACTCGCCAAGGGAGCGTTTGGCGAGTTGATCGGCAATGGATACGACAAGCTCACCGGAGCCGCGTATGGCGAGATCGCCAACCAGGTTGCACAGCGGATGTCCGAACGCAGGGGGAGTTTGGACGAGACGCACCGGACACTTGCGGACAATCGACTGGCGGTGGAGAGGCTGGCAGAGCAGATGCTAGCCACGGCAATGCTGCACAAGGGCCTGCTTGACGATGTCAATATGAAGAATCAGATATTCGCGCTAGGAACACCGCCGGCGATCAAACCTTTCACCGAGATGAGCCCGCAGGAATACAGCGAATTCCTTGCGTGGGTTCGGAAAAAAGGAGGAAGCGATGATCTTCTCGATCGTTTTGGCAACACCTTCCGGAGGACCAGCGAGGTGGACGACTACCTCGGCCTCCAGATCACGACCGGTTCCGAAGGTCGCAAATGAGACATTCTCTCCTAACTGTGACTCTGACTGGACTCGTATTGCTCACAGGAGCGTGCACTCCGGGCAGCGATATCGTCTCCACACCAACCCCAGTTCACCAGATGGTCGTGGATTCCGCGCCTTATATCTGCAAGCTCGTTCCCGAACAGGCATTTCGCCTGATAAGTGGTGCGATAGGGTCTCTTATTGAAAAAACAAGCGGCAATGAGAGCAGCGGTGAATGCTGGGCCTCCGATACGAAGCCTCGGCCGCTTGAGGTCGGCTGGCTTCAGGTGGGGGACGGGACGAGCCAGGAGCATCTAAACTTCCTAATGAACGGAAGGCGTGACCTCTACACGCGGCACGGCGGAGTCAGGCTTCCTGCCGACCTTGGCACTGGCATGGCCGCACGGGTGTCGAACAGTCCACTGGACGACCAGCCGTATCGAGTGAGCGCGAAGTTCCGGTGCGGTGGAAAAGACCGAATGATCGATATTTACTTGTCTCAGGTCGTCAAGGGGCGGGATGCGATGAAGGACCTGATCGCGCTCATGCGCATCGCCCAAAAACGCTACAGCGACGTCTACGAGTGCACTCGCGGCAAGTAGGAACCCGACTCCCATAACCGGGGACTCAGGACGCGCACCCGGATCCCACTCCCGCAATCACGTCGATAAAGGCCGCGACCTGCCCGTTCCCCGTGCCCTCGATCTCCCGAATATGCCCATCAAGACGCACGTCGGCGCTGATGCGGCCCTCATCGTCCACCGTGGACTCGTCGCGGTGGACGATGAGGTTGAACGGGAAGCTCGCCTACCTTTGCCTACAGTGGCGGGAGCCAGAACTGTATCTTCAGCAAAGTGAAGCTGACGAGGTCCGGCGTGAACTCTTCATAGCCCAGGGGCTTGTGATGGATTCTGACCTGCCAGATGCTGTCCCGCCTGCCGAGATCGAACTCGGCGCCATGAAACACGTCGCCGGCGTAGCCGCTTATGGCGAATACCACTCCGGAGGCCAGGCTTACGTTTCCGGACCAGGTCCTGTCCCAGGAGTCGCAGGGAGGAGGCGGTCCGTCCCAGAGCTCGTATTTGATCAGACATCTTTCGCTCTGAGCCTCGTCGATTGCGATTCCGTTGTCGCAGACAGTGATCCACGCGCTCGTACCGGCGTTAACCTTATAGAGATCCCACTCGGCTTCGACGTCTGCAATACCGATCAAATAGCTCGAGATCTTACGCCTATCAAGGAGTTCGGCGATGATGCTTGCCACGGTTTCCTGACTTTCCTATGCCGCCAGCGCAAGTGATGACATCGATTCGAGGTGCTATCAGACCACCAAGCCGGAAATCGGTACGAACGGATCTCCTCGCAGTCCGGTCCGGCCCGCGGCTTGGCCAATTCTTGCATACCGCGCCCGTGGCTGTGCGGATTCCCTCATGGATCGGCTCGGGTCTTTGGCGCGCAAGCGGGCTTTGCAAACTGCCGCCCATGGGCCTTCTTCGGGTCGCTTAGGTGCAGATAGGACTTAAGCGATATGTCCTTGCCCCTGAAGTGCGCGCGCACGAGAATCTCAACGCCTCATATCTTGCGCACGTATTGCGAAATATCCCAGAAATTCGCCGAAATAAATAACCCGACCGCGCCTCGTCCTTGATCGTGAGGCGCGGTCGGGTTACCAGTATGTGGGCTTACGGGTGGGAAGCGCGGTTGACCGCCGAGATGATGGCCTTGAGGGAGGCCGTCGTGGTGTTGGCGTCGACGCCGACCCCCCACAATACCTGACCGTCGACCTCACATTCCAAATATGAAGCCGCCTTGGCGTCGCTGCCCGCACTCATCGCGTGCTCCACATAATCCAGAACACGCACCCGAATTCCGGCCCCGGAAATGGCGTCGACGAAAGCCGAGATAGGGCCGTTACCTGTGCCCTCGATTTCGCGAATTTCTCCGTCGAGCCGTACGTCGGCGCTGATGCGGTCCTTGTCGTCCACCGTGGACTCGTGGCGGTGGGCCATGAGGCTGAGGCGGCCCCAGCGGTTGGCCGGGTTGGGGAGGTATTCGTCGCGGAAGATCTCGTACATCGCGGCAGGGCTGATCTCGCCGCCCTCGCTGTCGGTGCGGGCCTGCACGACCTTGGAGAACTCGATCTGCAGTCGCCGCGGCAGGTCGAGCTGGTGGTCGGCCTTCATGATGTACGCGACGCCGCCCTTGCCGGACTGGCTGTTGACGCGGATGACCGCCTCGTACGTGCGGCCGATGTCCTTGGGGTCGATCGGCAGGTACGGGACCGCCCAGGTGAAGTCGTCCACCGGGACGCCCGCCGCGGCCGCGTCGCGCTCGAGGTGTTCGAAGCCCTTCTTGATGGCGTCCTGGTGGGAGCCGGAGAAGGCGGTGTAGACCAGCTCGCCGCCCCACGGGTGGCGCGGGTGCACGGGCAGCTGGTTGCAGTATTCGGTGATGCGACGGATCTCGTCGATGTCACTGAAGTCGATCTCGGGGTCGATGCCCTGGGAGAACAGGTTCATGCCCAGGGTGACCAGGCAGACGTTGCCGGTGCGCTCGCCGTTGCCGAACAGGCAGCCCTCGATGCGGTCGGCGCCCGCCATGTAGCCCAGCTCGGCGGCGGCCACGGCGCTGCCGCGGTCGTTGTGCGGGTGGAGGGACAGGACGATCGAGTCGCGGCGCTTGAGGTTGCGGTGCATCCACTCGATCTGGTCGGCGTAGACGTTGGGAGTGGCCATCTCGACCGTGGCCGGCAGGTTGATGATCACCTTGCGGTCGGGGGTGGGCTGCCACACGTCGTTGACCGCGTCGCACACCTCGACGGCGTACTCGAGCTCGGTGCCGGTGAACGACTCGGGAGAGTACTGGAAGTAGACGTCGACGTCGCTCGCGTCGGCGAGCTTCTTGACCAGCTTGGCGCCCTCGACGGCGATGGCGGTGATGCCCTCCTTGTCCAGGCCGAACACCACGCGGCGCTGGAGGGTGGAGGTCGAGTTGTACAGGTGGACGATGGCCTGCTTGGCGCCCTCGATGGACTCGAAGGTGCGCTCGATCAGCTCGGGCCTGGCCTGGGTCAGCACCTGGATGACCACGTCGTCGGGGATGCGGTCCTCTTCGATGATCTGCCGGATGAAGTCGAAGTCGGTCTGCGAGGCGGCCGGGAAGCCGACCTCGATCTCCTTGTAGCCCATGCGTACGAGCAGCTCGAACATCTTGAGCTTGCGATGGGAGTCCATCGGGTCGATCAGGGCCTGGTTGCCGTCGCGGAGGTCGACCGCGCACCAGCGGGGCGCCTTGGTGATGACCTGGTCGGGCCACGTGCGGTCGGTCAGGCGTACGGGCTGAAAGGGCTGATAGCGATGGATCGGCATGGGGCTGGGCTGCTGAGCGGTCATGTCTGCTGGCTCCTCGTCGGTCGGATGAGAACGGCCGACGCGCATGACTGGCTCCGCGGCGAGGGAGCCGGCCTACAGGCCCCCGCCGCGGCAGCTAAGAAGCAGCCCACGCAGCATGCCATGCACGCTACCAGACGTCTTGGGATGCGCCGTCCCGGGTCTCAGATCCTGAGAAGCGCGGCCACGCCGTCAGTCCGCGATCAAGACGCTGAGGCAGGTCACGCACCCTTCCAGCCGCTCGAACTCCGAAATGTCCGCCGTGGTCACGCTCAGTCCGCGCTGCTCGAGGAGCGCGGCGGTCCGAGGCGCCGAGGCGGACAGCAGGACGCGGTCGCCGCCCAGCGGCACCACGTGCGCCCCCGCCTCCTCCGGTGGCTCGAGCAGGCCGGGCAGGTCCACGTGGCGCGGGTCGCCGATGAGCGTCCCGTCGGGCAGGGCGGTCACCGCCGACTTGAGGTGCAGCACGCCGTTCAGGTCCACGGGCACGATCCGGCGCTCCGGCAGCAGGCCGGCGAGCTGGGCGATGCCGTCGGCGCTGGTGCGCGCCGACCGCCCGACGTATACGGTGCGGCCGACCTGCAGCACGTCTCCCCCATCCAGCGTGCCGGGCGCCGCGATCCTGACCGCCTTGAGCCGCAGCCGGCGCACGGCCGCCGCCACGGACTCCACCTCGGGCCGCCGCGCCTCCGCGCCCGGCCTGGTCAGCACGGCCAGCCGCCCCGACACCACCACGGTGTCCTCCACGAACGGCGCGTCCGGCAGCTCGTGGGCCTCCGGTACGTACGTGACCCGCCAACCGGCGGCGGCCAGCGCGGCCACGTAGGCGTCGTGCTGGTGGAGCGCCCGTTCGGGGTCGACCGGCTCGCGCTCGATGTGGGTCACGATGCCCTCGGCGATCCGGGGGCCGGGCTTCCTTACCAGCGCAATACCAGGCATAGGGCGTGTTGTATCACGTACTTCCACTAACGTTCCGCCCTGCCCGAGCCAGCGCCCTGCCCGAGCCAGCGCCCCGCCCGAGCCAACGCCCCGCCTGAGTGGCCGGGCGAGAGCGGTGACTAGAGTGCAGGCATGCGGGACGACGAGATTCTCACCAGGATCAGCGATCTGGTCACCGAAGAGCACGAGCTGCGCGACAGGCTGACCAACGGCGAAGTGACCACCGACGAGGAGCACGCGCGCATCAAGGAGCTGGAGAACGCGCTCGACCAGTGCTGGGACCTGCTCAGGCAGCGCCGGGCCAGGCGCAACGCCGGTGACGATCCCGACCACGCCGCCGCCCGCCCGGCCGGCGAGGTGGAGAACTACCAGCAGTAAGGCAGGCGAGCACCGGCGGTAAATTCGCTCGCCCCGGTCGTTCCCGGTGCGATTTGCTGGGCGCATGTGGATTCAGCCCATCGATCTCGACCGGCCGGGAAATCTGGTCACGGGCCTGCACGAGGCGTACGTCGCGGGCAAGACCGACGACCCGGGCCCGACGATGACCCTCGCCCGCTTCCGCCACGACGTCGCCGCGCACGAGCCGGGCGCGCGGGCCGAGCTGTGGGCGGTCGTCGAGGACGGCGAGGTCGCCGGCGGATACGGGTTATCGCTCCCCCAGCTCGACAACACCCACACGGCCTGGCTCTTCCCCCTCGTCGTACGCCCGGAGCGGCGCGGCCGGGGGCTCGGCTCGGCGCTGTTCGAGCACGTTCTCGACCGCCTGCGCGCCCACGGCAGGACCCTGCTCCTGGCGGAGACCCCCGTCACCGGCGTGGGCGCCCGCTTCGCGGTGGCACACGGCATGACGGTCTCCCTCATGGAGGCCCGCCGCACGCTCGACCTGCGCAAGGCCGACTGGGACGCGCTGGAACGCATGCTCCCCCGCGTCGAGGGCTACCACCTCGAAAGCTGGACCGGCCCGGCGGGGCCCGATCGGCTCCCCGACCTCGCCGCCCTGATGAACGGCATGAACGACGCCCCGCGCGACGCGGACATCGACGACATGAACTTCAGCCTCGACCGCGTCCGCCACCACGAGGAGAGCCTCCCGCGCCGGGGGCTGACCGCGTACACGGTGATCGCCCGTCGCGACTCCGACGGCGCGCCGGCCGGATACACGCGCGTCTACGCCGACCGCTCCACCGGCTGGGGCCACCAGGCGGACACGGCCGTGCTGGCCGAGCACCGGGGCCACCGCCTGGGCCTGCTGCTCAAGCTCGCCAACGTGCTCCGGCTGCGCGAGCACGAGCCCCACCTGGAGCGGATCATCACCTGGAACGCCACCTCCAACGCCCACATGCTGGCCATCAACGAGGCCATGGGCTTCGAGCTGTTCGACGAGTGGAACGAGTGGCGGCTAGCGCTGTAGAGCCCTACAGGCCGGAGATGGCGCGCATGTTAAGCGGACGTTAGATCTGGGCCTTGCGCCCTTGTCCGAACATCCTTCTGGGGAGAGGCTCTGACCTGCACCTACTCCCCCCAGGAGGTTCTTCGTGAGCAAGGCACGCGTGCCCTGGAAGGCAGTGATCGGCGGGTCGGTCGGCAATCTCGTCGAGTGGTACGACTGGTTCGTCTACTCCAGCTTCGCCGTCTACTTCGCCGCGTCCTTCTTCCCCGAGGGCGACACGACCGCACAGCTGCTCAACACCGCGGGCATCTTCGCCGTCGGCTTCTTCATGCGTCCGGTCGGCGGCTGGCTGCTCGGCCGCTTCGCCGACAGGAAGGGCCGCAAGGCGGCGCTGACCCTGACGGTGACGCTGATGTCGGCCAGCGCGCTGCTCATCGCCATCGCCCCGACGTACGCCACGGCGGGCGCCTTCGGCTCGCTGGTCCTGCTGCTGGCCCGCCTGCTGCAGGGCCTGTCGGTCGGCGGCGAGTACGCGGCCAGCGCCACGTACCTGACCGAGGCCACCCCGCAGGGCAGGCGCGGCTTCGCCTCCAGCTTCCAGTACGTGTCGATGACCGCGGGGCAGCTGGTCGGCCTCGGCCTGCAGATCATCCTGCAGAACACGATGACGAAGGAGGCGCTCAGCTCCTACGGCTGGCGCATCCCGTTCATCGTGGGCGCGCTGGGCGCGGCGGTCGTGTTCTACCTGCGGCGCAACCTCCTGGAGACCGAGGCGCACGACGAGGAGAGCAGGCACTCCGAGGAGCGCGGCACGATCAGGCAGCTCTGGGCGCACAAGAAGGAGGCCCTGCTGGTCATCGCGCTGACGATGGGTGGCACGGTCGCGTACTACACCTACACCACCTACCTCACCAAGTATCTGGTCAACACCGCAGGTATGGAGAAGGAGACCGCGGCTCTCGTCAGCTTCTGCGCGCTGTTCATCTTCATGCTGCTGCAGCCGCTGGCGGGAACGCTGTCGGACCGGATCGGCCGGCGGCCGCTGCTGATCACCTTCGGCATCGGCTCGATGCTCGGCACGGTGCCGCTGATGACCGCGCTGGGCAGCGCCACCACGTTCGGCGGCGCACTGGTGCTCTCCCTGGTCGCGCTGGTCATCGTGACCGGCTACACCTCGATCAACGCGGTGGTCAAGGCCGAGCTCTTCCCCACCCAGGTGCGGGCCCTCGGCGTGGCGCTGCCGTACGCGATCGCGAACGCGCTGTTCGGCGGCACCGCCGAGTACGTGGCCCTCTGGTTCAAGAAGGCGCAGATCGAGTCCGGCTTCTACTGGTACGTCTCCGCGCTCGCGGCGATCTCGCTGGTGGTCTATCTCACCATGCGCGAGACCCGCGATGCGGCGCTGACCAGGTCCGAGCAGGGGGAATCGGTGCCGGTCTCCGTCTAACCTGACCGTATGCGAGTTCTGCTGGTCGAGGACGACGATCGGCTCGCGTCCGCGCTCACCACGGCCCTCGCCCGGCACGGCCACCAGGTCAGCCGTGCGGGGCTGGCCGTCGACGCCCTCCGCCTGGCGGGGGGCGTCGACTTCGTCCTGCTCGATCTCGGCCTGCCCGACATGGACGGGCTCGACGTGCTGCGCCGCCTGCGCCGGGTGTCGGCGGTGCCGCTCATCGTGGTCACGGCCCGTACGGAGGAGCGCGAGGTGCTGCGCGGGCTGCGCTCAGGAGCCGACGACTACCTGGTCAAGCCGTTCCGCACGGTCGAGCTGATGGCCCGCATGGAGGCGGTGGTACGCCGCGGCACCAGGCCGCGCCCGGCCCGCGACGACGTGGTCAGCGTCGGTGACGTCCGCATCGACCTGGAGTCCAGGCAGGTCACGGTGGCCGGGGAGCTCGTGACGCTGACCAGGCGCGAGTTCGACGTGCTGGCGATGCTGGCGCGCGAGCCCGGTGTCGTGCGCGGCAGGGAGGAGATCCTCGACGAGGTCTGGGGCGACCCGCTGCTGTCGGCGTCCCGGTCGCTGGACGTGCACGTGGCCAACCTGCGCTCCAAGACCGGCCGCCCCGGCCTGGTGGAGACGCTGCGCGGCACCGGCTACCGGCTGGGCTCGACGGCGTGAACTCCCGCCTGGTGGTCACGTTCACCACGCTGATCGTGTTCCTCATCGCGGCGCTGGCCGTGCCGCTCGGCCTCGCCTATGCCTCCCACCGCACCAACCGCCTCCTCCTCGACCGCCGCGCCGACGCCACCCGCTTCGCGGAGCTGGCCGACCAGGCGGCCAGGGAGGACGACCGCGCGGGTCTCATCTCCGAGATCAACCGCTACGCCGCGCTGTACGGCGCCGCGGTGCGCGTACGCGACCGCGACGGCTCCGTCCTGGCCACCGTGGGCCGGTTCGACGCCGACGACCGGGAGGCGACCCGCCTCGCGCTGTCCGGCCGCACCACCGAGGACCTGCCCACGATCAGCCCGTTCGGCCCGGCCACGGTGCTGCTGGCCGAGCCCGCGGGACGGGACGCGCAGCTGTCGGGGGTGGTGCTGCTCGAGGCCCCCACCGGCCGGGCCCGGCTGGACGTGTCGCTGGTGTGGGGCGCTCTGGCGCTCGGCGCGCTGGTGGCGCTGGCGTACTCCGCGCTGGCGGCCCGGCGGCTGGCCCGCTGGATCCTGCGGCCCGTCACCGAGCTCGACCGCACCACGCAGGCCATCGCGCACGGCAGGCTCGACGCCCGCGCGCATCCGGGCGCCGGGCCCTCCGAGCTGCGGCGGCTGGAGGAGCGCTTCAACGCGATGGCCGACGCGGTCTCCAGCGCGATGGAGCGGCAGCGGGCGTTCGTGGCGGACGCCTCGCACGAGCTGCGCACCCCGCTCACCGTGCTCGGGCTCCGGCTGGAGAACCTCGAGCCACACCTGCAGGGCGAGGGCGCGGCCGAGTTCGAGGAGGCGATGGCGGAGCTGGACCGGCTGGCGCTGCTGGTGGAGGACCTGCTGGCGCTGGCTCGGGTGGAGGCGGGAGCGGTGGTCGAGGGCAAGGAGGTCCCGCTCGCGCCGCGGCTGGGGACGTGGCGGGAGGTGTACGCGGCCAAGGGCGTACGGCTCGTGACCGACATCTCCGAAACGGAGGTCGTTCCGGAGGCCGCGGCCAGGATCGCGGACATCGCGCTCGACAACGCGCAGAAGTTCGTGCCCGAGGGCGGCACCGTCACGGTCACCCTGGACAACGGCGTGCTCCGGGTGGCCGACGACGGGCCGGGGCTGAGCGAGGAGGAGCGCTCCGAGGCGCTCGGACGGTTCTGGCGCTCCGGGGCCCACGCGAACGTGCCGGGCAGCGGCCTGGGCCTGGCCATCGCCGCCGAGCTGGCCAGGACGTGCGGGGCCGCGCTGGCGCTGCTCCCCGCCGTGCCGCACGGCCTGGTCGTGGAGCTGCGCCTGAAGGGGCAGCCGTAGACGGCTGAGGCTCAGCCGTAGACCGACCGGTAGTAGCGGGCGGCGCCCGGGTGGAGCGGGACGACGCCGGTGCCGATGGCGTAGCGCATGTCCAGCCGCCCGCCCGGCGCCGACGGGGCCTGGAGGCGGTCGCGGGCGTGGAAGACGGTCTCGGTGATGGTGAACGCCAGGTCGTCCGGGAGCGTGCTCCGGCACATCAGGTAGCTGGGGGTGCCGACGGTCGGCACCGCCTTGCCGCTGCCGTACACGCCGGCGGGCACCAGCGCGTGCTCGTAGAGCGGGCCGAAGCGGCGGCGCAGCACCGGCACCAGCGGATCGAGCGGCACGAGCTCGACGCCCCCGAGCGAGGTCAGGACGGGCGTGGGCACCCCGCCGGACCAGAAGAACGCCTCGATCTCGCCGTCACGCAGCGCCCGGACCGACTCGTCCAGGCCCAGCCTGCTGACCGCGGCGGGCCTGGTCAGCTCGGCCACGGCCAGCACGCGGGTGGCGGTCACCGCGGTGCCGGAGCCCTCCAGTCCGATGGAGACCCTCCGGCCCGCCAGGTCCTTGGCGGCGGCGATGCCGGAGCCCCCGCGCACCACCAGGTGGACGTAGTTCATGTACACCCTGGCCAGCGCGGAGACCGGCTGGTGGCGCACCCGCACGGCGTCGTCGGCGCTGTCGGCCAGCGCGAACGCCACGTCGGCCCGCCCGTCGGTCATCATGGTCAGGTTCTGCACACTGGCCGCGGTCTTCATCACCCGCACCTCGATCCCGACCCGCCGCAGCTCCTGCGCGATCCCGTCGCCGAGCTGCTCGTAGATCCCGCCGGCCACGCCGGTCGCCAGCCGCAGCCCGGGCCACGTGCCGCCCGGGGCCGAGCACCCGGCGGCCAGCACGGGGAGCCCGAGGAAGGCGCGGCGGGATATCGGCATGAATTCACGGTAGCCGGTCCACCAGAATGGACTTGTGAGCGAACGGGACACACGCCTGCGCATCGCCTCAGAGCTGACGATGTTCCTGCCGGTGAGCCGGCGGCAGGAGTGGCAGCGGGTGACGCCGGACGGCACCTCGACGCTGGGCCACCACGTCGAGTCGCTCGGCATCCCGCTGACCGAGGTGGGGCCGATGGTCGCGGACGGCCGCGGCGTGCCGCCCTCGTACCAGCTCGTGCCGGGCGACGTCGTGGAGGTGCACCCGGTCCCCCGCCCGCAGCCGCTGCCGGGTGAGCCGCGCTTCCTGCTCGACGTGCACCTGGGCACGCTGGCGCGGCGGCTGCGCCTGCTCGGCATCGACGCGGCCTACCACAACGACATGGACGACCCGGCGCTGGTGGTGCAGGCCAACGAGGAGCGCCGGGTGCTGCTCACGCAGGACCGCGGCCTGCTGCGCCGCCGCGCGCTCTGGCTCGGCGCGTACGTGCGCGGCTCCCGCCCCGCCGACCAGCTCCGCGACCTGCTCGAGCGCTTCACGCCGCCGCTGCGCCCGTGGACACGCTGCACGGCCTGCAACGGCGAGCTGGAGCCGGTCGCCAAGCACGAGGTGGCGGCGCTGCTGGAGGCGGGCACGGAGCGCAACTACGACCTGTACGGGCGGTGCGGGGAGTGCGGCCAGGTCTACTGGCGCGGCGCGCACAGCGACCACCTGGAGGAGATCGTCAGGTCGGCCCGCGCCTGGACGGCCTAGGGACAGAGCGGGAAGGGGTCGATGCCGCCCAGATAGCGGGACCACTCCTGGGCGGTGAGGGTGCGGCCCGCGCGCCCGCACACGGCGGCGGCCACGCGGTCGCCGCCGAGCTCGTGCGTGCGTACCGTGCCGTCCGCCGTGACGCTGTAGAGCCTGCTGCTGTCGGAGGAGAAGGCCAGGTAGCCGTTGAGGCTGGTCTCGGTCGACTGCAGGCCGTCGAAGATCACGCCCAGCATCCGGCGGCCCGGCACGTCCCAGAGGCGGATGCGGGCGCCTCCCTCGTACGCGGCGATCATGCGGCCGTCAGGTGACCAGGCGAGCCGCTCGACCGCGATGACGCGCACGGCGGGGAGGTCGGCGACCCGATCGACGGCGCTCGCGGGCATGGCGGGGAAGTCGGCGAGCCTGGCGGTGAGGTCCCCGTTCCACAGGCTGATCCGGTCGGTGCCGAAGATCGCCAATTGCCGGCCGTCAGGGCTGAAGGCGAAGGGGCCTTCGAGCTGCCCGATCCCCGGCGCCGCAGGCAGTTCGACGGCTTTCGCGGGGTCGATGCGGTGCGGTGTCACGCCGCCCAGCAGCAGGCGGCCGTCCGGGCGGAAGGCCAGGTGCCCCGGGGCCGGGCCGGTGGCGATCCTCGGCGTGCCGCGCTGGAGGTCGTACAGCTCCACCGGCAGGTCGCCGGCGCCGCCCGACGGAGAGATCGCGAGGGTCCGGCCGTCCGGGCTGAAGGCCAGCGAGTCGGCCCCGCTCGCGTCCTTGGCGGCCAGCCGGAACCCGCCGCTCTCCGCTCCCTGCGACAGCCGGACGACGTGGACCGTGGTGCCGTCGGCGTAGGCCAGCCGGATGACGTGGACCGTGGTGCCGTCGGCGTAGGCCAGCCGGCCGCCGTCGCGGCTGAACGCCATCGCGTCCCCCTCGCCCCGCCACGGGATCGGGGCGGCCAGCGGGCGGCCGGTCGCCACGTCCCACAACGTCAGGGCGCCGTGCTCCTTGGCCGCCAGGACCCGCTCCGACGGGTCGAGCAGCACCTGGTCCTGGTCGCCGCCGCCGCTGGTCGACCGGTCGAACAGCATGGACACGTCCAGCGTGCGGACGACCCCGCCGTCGCTCAGCAGCCGCAGCGCCCGCCGCTCCTCGTCGAAGCAGAGCTCCTCGACGGGCGCGGGCGGGACCCGCCGCAGCACGACGGCCCCGTTGGAGCGCCGCCTGATGATCAGCTCGTCCCCCCACTGCCAGGTGGCGACGTACCGGTCGCCGAAACCGAACTCGACCAAGGTTCCGGAGTCGCCGTTCACCAGTGCCGCGCCGTCCGGCACCGAGTAGACGGTCACCGCGGTACCGCGGCCCCTCTGATGGGTGAGCGCCAGCGCCCGCCCGTCGGCGCTGAACCGGGCGTCGAGGATCCCTTCCCTGAGCGGCAGCCATGGGGCGGCCAGCCGCCTGCCCGCCTTGAGGTCCCAGAGCTGCGCCCGGCCCTCCCCGCTGTGGGTGACCACGCCGAGCCTGCCGTCCGCGCTGACCGCGTCCAGTCCGATCCCCTGGGGAGTGGTGAGCGGCTTGCCGGTGGAGACGTCCCACCAGCGCCCCTCCCTCAACGGACGCCTCGGCAGGGCGAGCAGCCTCCCGGTCCGGTCGAACTGCAGGTCGTTCATCAGCCCGGACTGTCCTCCGAACCAGTCGCCACGCGGGCGGCCCGTGACGACGTCCCACAGCCGTACGCCCTTCATGTACTGGAGTGCCAGAGTGCGCCCGTCGGGGCTGATCGCGGCCCAGCGCACGCCCGCCTCCAGCCCGTCGATCTCGTGGACCTGCCGGTGCGCCGGCACGTCCCAGATCCTGGCCCGCTCCCCTTGTACGGCGACCAGGGTGCGGCCGTCGCGGCTGATCCCGTACACGGAGTCCGCGCTCCGGTACGGGTCGGTGAAGACGTCGGCCATGGGCTCGGAGAGCGAGTCGTAGAGCGCGCCCCGCGTCTCCGGCAGCGACGGGCTCAGCCGCCAGGCCGCCACGGCGAGCAGCCGGGCCAGCGGCGG
Source organism: Nonomuraea sp. NPDC050786 (assembly GCF_040654115.1). Lineage (NCBI taxonomy): Bacteria > Bacillati > Actinomycetota > Actinomycetes > Streptosporangiales > Streptosporangiaceae > Nonomuraea > Nonomuraea sp. NPDC050786. The sequence goes on from NZ_JBFAHJ010000012.1 coordinate 89,374, forward strand.
CTCCGTCCGCCGCAGGTCGGCGGCGCGCAGGGTGAGCTCCCTGGCCAGCGCGTCGTCACGCTGACGGTTCGACTCCCTGCGCAGGTACTCGGCCAGCCCGAGCCCGCCGAGCGCGACCACCAGCAGCACGGCCAGGGCCGCCGCCAGCAGGCCGCGCCTCCTGGACTGCCGCCTGGCCTGCCGGGCCGCCGCGTCGAGGAACTCGCGCTCCCGCCTGGCCAGCGTGAGGTCCTTGCGCTCGGTGGCCGCCCAGCGCAGGGTCCGGTCGAGGCTGGAGCCGTGCAGCAGGTCGGCGGGCTTCCTGCCGTGGCTCTCCCACAGCGCCGCCGCCTCGGCCAGGCGGCGGTGCACGCGCAGCCCCTCGCGGTTGGCGGCCACCCACTCCCGCAGCCTGGGCCAGGCCTGGACGAGCCCGGGGCGGGCCAGCTCGTACGCGGTGCCGTTCCGCACCACCAGACCCGCGCCGGCGAACACGGTGAGCAGCGCGTCCACGGCCGCGGCCTCGGGCAGTTCCTCGCGGCCGACCGGCCTGAGCGAGTCACCGTCGATCATCCGCAGGAAGACCTGGGGCACGCCCTCCCGCTCGGCCTCCGTCAGGTCGCCGTAGAGCTCCTCGGCGACGGCCCCGAGATCGGGCTCCGCCGCCGCCCCCCTGAGCTCTCCGGCGAGCGTTCCGCCCCGGGTGAGGGGATCTCCCTCCCCGTCGCCGACCAGCCGCAGGAGCACCGTCTCGGCGGAGGGCCGATCGGCGGGTTCCTCGGCGAGGGCGGCGGCCACCAGCGCTCCGAGCGGGTCGGGCAGACCGTCGGCACCGGGCCGGAACCCCAGCACCCGGGCGATGACCGCCACCGGCTCCCCGCCCTTGATCGCGTCGCGCCCCCGCGCCGCGAACAGCACCACCATCGCCCACGCCCACACGTCGGCCGCCTCGGTGGCCCGCCGCCCGTGGAACAGTTCGGGCGACATGTACTGCGGCGTCCCCATGAGCGGCCCGGAGGTGGTCGGCCCCACCTCCCTGGCCACCCCGAAGTCGATCACCCGTGGCCCGTCCGGGCCGAGGATGATGTTGTCCGGTTTCAGATCCCGGTGCACGATCCCGACCCGATGGATGGCCGTCAGCGCGGTCGCCACGCCGATGGCCAGGCGGCGCAGCCGGTCCCCCTCGAACGGCCCTGACTCCTCGACCACCCGGCGCAGGCTCGGCCCCGGGACGAACTCGCTGACGATGTACGGCGCGGCCACGTCCACCTGCGCCTCGATCACCCTGGCGGTGCAGAACGAGGCCACCCGCCGGGCCGCCGACGCCTCCTTGGCCAGCCTGGCCCTGGCGGTGGCGCTGTCGAACCTGGGCACCTTGACCGCGACCCGCTCGCCGGCCTCGCCGTACGCCTCGTACACCACGCCCTGGCCACCGGCGCCGAGCCGCCCGGCCAGCCAGTAGCGGCCCAGCCGGTGCGGATCGGAGGGAATGAGAGGAGCCATCAACTACGCAATTTTGATCTACGCCGCTTCCACAAGGAAGCCCGCGCGGGAATTCAGCGTCAGACGGCAAGCAGGCGGCGCACTTCCTCCCCGTGCAGCTCCTCGGCGGCTCCGGTGCGCACGACGTGCCCGCCGTCGAGGATGACGAACGTGTCGGCCAGCCGCAGCGCGATGTCCAGGTACTGCTCCACGAGCAGCACGGCCAGCCCTGAGGCGTGCAGCCGCTCGATGGCCGCCTCGATCTCCAGGATGATCGACGGCTGGATGCCCTCGGTCGGTTCGTCGAGGATGAGCAGCTTGGGCCTGGTCACCAGAGCGCGGGCCATGGCGAGCTGCTGCTGCTGACCGCCCGACAGGTGCCCCGCGCTCCGCTTGAGCAGCGGCTTGAGCGCGGGGAAGACGTCCAGCGCCTCGTCGATTGCCTGCTTCGGCACCTTGGCGGCCTCCATGGTGACCAGCAGGTTGCCCAGGACCGAGAGCTGGGGGAAGCAGGCATGGCCCTGCGGTACGTACCCCATGCCCAGCCGCACCCGCTCGTGCGGCTTCAGCCTGGTCACGTCGCGGCCCTCGAACGTGATCGTCCCGGCCGTCGCCGGGAGCACCCCCATGACGGTGTTGAGCAGCGTCGTCTTGCCTACGCCGTTGCGCCCCATGACGCACACGAGCTGCCCTGGCCCGACCTCCAGCGAGACCCCGAACAGTACGCGCGCCCTCCCGTACCCCGACTCAAGGCCGGTTACCGACAGCATCGCTCGCCTTCCTCCTCCCCAGGTAGACCTCCTGCACGCGGGGGTCGGCGCTGACCTTGTCCACCGGCCCCTCCACGAGCACCTTGCCCTCGTGCAGCACGGTCACCGTCGAGGCGTGCCGCCGGAGAAACTCCATGTCGTGCTCCACCACGATCACCGTGTGGTCCTCGGCGATCTGGGTGAGCAGTTCGCCGGTGCGCTGGCGTTCGTCGCCGGACATGCCCGCCACCGGCTCGTCCAGGAGCAGCAGCCGGGGCCGCTGCGCCAGCAGCATGCCGATCTCCAGCCACTGGCGCTGGCCGTGCGAGAGAACACCCGCCGAACGCTCGGCGAGCTCTTCGAGCCCGGTCCTGGCCAGGGCCTCCTCGACGGCCGCCGACACGCCCTTGCGGCGCCGGGCCAGCGACCACAGGGGCCGGCGGAAGCTGGCCGCGAGGTCGAGGTTCTCGACCACGGTGAGCTCCTCGAATACGACCGACGTCTGGAACGTGCGGCCGACGCCCAGCCGGACGATCCGGTGCTCCTTCTTGCCGACCAGGTCGTGCTCGCCGAACCGCACGCTGCCCGCCGACGGCTTCGTGAGCCCGGTGATCACGTCGATCAGCGTGGTCTTGCCCGCGCCGTTGGGTCCGATCAGGAAGCGCAGCTCTCCCTCGGGCACGGTCAGGTCCACGCCGTCGAGTGCCTTGAACCCGTCGAACACCACCTGGACGTCACGTAGCTCGAGCACGTCGCAACCTCCCCGCTATGCCGACGATGCCCTTGGGGGCGAGCGTCATGACCAGGATGAACAGCGCGCCCTGCAGGTAGAGCCAGCCGTCGGCGAACTGCTCGCTGAACGCCGTCCTGGCGTACCCCATGACGACCGCGCCGAGCACGGCCCCGGCCAGCGCGTGGCGCCCGCCGACGGCCACCGCGACGACCAGCTCGAGCGAGGGCACGACGCCGAGCAGCGCGGGCGAGATGATGCCGACCACCGGCACGAACAGCGCGCCCGCCAGCCCCGCCATGCCCGCCGAGACGGCGAAGGTGACGGTCTTGACCAGGGCCGGGTCGTAGCCGAGGAAGCGCACCCGGTCCTCACCGTCCCTGACCGCGACCAGCAGCCGGCCGTAGCGGCTGTTGACGAGCTGCCGGGTGGCGAGGTAGAGGACCCCGAGTACGCCCGCCACCACCAGGTAGAGCAGCCGCTGCGTGGAGTCCTCGGCCAGGTCCTGGCCGAACAGCTCGAAGAAGTTGGTCATGCCGTTGGTGCCGCCGGTCAGGCCCTGCTGGCCGACGAGCAGGATCACCATGGCCGCGGCCAGCGCCTGGGTGAGGATCGCGAAGTACGCGCCCCGTACGCGCTGCCTGAACACCAGCGTGCCCAGGATCAGCGCGATCACCACGGGCCCCACCACGGCCATGGCGAGGGCGAAGACCGGGTTGGCGAACGGCGCCCACAGCGCGGGCAGCCGCTCCACCCCGCTCCACACCATGAAGTCGGGCAGCCCGCCGCCGGCCTCGGTCAGCTTGAGGTACATCGCCATCGAGTAGCCGCCCAGCCCGAAGAACACGCCCTGGCCGAGCGTGAGCATGCCACCCTTGCCCCAGGCCAGCCCGATCCCGAGCGCGACGATCGCGTAGCACAGGTACTTCGCCAGCAGCCCCAGCCGGAACGGCTCCAGCAGCAGCGGGGCCGCCACCAGGGCGATCACGGCCACGGTCGCGAAAGGCAGATTCCTCTTGATCATGTGAGCACCCTCGACCGCAACACGAACAGGCCCTGCGGCCGTACCTGCAGGAACGCGATGATCACGGCGAACACGATCACCTTCGCCAGGGAGGCGTCCGACCAGAACTCGGCGTAGGAGTTCAGCAGCCCCAGCCCGATCGCCGCCAACACGGCCCCGCGCAGCTGCCCGAGCCCGCCCGCCACGACGACGAGGAAGGCGTCCACGATGTAGTACGTCCCGAGCGCCGGCCCGACGGGCCCGATGAGCGTCAGCGCCACCCCGGCCACCCCCGCCAGCCCGGACCCGATGAAGAACGTCAGCATGTCCACCCGGCCGGTGTCGATGCCGCTGGTCGCCGCCAGTTGCCGGTTCTGGACCACGGCCTGCGTCCTGCGCCCCAGCCCGGTGCGGGTGAGGTACAGCCAGACCGCCACCACGCCGGCCACCGCGAGCCCCATGATGAACAGCCGGTTGTAGGGCAGGATGCCCAGCCCTCCCGACAGCCAGGAAGGGGCGGGCACCTGCACGTTCGGCGCCCCGAACAGGTCGCGGGCGAGCTGCTGCAGCACCAGGCTCACGCCCCAGGTGAGCAGCAGCGTGTCCAGCGGCCGGCCGTAGAAGTGCCTGATGGCGGCCCGCTCGAGGATCAGCCCCATGACGCCGGCCACCAGGAACGCCACCGGCAGCGCCAGCACGAGGTCCTGCAGCAGGAACGCGGTGTACGCCCCCGCCATGATGAACTCGCCGTGCGCCATGTTGATCACGCCCATCTGCCCGAACGTGAACGTCAGCCCGAGCGCGATGAGCAGCAGCACCGCCCCGATGGACAGCCCGATGGGGAGCTGGTTGACGAAGGCCGACATCACTTGCCCGCCGCCAGGCCGGCCGCCCAGGAGTAACCCTTGAGGTACGGGTCCGGCTTGATCGGCTTGCCGGAGTCCCACACCTGCTTGATCAGGCCGTCGGGCTGGATGACGCCGATGCGGGCGGTCTTGTACATGTGCTGGTTCTCGCCGTCGATCGTGACCTGGCCCTCAGGGCGTTCGAGTGAGATGCCGGGCGCGGCCTTCTTGACCGCCTCGACCTCGGTCGTGCCCGCCTTCTTGACCGCCTCGGCCCACAGGTAGACCGCGTTGTACCCGGCCTCCATGGGGTCGGAGGTGACCTTGTTCTGCCCGTACTTGGCCTTGTACGCCTTGACGAAGGCGTCGTTGGCCGGGGTGTCGGTGGTCTGGTAGTAATTCCAGGCGACCGGCTGGCCCACGATGTTGTCCACGCCGATGCCGGTGACCTCCTCCTCGGCGATGCTCACCGACAGCACCGGCATGGTCTGGGCCGAGGCGCCCGCGCTCTTGAGCTGTTTGAAGAAGGCCACGTTGCTGTCGCCGTTGAGCGTGTTGAAGACCGCGTCCGGCTTGGCCTGCATGACCTTGTTGACGAGGGTGGAGTATTCGGTGTGGCCCAGCGGGGTGTACTCCTCGCCGAGGATCTCCATCCCGTTCGCCGCCGCGTACGCCTTGATGATCTTGTTGGCGGTGCGCGGGAAGACGTAGTCGCTGCCCACCAGGAACAACTTCTTCTTGCCCTGCTCCTTCAGGTAGTCCAGGCCCGGGATGATCTGCTGGTTGGTGGTGGCGCCCGTGTAGAAGATGTACGGCGAGCTCTCCAGCCCCTCGTACTGCACCGGATACCACAGCAGCGCCTTGTAACGCTCGAAGACCGGCAGCATGGCCTTCCTGCTGGCCGAGGTCCAGCCGCCGAAGACGGTGGCGACCTTGTCCTGCCTGATCAGCTTCGTCGCCTTCTCCGCGAACGTGGGCCAGTCGGAGGCGCCGTCCTCGACCACGGGAACGAGCTTCTTGCCCAGCACGCCGCCCGCCTTGTTGATCTCGTCGATCGCGAGCAGCTCGGCGTCGCGGACGGTGACCTCGCTGATCGCCATCGTGCCGCTGAGCGAGTGGAGGAGCCCCACCTTGATCTCTTTCGACTCGGCGGCGGGCTTCGCGTCGGATCCGCAGGCCGCGAGGGCGGACACCAGGGCCCCCACTGCCAGCGCCGAGACAATGGGACGGGAGATTCGCACAGCCGTTCCTTCCTGGCTACCGATACTGCGAGAAAGGTGACTCGGCGAAATTTCCCACGGAGATCCCGGCCGTTAAGACGTGTTTGCCGAATGTTCACAAACGCACTTAATCCGAAATGTGGAGATTGAGAAGCAGAGCGAAACCAACACGACATGGCTTGGCAACAGCCATGAAACCGCCGGTTCCTATGGTCCGGGCCATGCGGCTTACCTCACACGAGCAGGAGCGGCTGCTCATCCACGTCGCCGCCGGGGTGGCGCGCGAGCGGCAGGCCAGGGGCCTGCGCCTGAACCATCCCGAGGCTACCGCCGTCATCGCGTCGTTCCTCATGGAGGGGGCCAGGGACGGGCGCACCGTGGCCGAGCTGATGGAGGCCGGACGGTCGGTGCTCGGCCGGGCCGACGTCATGGAAGGCGTTCCGGAGATGCTGGAGAGCGTGCAGATCGAGGCGACGTTCCCCGACGGCACGAAGCTGGTCACCGTGCACAGGCCGATCCCGTGATCCCCGGCGAGTACACCCACCCCGAGGGCGATCTCACGCTCAACCCCGGGCGCGAGCGGGTGACCGTGCGGGTGGTCAACACGGCCGACCGGCCGGTGCAGGTGGGCTCCCACTACCATTTCGCCGCCGCCAACCCGGGGCTCGAGTTCGACCGTCAGGCGGCCTGGGGCAGGCGGCTCGACGTGCCGGCCGGGACGGCGGTCAGGTTCGAGCCGGGCGTCGAGCGTGACGTGACGCTGGTGCCGCTGGCGGGCAACCGGGTGGTCCCCGGGCTGCGGCCGGAGTGGGCGGGGCCGCTCGATGGCTGACGGAGCTCGGATCTCGCGCGCCCGGTACGCGGCGCTGTACGGGCCCACGGTCGGCGACCGGATCCGGCTGGCCGACACCGACCTGTTCATCGAGGTCACCGAGGACCTGTCGATCGGGCCCGCCGGCCCTGGCGACGAGGCCGTCTTCGGCGGCGGCAAGGTCATCCGCGAGTCCATGGGGCAGGCACGGGCCACCCGGGCGGAGGGCGCGGCCGACCTGGTCATCACCGGTGCGGTGATCCTCGACCACTGGGGTGTCATCAAGGCCGACGTCGGCATCCGCGACGGCCGTATATACGCCATCGGCAAGGCCGGGAACCCCGACACGATGGACGGCGTCGACCTCGTCATCGGGCCGTCCACCGAGGTGCTCGCGGGCAACGGCAAGATCCTCACCGCCGGGGCCGTCGACTCGCACGTCCATCTGATCTGCCCGCAACTTCTCGACGAGGCGATCGGGTCCGGTGTCACCACGATCGTCGGGGGCGGCACCGGACCCGTCGAGGGCACCAAGGCGACCACCGTCACCGGGGCCTGGTACCTGGGCCGGATGCTGGAGTCGCTGGACGCGTACCCGCTCAACTTCGCGCTGCTCGGCAAGGGCAACACCGTCTCGTCCGAGGGCCTGCTGGAGCAGCTCAGGGCGGGCGCCTCCGGCTTCAAGCTGCACGAGGACTGGGGCTCGACGCCATCCGCCATCGACGCCTGCCTGAACGTGGCGGACGCGGCCGGGGTGCAGGTGACGCTCCACACGGACACGCTGAACGAGGCCGGGTTCGTGGAGTCGACGCTGAAGGCCATCGGGGATCGGACGATCCACGCGTACCACACCGAGGGGGCCGGCGGCGGGCACGCTCCGGACATCATCCGCGTCGCGGCCTACCCCAACATCCTGCCCTCCTCGACCAACCCCACCCGGCCGCACACCGTCAACACGCTCGACGAGCATCTCGACATGCTCATGGTGTGCCACCACCTCAACCCGTCGATCCCGGAGGACCTGGCGTTCGCCGAGTCCCGCATCAGGCCCGCGACGATGGCCGCCGAGGACGTGCTGCACGATCTGGGGGCGATCTCGATGATCGGCTCGGACTCGCAGGCGATGGGGCGGATCGGGGAGACGATCATCCGTACGTGGCAGACGGCGCACGTCATGAAGGGCCGTCGCGGGTCTCTGGGCGGGCCTGCCGACAATCTGCGCGCCCGCCGATACATCGCGAAATATACGATATGTCCGGCTATCGCCCACGGGCTGGACGGCGAGATCGGCTCCGTCGAGCGCGGCAAGCTCGCCGACCTCGTCCTCTGGGACCCGGCGTTCTTCGGGGTCAAGCCGGACCTGGTGCTCAAGGGCGGCGTGGTGGCCTGGGCGCAGATGGGCGACGCCAACGCCTCCATCCCGACGCCCCAGCCGGTGCTGCCCCGTCCCATGTTCGGCGCCTCACCGGTGACCGCCGCCGCCACCTCCCTGCACTTCGTCGCCCCGCTCGCCCTCGACTCCGGCCTCGCCGACCGCCTGTCCGTCCGCCGCCGCCTGGCGCCGGTGGCGGACGTACGGACGCGCGGGAAGTCCTCGATGCCGCTGAACGACGCCATGCCCCGGATCGAGGTGGCACCCGACACGTTCGAGGTCCGGGTCGACGGCGACCTCATCGAGCCGGCCCCCGCCGCCATCCTTCCGATGGCCCAGCGCTACTTCCTGTTCTGATGGGTTGGCGATGAACCCGGCCCTGCTCCTCCTCGCCGACTCCCGCCTCCCGGCCGGCGGCCACGCCCACTCGGGCGGGACCGAACAGGCGGTCACGTCGGGGGCGGTGCACGACGTGCCTTCGCTGGCGCGCTTCCTCCGGGGACGCCTCCACACGGCGGGCACGGTCGCCGCCGCCCTGGCCGCCGCCGCCTGCACCCAGGCCGCCACCTCCCCGAGCACCCCGCTGCCCGCCGCAACCTCAGCCGCTGGATCACCACCGGCCACCGCACCTCCGCGCATCGCGCCACGAGCCGCCGCGCCGCCAGGAGTCACGATGCCGCAGCGGGCCGGCGGCCCGGACGCGGGCGAGACGGCGTTCGAAAGCGTGGTCACGGACGCGGGAGGCGGCGTGGGGTTCCCGTGGGTGCTGCTCGACGCCGAGGCCGATGCCAGGACCGCCGCGCCCGCCCAGCGGGAGGCGTCCAGGACGCAGGGCAGGCTCCTGCTGAGGGTCGCCCGCCGCGTGTGGCCGTCGCCGGTGCTCGACGAGCTGGCGCGGGACGTACCGAATCCCCATCATCCGATCGTCCTCGGAGTGGCGGCGCACGCGGCGGGCGGGACGCCGGAGGAGGCGGCCATGGCGGCGGCGTACCACGCGATCAGCGGCCCCGCCACGGCGGCCGTCCGGCTGCTCGGGCTGGACCCGGTGGCCGTGCACGGGCTGCTGGCCGAGCTCACCCCGGACCTCACCGCCGTGGCCGCGCAGGCCCACCTGGCCGCCGCCGGCGCACACCCCCACCTCTGGGGGACCTTGCCCGCGTACTCGTCCCCGGCCCTTGACCTCCTGGCCGAGCAGCATGCGCGGGCCCAGGTCAGGCTGTTCGTCTCCTAAGGAAGGGATCCCGACACATGGGTGCCGATCACGACGACCACCACCACGCCCCCGACGGCCGCGGCAGGGCGCTGCGGCTCGGCGTGGGCGGCCCGGTGGGCAGCGGCAAGACGGCCCTGGTGGCCGCGCTCTGCAGGACGCTGGGCCCCTCGCTCTCCTTGGGCGTGGTGACGAACGACATCTACACCACCGAGGACGCCGACTTCCTCCGCCGGGCGGGCGTGCTCGACGAGGAGCGCATCCTCGCCGTCGAGACCGGCTGCTGCCCCCACACCGCCATCCGCGACGACATCGCCGCGAACCTGGACGCCGTGGAGACCCTGGAGCACCGGTTCGGCCCGCTGGACCTGGTGATCGTGGAGAGCGGCGGCGACAACCTGACGGCCACGTTCAGCCGGGGGCTGGCCGACAGGCAGATCTTCGTGCTGGACGTGTCGGGCGGCGACAAGGTGCCGCGCAAGGGCGGTCCGGGGGTCACGACGGCCGACCTGCTGGTCATCAACAAGACCGATCTCGCCCCGATGGTGGGCGCCGATCTGGGCGTGATGGAGCGCGACGCGGCGGCCGTACGCGGGGACCGGCCGGTGCTGTTCACCTCGATCAGGGAGGACCCCACCGCCGCCACGGTCGCCGGCTGGGTCTCGGAGCAGGTGACGGCCTGGGCCCACGCCCACGCGGCCTCCCTCTCGTGATGTCCGGCCCCGTGATGTCCGGCCCCGTGATGTCCGGCCCCGTGATGTCCGGCCCCGTGATGTCCGGCCCCGTGATGTCCGGCCCCGTGATGTCCGGCCGGCGCGCGATGCGGGCCGCCGCCGCGGTGGCCACCGCCCTGTCCACGGACGGCCGGACCCTCCTCCACCGCCTGGCCTCGGCGCCGCCGCTGACGCTGCGCCAGACGGGGCCGTACACCGTGCACCTCGTCTCCACGGCGGCGGGCCCGCTCGGCGGCGACCGGCTCCACCTGGACCTCGATGTGGCCCCGCGCACCACCCTGGAGCTGGGCTCGGTCGCCGCCACCCTGGTCCTGCCGGGGGACGGCGAGTCCGAGATGCTGGTCACCGCCCGGGTGGGGGCGGGCGCCACGCTCCGGTTCGCGCCGGAGCCCACGGTGCTCGCCGCCGGCTCCCGGCACCGCCTCCTCGTACGTCTCGAGCTGGCGGCGGACGCCGAGGTGCGGTGGCGCGAGGAGATCGTCTTCGGCCGGCACGGCGAGGCGCCGGGACGCTGCCACGCCCGCTTCGACGCGACGTGCGACGGCCGCCCGCTGCTCAGGCAGGAGTTCACCGTCGGCGATCCCGTCCTGGACACGTCCCCGGCCGTCTACGGCGCGGCTCGCTGCGTCGGCACGACATTCCTCACGACGACCACCAAGGAGCCGGCCGTGGCCGAGGGCGTCGCCGTCCTGCCCCTGGCCGGCCCCGGCACGCTGGTGTCCGCCCTGGCCGGCGACGCGGTCCTGCTCCGCTCCCGCCTCGAATGGGGCGAACGCGCCGCCACCACCTCGATGCCCTGAGGGTGTCGCCGTGGTGATGGTGACGGGCGCGTCCCCGGCCTACAGTGATCGTGTGGTCGATGACTTCCGCTCTGCCCCAGCGACCCGTCGCGGCTACGCGCTGGGCGTGGTGGTCGCCGGAGCGCTCCTGGTGGGCTGCGCCGTCCTCCCGTGGGCCGGGCTCGAGGTGCGGAGCGACCTCATCGGCGGCGGGCTGGCCGACGACATCCGCGGCATCGACGACCGGTTCGGCGTCTACACGCTGGTGGCCGGGCTGGTCGCGCTGGGATGCGGCGTCGCGGGGCTGCTCACCCGCCCGAGGGTCGCCGCCCTGGCCGCCCTCCCCGGAGCCGCGGCGGTGGCGGTGCTGGTGCTCTTCATGACCGACGGGAGCGGCCTGCGCGACCGGATCTCCGTGGACCTGGGCGAGGTGCTGTCGATCGGGCCCGTGGTCAAGTTCGGCTGGTTCGCCGCGCTGGCCTGCTCCGTGGCGGTCGTCGTGCTCTCCGTGCTGGCGCTGCTGCGACGGGCCTGACCGTCAGTCGTAGAAGCCCAGCCGCCGCAGCTGCTTGGGGTCGCGCTGCCAGTCCTTGGCCACGCTGATCCGCAGGTCGAGGTAGACGCGCGTGCCCAGCAGGGCCTCGATCTGCTTGCGGGCCTTGGTGCCGACCTCGCGCAGCCGCTCTCCCTTGTGCCCGATGACGATCGCCTTCTGCGAAGGCCGCTCCACGAACATGTGCGCGTAGATGTCCAGCAGGTCGTCGCGCCCCTCACGGGGCAGCATCTCGTCCACGACCACGGCGATCGAGTGGGGCAGCTCGTCGCGTACGCCCTCCAGCGCCGCCTCCCTGATCAGCTCGCCCACCAGGACCTGCTCCGGCTCGTCCGTGAGCTGCCCGTCCTCGTAGAGCGGCGGCGACTCGGGCAGGTGCTCGATCAGCACGTCTGCCACCACGTCGAGCTGCTCGCCCGACTGCGCCGACACCGGGACGATCGCCGCGAACTCCGCCACCTGCGACACCGCCAGCAGCTGCTCGGCGATCTGCTCCTTGGTCGCCAGGTCGCACTTGGTCACCACGGCCACGACCGGCGTCTTCTTCACCGCCGCGAGCTTGTCGGCGATGAACCGGTCACCCTTGCCGATCGGCTCGTTGGCGGGCACGCAGAAGCCGATCACGTCCACCTCGGTCAGCGTGGACAGCACCAGGCTGTCGAGCCGCTCACCCAGCAGCGTGCGCGGCCGGTGCAGGCCCGGCGTGTCGACGATGACGAGCTGGGCGTCGGGACGGTGCACGATGCCCCTGATCGCGCGCCTGGTCGTCTGCGGTTTGGACGAGGTGATCGCCACTTTGCTGCCTACCAGGGCGTTCATGAGCGTGGACTTGCCGACGTTCGGCCTCCCCACGAAGCAGGCGAATCCGGCGCGATGGCTGTCAGGCGAAGTCACGTACTGCATTGTGTCCCATCAACGAGCGTGCTCACGCCACCAGGCGAACGCCTCGGGCGCCACCAGGGGCGTCCACGGGGTGGTGATCAGCTCGGAAAGCTCCTGCTCGGTCACCCACCGGTGGCCGTTGATCTCGACGCCGTCCGGCTCCGGCACGCCCTTGACCAGGACGCCACCGTAAACGGCGATGACATAGCCGACCTGGTGGCCGTTCGGGTAGACGGTGCGGAACTCGGGGCCGCCGTAGACCCCGATCAGGCCGCGCACCTCGATCTCGATGCCGAGCTCCTCACGCAGCTCCCTGACGGCGGCGTCCTGCGGGCGCTCGTCGGGGTCGATGCCGCCGCCGGGCGCCGCCCAGAGGCCCCCGTCGCCGTGCCGGGCCACCAGCAGCCTGCCCGCGTCGTCGAACACGAACGCGGCCGCCGACGGCAGCATGAGCAGCTCGGATCCGACCTTCTCCCGCAGTTTCGCCAGGAACGGCGACATCGGCATGGTCAGCCCCGGAGCGTGCCGTCAGGACCGGCCACGAGCAGCGACTTGACGCCCAGCTCCGCGGCCACGGCCTCGTCGGCGGCGCTCGGGCCGCCCTCGCTCACCAGCGCGACCGCCTCCAGGGAGCGCGCGCCGCTGGAGACCGCCATGGCGACCGCCGCCTGCACCGCCGAGAGCGTCAGCGCGTCCAGCGCCACGTTCGTCGCCGAGTACGTACGGCCGGTCTCATCCCGCACGGCGGCGCCCTCGGAAGCCTCGTTGCGCGCCCTGGCCGCCCGGGCCAGAGTGATGATCTTGCTGTCTTCAGGATCGAGTGTCACGCAACCAGATTAGGCGCTGGCCATGGAAATGACCGCGTCGACCACCTCGCGCGTGCGGGCGGGGTCCATGTCGTCCATGCTCGTGTGCACCACCGACACCAGCGTGTCACCCACCCGTGACAGCACGACGTCCATCGCGTACGGGTAGCCGTTCAGCCGGCCGAGCAGCCGCGCGCTCACGCTCTCGTCCGCCGAGATCTCGAGCGGCAGCGTCTCCGACCGCAGGTCGGTGCCGGAGGAGGTGTGGACCTCCCGGCACGACTCCATGGCCCTGGCCAGCTCGTCGAGGTGCTCCTCCGCCTCCCCGTCCGCGTAGCGCGCCAGCCCCACGCCGGCCTGCTCCCCCAGCCCGTCGCCCCGGTAGCTGACCGCCGCCTGGGCCGTCAGCGCCTGCCCCGGCGCCTGCCCTCCCGCGGGCTCCAGCACGGCCAGGCAGTTCTCGTCGCCCTGCGTGAACGGCATCCGCCACGCCTGCTCCGGCCTGACCGCGAACCCGTCGGGCAGCTCCGGCCCCTTGCGCAGCACGTCGCGCAACTGCGCCGCGGCCCGCGGGTCGAGAACGTTCGCGGCCTCCCCGCCCCCGCATCCCGCAAGGGCGCAGGCCAGCAGCCCGCAGGCGATGATCTCGCGTTTCATGATCCCCCCTGGATCGCAGCTTCCCCCGCAGAGGAATGCGGCAATCCACCGAAGATTCCACCAATACGCAAAAAGGGTGCCCCCACCCGGTTTTCCGGATGGAAGCACCCTTGACGCCGACCTGCGTCTCAGCCGGCCAGCCGGCCGAGACGCCGTCGTTCCCCCCAAGGTGCACCCTCCCGCCGCGAACCCCACCCGGCGTTCGAGTGCCTCCCCTTGCGACACCCACCGCACTGGGTGCCGTGGTAAGAGAGTGCCCTGGCGGGCTTGCAGAAGACTTGTAGAACGCTTGCGGCCTTCGCCCCGCTTCATCCACAGTTCGGAACAGATCATTCGTGGTCGTCGGGAGCCGGGTCGCTCTCCTCCTCCGGAGGCTTGGCATGGCGCACCACGACGGTGCTGATGCGGTTGCGGCGGCCCGCCAGGCTCTCGGCGGTGAGCTCGAGCCCGGCCACCTCCGCGTGCGACCCGGCGATCGGCACCCTCCCGAGCGCGTGGGCGAGCAGCCCGCCCACGGTCTCCACGTCGTCCACGTCGATCTCCGTGTCGAACAGCTCGCCCAGCTCGTCGACGGGCATCCGGGCCGTCACCCGCATCCCGCCGTCGGGCATGGACTCGACGCGGGGCGCCTCCTGGTCGTACTCGTCGGTGATCTCGCCGACGATCTCCTCCAGCACGTCCTCGATCGTGACGAGCCCGGCGGTGCCGCCGTACTCGTCGATGACGATGGCGATGTGGATCTGCCGTGCCTGCATCTCCCGCATGAGCTGGTCGATGGGCTTGCTCTCGGGCACGTACGCGGCCGGCCGCATGATCGACTCGACCGTCTCCTTGCCTCCGCCCTCGCCGGACTCGTGGATCTTGCGGGCGATGTCCTTGAGGTACGCCATGCCGATGACGTCGTCCTCGTTCTCGCCCACGACGGGGATGCGGGAGAACCCGCTGCGCAGCGCCAGCGACAGGGCCTGGCTGATCGTCTTGCCGCGTTCGATGTAGACCATGTCGGTGCGCGGGACCATGACCTCGCGCACCAGCGTGTCGCCCAGCTCGAAGACGGAGTGGATCATCTCGCGCTCGTCCGGCTCGATCACCCGGCGCTCCTCGGCCAGGTCGACCAGGTCGCGCAGCTCGGCCTCCGAGGTGAACGGCCCCTCGCGGAACCCCTTGCCGGGGGTCAGCGCGTTGCCGAGCAGGATGAGCAGCTTGGGCAGGGGGCCGAAGATGCGGGTCAGGCCGTACACGATGGGGGCGCTCGCCAGCGCGACCGGCTCGGCGTGCTGGCGCCCGAGCGTACGCGGCATGACCCCGACCACGACGTAGCTGATCACGATCATCACGACGGCAGCCCAGACGTACGCCCAGCCCTGGTCATGCATGAGATCGATGAACAGCAGCGTCGCGATGACCGTGGCCACCAGCTCGCAGCTCAGCCTGAGCAGCAGCAGCAGGTTGAGGTAGCGCGGCGGGTCGTCGACGATGGCCTGCAGGCGCACGGCGCTCCGCCGGCCCTCGCGCACGTATTCCTCGGCACGCACCCTGGAGATGCGCGTCAGTGCCGTTTCCGCGCTGGCGATCAGGCCACCGATGATCACGAGGGCGATGGCCGAAAGCAACCAGGCGTTCACCGCGTGTTGCGCACCTCCTGCCACGACTCGAGGAGCCGGGCCTGCAGACCGAACATCTCCTTGTGCTCCTCCGGCTCGGCGTGGTCGTAGCCCAGCAGGTGGAGGATGCCGTGGGTGCACAGCAGCTCGAGCTCGTCGGCCGTGCTGTGGCCCGCCTCCTCGGCCTGCCTGGCGGCCACCTGCGGGCAGAGCACGACGTCACCGAGGAGCGCCGGGTCAGTGGGGCTCTCCAGGTCGCCGCGCGCGCCGCCGCCGGGCCGCAGCTCGTCCATCGGGAAGGCCAGCACGTCGGTCGGGCCCGGCTCGCCCATCCACTTCTCGTGCAGCTCGGACATCGCGTCCTCGTCGACCACCACGATGGAGAGCTCGGCGAGCGGGTTGATGCCCATCTCGCCGAGCACGTGGGTGGCCAGGGCGACGAGGCTCTCCTCGTCGACCCCGACACCCGACTCGTTGTTGATCTCAGTGCTCATTGGGTCGCTTACCGCTCCTCATTCGCTCCGCGGAGTGCCTCCTCCGTCGGCCCTCCACTCCGCTCACTGCGTCGGGTGCGCTCCCTACTCACGGTCGGCGCTTCCCTCGATGCTGGATGCTCTTCGGCTCCTGGGCGGCCTGCGTGGCGTCGTAGCGCCCGTACGCGTCCACGATCTCGCTCACCAGCTTGTGGCGGACCACGTCGGAGCTGGTCAGGCGGGCGAAGTGGATGTCGGGGATGCCGTCGAGGATCTCCTGGACGACCCGCAGCCCGCTCACCGTGCCGTTGGGCAGGTCGACCTGCGTCACGTCACCGGTCACCACGATCTTGGAGTTGAAGCCGAGACGGGTGAGGAACATCTTCATCTGCTCGGCCGAGGAGTTCTGGGCCTCGTCGAGGATGATGAAGGCGTCGTTGAGCGTGCGACCGCGCATGTACGCGAGCGGCGCGACCTCGATCGTGCCCGCCGCCATCAGCTTGGGGATGGAGTCGGGGTCGAGCATGTCGTGCAGCGCGTCGTAGAGCGGCCGCAGATAGGGGTCGATCTTCTCGTACAGCGTGCCCGGCAGGAAACCCAGCCGCTCGCCGGCCTCGACGGCCGGGCGGGTCAGGATGATCCGGTTGACCCGCTTCTCCTGCAGCGCCCGCACGGCCTTGGCCATCGCGAGGTAGGTCTTGCCGGTGCCCGCGGGGCCGATGCCGAACACGATCGTGTGCTTGTCGATCGCGTCGACGTACCGCTTCTGGTTGACCGTCTTCGGCCTGATCGTGCGCCCGCGCGAGGAGAGGATGTCGAGGGACAGCACCTCGGCGGGGCGGTCGGACGTCATGCGGAGCATGGCGATGCTGCGCTCGACCGCGTCAGGGGTGAGCTCACCGCCGCTGCGCAGCACCTCGACCAGCTCCTCGAAGAGCCGCACCACCGTGCCGCTCTCGTCGGGGCTGCCGGTGACGGTGATCTCGTTACCGCGAACGTGGATGTCGGCCCTGAAGGCGCCCTCGATGACGCGTAGCAGCTCGTCGCGGGAGCCCAGGAGGCTGACCATCGAGTATTCGTCCGGAATCAGCACCTTGGCTTGAGTGCGCGAGGGAGGTGCCGTGCGTCGGGATTCGTGTAGTTCGGACATGGGCAGGCCAGCGGCCTGATGCCTCCCGGTCTCTTTCGGTGTTCTTCTGTGCCCATCGTATCCGGGACCGGGCCGATCGCTCCCCCCAATATCAGCCGGGCGGCCAGGTCAGGTCACGCCCGCCCAGGAGGTGGGCGTGTACGTGGAAAACCGTCTGCCCGGCGCCGGGCCCGGTGTTGAACACCACGCGGTATCCGCTGTCGGCCACGTGCTCCAGCACGGCCACCGAGTGGGCGGCCTTGAGCACCTCGTCGGCGAGCCCGTCATCGGCCTCGGCGAGCACCGCCGCGTTGGCGTGGTGCTGCTTCGGGATGATCAACACGTGGGTCGGCGCCTGCGGGTTGACGTCACGGAACGCCAGCGTCCTGCCGGTTTCATAAACGATCTCGGCGGGAATCTCCTTGGCGACGATTTTGCAGAAGAGACAATCGCTCACCTGATCACCCTATCGAGACCGCCGGCGTACGTAACCCGTTGCCAATCGGTAATCCTCTGTGTCGTGCCAAGGAAGATCCACGCGGTTAGGGTGGGTGTGCGACACTTCAGCGAAAAGGACGATTCAGGGTCGGGCGAGCGCCACCTGGCGAGGACACGACTGGGTAATGCACCCTAAGGAACCGGGGAAACCTCAAGAACCGGAAGAGCGTAAACCCTCTGGGAAGGCTGAGCGTCCCATTGATGTGACCACCGAAACCCTTCTGGCCGACAGGTCGATGGGGGCGGCGCCGGTCGGGTGGGATGCCGACATGGCCGTGACCGCGCTCTACAGCGCGCACTTCCGGTCGTTGGTGCGTCTCGCCGTGTTACTGGTGCGAGACACGGCGACAGCTGAGGAAGTCGTGCAGGACGCGTTCGTCGCCATCCATGGCGCCTGGCGTAGGCTGCGCGACCCGGACAAAGCTCTCGCCTACCTCCGTCAATCCGTCGTCAACCGGTCCCGTTCCGTGCTGCGTCACCGCGCGGTCGTCGAGAAGTACGCTCCCAAGGGCCTGCCCGACGCCCCGAGTGCCGAGAACGGCGCGATCGGCGAACTGGAACGCTCCGCTGTCATCGAGGCGTTACGGGCCCTGCCCACCCGTCAGAGAGAAGCACTGGTTCTGCGGTACTACGGTGATCTGTCCGAAGCTGAGATCGCCCACGCGATGGGCATCAGCAAGGGCGCGGTCAAGAGCCACACCGCACGTGGCATGGCCGCACTGCGATCCGTTCTGGAGAAAATGTCATGACCCAGCCCCCCGACGAGCACGGCGATCTCCTGCGCCGTGCGCTCCGAGCGGAGGCGGACGCGGTCGTGCCCTCGCCGGACGGACTGGAGATCATCCGCGCCCGCATCGAACGGCGCGGTGTCCGTAATCTGTTCTGGTGGCGCGCGGGCGCGGCCGCCGCCAGCGCCGTCCTGGTGGCGGGAACGATCGTGATGGCCGTCCCCCAGTTGCGCACGCAGATCATCAACTCGCAACCCGTGGAGAACGACACCTCCAGGGTCCCGTCCAACTCCTCCACCACGCGCTCCCAGGAACCGCCGCCGCCGTCCAGGCAGCCGACCCACGACCAGCACCCCGTCGTGGTTCCCGACGTCTCCAAGAGCCCGACGCCCCGGCCCTCGAAGCGGGCGGAGTCGACCAGCAGGCCGTCGCCGACCCCCACCCCGACTCCGACCGCGTGCCCGACGACCCAGGCCGAGCAGGCCGACCCGCCGTCCGACTGCCCCTCGGTCTCGCCCACTCCGTCGCCGACGCCGCCGGCGGAGGACACGCTGCAGCCCACGACGTGCCCGGTCGATGAGTGCCCGCCCGACGACGACATCACCGAGACCCCCGCCGACGTGGCCAGCCCGTTGGTGGACGCCTCCCACACGACGCCCTGAAAGGGCTTTACCAGCGTCCGGTACGTGTGAGCAGCACGGAGGCCGCCGCCACCCCCGCCGTGGACGTACGCAGCACCGTCGGCCCCAGCAGCACGGGCACCGCCTTGGCCGCCCGGAACCCGGCCAGCTCCGCCTCCGAGACGCCGCCCTCCGGCCCCACGACCACCACGATGTCGCCCGACGCGGGCAGCGCCACGCCGGACAGCGGCTCCGCCGCCTCCTCGTGCAGGACCAGCCCCAGCGCCGCGCCCGCCAGCAGGTCCTCGACCCGGGCGGTGGTGGCGGGCTCCGTCACTTCGGGCAGGTGGAACCGGCGGGCCTGCTTGCCCGCCTCGCGGGCGGTGGAGCGCCAGCGATGCAGCGCCTTGGCGACCTTGTCGCCCTTCCACTGGGTGATGCTGCGCGAGGCAGCCCACGGCACGATGACGTCGACGCCCGCCTCGGTCATCATCTCGACCGCCAGCTCGCCCCTGTCGCCCTTGGGCAGCCCCTGGACGACGACCAGCCGCGGCTCGGGCGGCTCGACCTCGTAGCGGCGCAGGACGTCGAGCCGGAGTGAGTCCTTCAGCGCCTCGCGCACGACGCACTCGGCGACCGTGCCGGCGCCGTCCGTCAGATCGACCCGCTCACCGGCTCGCAGGCGGCGCACGGAGGCCGCGTGCCGCCCCTCGGGACCGGCGAGCGTCAGCTCGGGACCGTCCAGCTCCTCGGACAGGAACACCGGGACGGTCACGTCACCTGCCGTTGAAGGCGTCGCGCAGCCGGGAGAAGAAGCCCTGCTGGCCGGGGGCGAACTTGCCCGGCGGCCGCTCCTCGCCCCGCTGCTTGGCGAACTCGCGCAGCAGCTCCTCCTGCGCCGGGTCGAGACGGGTCGGGGTCTCGACGTTGACGTGGATCAGCAGGTCGCCGCGGCCGGACTCGTTGAGCCGCTGCACGCCCCGCCCGAACATGGTGATGACCTGGCCCGACTGCGTGCCCGGGCGGACGTCGACCTCCTCGGAGCCGTCGAGCGTCTCCACCGCCAGGATGGTGCCGAGCGCGGCGGCGGTCATCGGGATCTGCACGGTGCAGTGGAGATCGTCGCCGCGCCGCTCGAAGATCTCGTGAGCACGCTCGACGATCTCCAGGAACAGGTCTCCGGGCGGGCCGCCGCCGGGGCCGACCTCGCCCTCGCCGGCGAGCTGGATGTGGGTGCCGTCCTCGACGCCCGCGGGGATGCGGACCTTGATCGTACGGCGGGTGCGCACCCGGCCGTCGCCGGAGCACTCCTGGCAGGGGTGGCGGATGATGGTGCCGAACCCGCCGCACTGCGGGCACGGCCGCGAGGTCATGACCTGGCCCAGGAACGACCGGGTGACCTGGGAGATCTCGCCGCGCCCGCTGCACATGTCGCAGGTGTCGGGATGCGTGCCGGGCGCCGCGCCCGCCCCGTGGCAGACCTCGCAGAGCACGGCCGTGTCGACGACCAGCTCGCGGGTGGTGCCGAACGCCGTCTCGCGCAGGTCGAGCTCGACCCGGATGGTGGCGTTGCGGCCCCTGCGGGCACGCGAGCGCGGCCCCCTGGCGCCCGTGGCGGTGCCGAAGAAGGCGTCCATGATGTCGCTGAACGGGAAGCCCGCTCCGAAGCCGCCGGCACCCGCGCCTGCTCCCGCTCCGCCGAACGGGTCGCCACCCAGGTCGTACATCTGGCGCTTGTTCGGGTCGGACAGCACCTCGTAGGCCTGCGTGATCTCCTTGAACCGCTCCTGGGTCTCAGGATCGGGGTTCACGTCGGGATGCAGCTCGCGGGCCAGGCGGCGGTACGCCTTCTTGATCTCGTCCTGACTGGCGTCACGGCGCACCCCGAGGGTGGCGTAGTAGTCGCTGTTTGCCACTTATCGACCTCTTATGATGCAGCCAGGATCTGGCTGACGTAGCGTGCCACCGCGCGCACGGCGCCCATCGTAACCGGGTAGTCCATCCTGGTCGGTCCCAGCACGCCGAGCCGGGCCAGCTGGTTGTCGCCAGAACCGTATCCGGTCGCGACGATGGATGTCCCCCGCAGGTAGGGGTTTTCGGAGCCGATGCGCACGGTGAGCGCGGACGGGGTGTCGTTGGTAGTCTCGCCAAGCAGCCGCATGAGCACGACCTGCTCCTCCAGCGCCTCGAGCACGTCGCGCAGGCCGGTCGTGAAGTCGGCGCCCGCGAGGTTCGCCGCGCCGGCGAACACGATCTTCTCGTCGTGCCGCTCGACCAGCGTCTCCAGCAGCACCGACAGGATCGTGGCCGCCGCGGGCCGGTCTTCGACAGGCAGCCGCTCGGGCATGTCGGCGACGAGCTCGGGCACGTTGCTCAGGCCGCAGCCGTCGAGGGAGGCGTTGAACACCGCGCGCAGGTGGGCGATGCGGGTGTCATCCACGGCCTCGGGCAGCTCGATCACCCGCTGCTCGACGCGGCCGGTGTTGGTGATCAGCACGAGCATGACCCGCCGCTCGTTGAGCGGCACCAGCTCGACGTGCCTGACCGTCGAACGCGTCAGCGTCGGGTACTGCACGACCGCCACCTGCCTGGTCAGCTGCGCGAGCAGCCGGACCGTGCGGGTGACCACGTCGTCGAGGTCGACCGCGCCCGCGAGGAACGTCTCGATCGCCCTGCGCTCGGCCGCCGACAGCGGCTTGACCTGCGAGAGCCGGTCGACGAACAGGCGGTAGCCCTTGTCCGTCGGCACGCGGCCCGCGCTGGTGTGCGGCTGGGTGATGTAGCCCTCCTCCTCCAGCGCGGCCATGTCGTTCCTGACCGTCGCCGGGGAGACCTTCAGGTTGTGGCGCTCGGCGAGCGCCTTGGAGCCCACCGGTTCGTTGGTGGACACGTAGTCTTCGACAATGGCGCGGAGCACCGCCAGCTTCCGATCGTCGAGCACGTGCTCACCTCCTGCCTCTGCCATTCGAGGAACGCAACCATCTAGCACTCTGTGTTCCTGAGTGCCAAGTGTACGGCTCTCGCCCACAAGGTGCGATAACAGCAAGTCGCAACCTGGCTCCTAGCTTCTTACAAGGGGCAAGTACCACACTTGCCGACATGAGCGACAATTCACCCCCTCCGCCTTACGGCCCGCAGCCCGGCTCCCAGCCGGGTTACGGCCCTCAACCCGGGTCCCAGCCCGGTTACGGCCCTCAGCCCGGGTCCCAGCCGGGCTACGGGCCACCTCCGCCGCAGTACGGGCCTGCGCCGCAGTACGGCCCGCCACCGCAGTACGGCCCGCCGTCTCAATACGGCCCACCTCCTCAGTACGGACAATACGGCCAACAACCCCAATTTCCCCCTCGAATCGACTCGAAAGCCATCAAGCCGCGCCTGTGGTGGATCGGACTGGTCTGGGGCATCTTCGTCGTGTGCGCGATCGCCGGTGTCGTGGTGTTCTCCACGGGCCTGGTGAACAGCGTGAGCGACCTGGCCCCGAACAGGACATTCGCGTCCGGCGAACGCGTGACGATCCCGGTCGACCCGGCGGACCGGCCCGCGATCTACCTGTCCAGCGACACGCAGGTCAACTACGTGTGCGAGATCTCCAGCCCGGCCAAGCTCGCCAAGACCGCGGGCACGCAGAAGGTCACGTCCGGATCCGTCACCTGGGTGGAGCTCTTCGTGGTCAACGCCCCGTCCAAGGGCGACTACCAGCTCATCTGCACCACCCCGGAGCAGGCCGACGTGCGGTACGGCGTGGGCCGCCCGCTGGCCTCGGCCGCGGGCGGCATCGCCGGCGGGGTGGCCGCGCTCCTCCTGATCCCGGGCGCGGGGCTGCTCGTCGCCGTCATCGGCACGGTCGTCGTCCTGGTACGCCGTAGCGGCGCGCGCAAGCGCCTTGCGGTCGCCGGGTGATTTGCTACGGTCCCCGTGTGTACGAGGGCGATGTGCTGGCGGGAAATTGGCGGCGGCCGGGGAAGGGCAAGATCCCCCACGTGCCTGCCGAGTTGGACCTGGTCGTGGAGGACGCCGACAGCGGCTTCTGCGGCGCGGTGGTGGCCTGCGACAAGGAGGCCGTGACGCTCGAAGACCGGTTCGGCAAGCGCCGCCTGTTCCCGCTCGCGCCCGCCGCGTTCCTGCTGGAGGGCAAGCCCGTGACGCTGGTACGCCCGGCGGCGGCCCCCGCGGCCCCCCGGCGCAGCGCGTCCGGCTCGATCGCCGTGGAGGGGCTGCGGGCGAGGGTCGCGAGGGAGAGCCGGATCTACGTGGAGGGCGTGCACGACGCCGCCCTGGTCGAGAAGATCTGGGGCCATGACCTGCGGGTAGAGGGGGTCGTGGTCGAATACCTGGAGGGCGTGGACCACCTGCCGGCCATCGTGGCGGAGTTCGGCCCGGAGCCGGGGCGCCGGCTGGGGGTGCTGGTGGACCATCTCGTGCCCGGCTCCAAGGAGAGCAGGATCGCGGCCGAGATCACCTCGCCGGACGTGCTCGTCGTGGGGCATCCGTTCGTCGACATCTGGGAGGCGGTCAAGCCGTCCGTGCTGCGCATCCCGGCCTGGCCGGCCGTGCCGCGCGGGGTGCCGTGGAAAGAGGGCGTGATCGACGCCTTGGGCTGGCGCATGGAGCCCGCGGAGGCGTGGCGGCGGATCCTCGGCTCCGTCTCCACGTACGCAGACCTGGAGCCGGAACTCCTCGGCCGGGTCGAGGAACTGATCGACTTCGTTACGGAGGCACCATGAGCCAGGACCCGCCGCAGCCGGCGCCGGACGACGACGCCACCCGCTTCGTCCCACCTTCGGACATCCCGCCCAGCCAGGGCTCCGGCCCTCAGCAGCCGGACTACGGCCGGCAACCCGGCTCCGAGCTCGGCTACGGTGAGCAGCTGGGCTACGGGCAGCAACCCAGTTCTCAGCCCGGCTACGGACAGCAAGGTTACGGACAGTCGGGCTACGGTCAGCCTGGCTATGGTCAGGCCGGTTACGGACAACCGGGCTACGGCCAGCCAAGCTCAGGTGACCAGCCCGGTTACGGCCAGCCGGGTTACGGCCAGCCTGGTTACGGTCAGCCCGGTTACGGCCAGCAACCCCCGAGCTATCCCCCTCCCCCGCCGCCCGGTTACGGCCCGCCACCGCAGCCCGGCTACGGGTACGCCCGGCCCCCGGGAGAGCCGTACGTCCCCGGCAGGTTCGGCCCCCGTCCGGGCACCGACGACACCACCATGGCGATGCTCTCGCACCTGCTCGGCCTGCTGGTCTCGTGGATCGGCCCGCTGATCATCTATCTGATGAAGAAGGACGAGTCCCCCTACGTCAGGGACCAGGCGGCGGAGGCGCTCAACTTCCAGATCACGATGTTCATCGGCTATGTCATCGCCTTCGTCCTGGCGTTCGTCTTCATCGGCATACTCCTGCTCCCGGTCATCTGGGTCCTGTCGCTGATCTTCCACATCCAGGCCGCCATAGCCACCAACCGGGGCGAGAGGTACCGCTACCCGTTCTCCATCCGCATGATCACCTAGGCCAGCAGGTCCCTGACGAGGGCGTCGGCCAGCAGCCGCCCCTGGAGCGTGAGCACCATCAGGCCCGATCTGAAAGGCCCGGGCTCCAGCAGGCCGCGCGCCAGCGCGCTCGCCACGGCTGGGCGCGCGGCGGGCGCCACCTCGGCCAGCGGGTAGCCGGACGACAGCCGCAGCTCCAGCATCAGCCGCTCGGCCGCCCGGTCGTCGTCGCCGAGCACCTCGCGCGCGTGGGCGGGCGAGGCGCCGGCGGCCAGGCGCTGGGCGTAGGCGGCCGGGTGCTTGACGTTCCACCAGCGGGTGCCGCCGACGTGGCTGTGGGCGCCGGGACCGGCGGCCCACCAGTCGCCGCCGGTCCAGTAGAGCAGGTTGTGGCGGCAGCGCGCCTGCTCGGAGGTGGCCCAGTTGGAGACCTCGTACCAGGTCAACCCGGCCTGCGACAGCAGCTCGTCGGCGATCTGGTAGCGGTCGGCGGCCACGTCGTCGTCGGGCATGGGCAGCTCGCCGCGCCTGATCCTGGCCGCCAGCCTGGTGCCCTCCTCCACGATCAGCGAGTACGCCGACACGTGGTCGGGCCCGGCCTCGATCGCGGCGGCCAGCGAGGCCCGCCAGTCGTCGTCGGACTCGCCGGGCGTGCTGTAGATCAGGTCGAGGTTGACGTGCTCGAACCCGGCCTGCCTGGCCTCCCGCACGGCCGCCGCCGCCCTGCCGGGGGTGTGCCGGCGGTCGAGCACCTGGAGCACGTGCTCGCGTACGCTCTGCATGCCGAAGCTGACCCGGTTGAAGCCGCCCTGGCGGAGCTTGTCGAGGTAGGCGGGGTCCACGGACTCGGGGTTGGCCTCGGTGGTCACCTCGGCCCCCGGCCGCAGCCCGAACTCCGCGTCGATCGCGGCCAGGATCCTGGACAGGTCTTCCGGAGGCAGCAGCGTGGGCGTGCCGCCGCCGAAGAACACCGTCTCCACCGGCAGGTCGGCCGCGCCCAGGACGCGGCGCGCGAGGCGGATCTCCTCGACGACCGTGTCCGCGTAGTCCCGTTGCGAGGCGCCGGGGCCCAGCTCGGCGGCGGTGTAGGTGTTGAAGTCGCAGTAGCCGCAGCGGGTCACGCAGAACGGCACGTGCACGTAGAAGCCGAACGGCCGCTCGCCGAGGCCCTTCAGGGCGCTGTCGGGCAGCTCGCCCGAGGAGGGCGCGGGATCGCCGTCAGGCAGGGTGGATGGCACGCTTCCAGTTTGCCGGGTTCTCAGGAGTGCTATCGAACTGCGACTCCCAAGGCGTCCACTGGTGCCGTACCGGCTGAAGGGGGCCTCGCATGGCAGGCATCGGCATCGTGGGCGCCGGCATCTCCGGCCTGACCCTCGCGCTGCGCCTGCAGCAGCTCGGCGTCGACGCCACGCTCTATGCCGAGGGCGATGCCGACGCGATGCGCTCGGGGCGCCTGCCCAACACGGTGAGCAGGATGGGACACACCCTGGCGCGGGAGCGGGAGCTGGGCATCGGGCACTACCGGGATCCCGGGTGCCTGATGGGATCCGCCAGGCTCTCGATCAAGGGGGACCCGCCGCTGGAGTTCGTCGGCCGGATCTCCGAGCCGTTCCACGCGGTCGACTTCCGCCATTCTGGCTGCAAGAATCGAATAGCTTTTCGTGGTTGATGTGTTACGCTCGGTAGCACGGCGACGGGATCGAACGCACCCGGCCTGGCCGGGGTACGGCTTTGCGGTCTGCTATCGGAACCGCACTAGGCGTGGTTCGCCGCGCCGGGGCTGCCGTCAACCAGCCCAAACGCGGAACGTCGTTTCGCAATGCGGCCCGTGCCCGTCCGCCAGACAGGAGTGAGAGCCGCAAGCTCTGGGCCTCCAGCCCCGGGTCGTTGACCTACAACATCTCGCCCTGCTGCGGCGAGATCCTCCGCATGCCAATGACCACTTGGCACAGCGTGGTCTCCAGCGCGCTCGTCGAGGCGGGCCGCTGGAGCCGATCTCCCGCCTGCCCGCCGCCGAGGTCGCCGGAGAGCTGGCGAGGTTGCTCCCCGGACACGCGCCGCGGCTGGCCGAGCGGGCGGACCCGGGTCTGGAGCTGCTGGGCGAGGAGGACCTGCTGCGCGGCGCGGTCACGCCGGTCGTGCGGAAGGCGGTGGCGGAGCTGCCCGGCGGCCGGATCGCGCTGGCCGTCGGCGACGCCTGGATCACCAACGACCCGCTGACCGGCCAGGGCGCCAACCTGGGCTCGGCCTGCGCGTGGATCGCGGCCGAGGCCATCGCGGCGGGCGGCCCGTACGACACCGCCTTCGGCCACGCCACGGCGGAGCGGATGTGGGAGGCGGCGGCGCCCGTCACGCACTGGACCAACGCGTTCCTGCGTCCGCCGGCCGAGCACGTCCTGACCCTGCTGCTGGCCGCCGCGAGCAGGCAGGACGTGGCGGACGTGGTCCTGGAGCTGTTCGGGGATCCTGCGTACGCGTGGGCGGTGTTCTCGAGTCCGGAGGAGGTGGCGCGGATCGTCGACGGCCCGCCGGGTCCGTGACCGCCTCGACGCCGGCGCGGACCACGTCAGTCCGGCGGCAAGGGCACCTGGCCGAGCGCCCGCTCCGCGATGCGGTCCCACTCGGCGTCATGCCCGGGAACCGCCAGGACGCGGCGGAGCGCGTCCGCGTCCCCGTGGCGGGCACGGAACCAGTCGCCCACCGTGATCCCGGCCTCGGGCCGTGAGACGACCTCCACCGGGTCTCCCTCGCCCAGCTCACCTAGCTCGACCACCCGCAGGTACGCCCCGGGCCGCCCCACCCCCGTGAACCGCTTGACCCACCCGGGCTCGTCCATCCAGTTACGGAAGACCACACACGGCACCCGGGGCCCGCTCACCTCCAGCACAGCGGTGCCCACCCGCCACCGCTCGCCGATCAGTGCCCCGGTGACGTCGACGCCGGACGTGGTGAGGTTCTCGCCGAACCGCCCGTCACGCAGCCCGCGCCCGAGCTCACGCTCCCACCAGTCGTAGTCCTCCCTGGCGTACGCGTAGACGGCGTGGTCGAGTGCGCCGTGGGCCTCCTTGTCGGCCCGCTCGTCACCGGCGAGCCCGTTGGCCAGCACCTTCACCCGGTGCGTGACCCGCTGCTTGTCGATCGCGGTACGGCCCAGCTTCCCCGCCCATTCAGCTTCGACCGGTGTGCCTACATTTACCGAGAGAACGCGCATATCCGGACGGTAACCCGCACGCCCTCCGAAGAGCGAGCCGGTTCGCTCTCACCTCGGCCTCCACCCCAGGGTGGAGATCCGCGTTCTCAACCCTCGGGCCGATCCGCTACGCCCCCTCCCATCCCTACGGTCAAACCCGTGGATTACATGCCGATCTCCTTCCTCATCCTCCTTGTCGCGATCTTCGTCATCTATCGCCAGATGAAGACCCGCCCCACAGCCAAGCGGGGCATGCTCTACACCGCCGCCGTCATGAGCGTCGTCGGCCTCGTCACGGGCGGCCTCATCGACGCCCGGCACCTCGCGCTCAGCATCGGCCTGCTGCCGGTGGAGGCCGCGATCGCCGTCGCACTCGGCGTGTGGCGCGCGGCGACCGTACGGGTGTGGCTGGACGAGTCCGGCGTCGCCTGGTCGAAGGCCACGGGGTGGACCCTGCTGGCGTGGCTGGTGTCGGTCGCGACCCGCGTCGGCCTCTACTTCGCCGGCCAGGCCCTCGGCCTCACCTCCTCCCCCAGCGGGATCCTGCTCTTCGTCGGCCTGACCATCGGCGCCCAGGCGTACCTCGTCGCTCGGCGGGGACGTGCACTCTCCGGCGCGGGCAGGCGACCCGATACCGTCGTGAGGTGATGCGTGAGCCGTCCAGAATCGTCCCCACCGCGCTGCGGCTGGGGACGATCGTGCTGCTGGCCGGGGCCCAGATGACAGCGACCCCCGCACCCGGCCTGACCGGCACCTCCCTTGCGATCACCCTCATGACCATCGCGCTGGCAGGCGCCCTGGCCACCGTCCTGCTCCTGTCGATCCGCCGCACCGAACGTCCGGTGGCACGGCGGCGCGCCGTCAACCCGCCGGCCGCTCTTCGACGGTCGCGCCTCCACGACCTGCCGCTGTGGAAGGCGTTGCGGCGGCCCGCGAGCCCGGTTTGGAACCCGTCACGAGAAGAACCGCAGGCCGGCGACCACGCACCAGCCGAGGGACATCGCCCCGTCCTCGTCTTCGGCGTGCCTGTCGCTCTGATCGCCCTCGGCCTGGCCGTGATCCTCTCCATCGCCCTCGGCAGCCTGAGCCGAGGTGGTGCGGCGATCGCGGTCCTGCTCATCTGCGTCAGCCTGGCCGTGACCCGCTTCCCCATGCGCCAGGCGCTGCCCATCGGCGTACTGGCCGTCGTGGGGCTGGTCGTAGCGGGTGCGATCGCCGGCAACCCGGCCCAGGACCTCCCCCTCATCCTCAGCAACTGCCTGATCTTCCTGCTCTCGTACGCGGCCAAGCAGCGCAGGGCCACCAGAGCCGCCCAGGCACGTGAGGCCGTGCTCGCGGAACGGGCCAGGATCGCCAGGGAGATCCACGACATCCTCGCCCACTCCCTCTCCGCCCAGCTCGTCCACCTGGAGGGCGCCAAGCTGCTGCTCCGCGCGGAGCGGAGCGCCGAGGCGCTCGAACGGGTCACCCACGCCCGCGACCTGGCCAAGTCGGGGCTCGAGGAGGCCAGGCGCGCGGTGGCGGCACTGCGCGAGGATCCGCCCGCGCTCCCCGAGGCGCTGCGCACGCTCGCGGAGGACTTCGAGAGCACCACGCACCACCCCTGCACGCTGCGCGTCTCGGGGCCCGAGCGCCGCCTGCCGCCGGAAACCGAGCTCGCCCTGGTCCGCACCGCCCAGGAAGCCCTCACGAACGTACGCCGCCACGCCCCCGGCAGCCCGGCCACGGTCGAGCTCGAGTTCGGCCCGCCCTGGTGCGAACTGCGCGTCACCAACCCGGCCTCCGCGGAAAAGGGCTCCCCCGGAGGGGGCTACGGCCTCGTGGGCATGCGCGAACGCGCCGAACTGCTGGGCGGAACGCTGTCGGCGGGCGAACACGACGGCGGCTTCCTCGTCCATCTGAAGGTGCCGTCATGACCAGGGTGATCGTGGTGGACGACCAGGCCGTGGTGCGTGAGGGCCTGGTGCTGCTGCTCGGCCTGCTGCCCGAGATCGAGGTCGTCGGCGCGGCGGGCGACGGCGAGGCGGCGCTCCGGCTGGTCGAGGAGGAGCGGCCCGACGTGGTGCTCATGGACCTGCGCATGCCCCGCATGGACGGCGTGGAGGCCACCGGGCGCATCCGCTCGGCGTACCCGGAGACCCAGGTCGTGGTGCTCACCACGTACTCCGACGACGAGTCCGTCTTCGCCGCGCTGAAAGCCGGTGCGCGCGGCTTCCTCACCAAGGACGCCGACTCCGACGACATCGCCAGAGCCGTCGCCACGGTGATGCGCGGCGACGCCCAACTCGACCCCACCGTCCAACGCCGCCTCCTGGACACGATGTCGACATCTCCCTCCCAACCCGCCACGATCCCCGTACCTCCTGCTGAAACCACCACCCCGGCGTCTCCGGGCGCGCTACCGCACGGGTTGACCCGGCGTGAGGGCGAGGTGCTGGCCCTCATCGCCGACGGCCTCTCGAACGCCGAGATCGCCTCCCGCCTGCATGTCACGGAGGCCACCGTCAAGACCCACATCAACAACCTCTTCGCCAAGGCGCACCTGCGGGACCGGGCGCAGGCGGTCACCTACGCCTTCCGCCACGGCATAGCGCACCCGCACTGAGCCGCCTTTCCGTCGCACGAGGACCGCCGCCGCACTGAGCTGCCTCCCCGCCGCACGAAGACGGCCGCCGCGCCGAGACCTCGGCCGCACCGCCTCCGCTGCCAGGGAGACTGCCACCCCGGACCCGCCCCGCCGCCACGGACACCGCAGCCCGGACCCGTCCCGCCGCCACGGACACCGCAGCCCGGACCCGTCCCGCCGCCAGGGAGACCGCCACCGGGCTCCCTGGCCCGGAGGCCCGCCGCGCGGACCACGGACGAGCCTCGGGCGGCATGAGCGGTCGGGTCGCGAGCCGTGAATCGGCGCCTGAGGCGGCGGGCATGTGGCCACAGGGCCGACGGGACCGGCTCAGCCCGCGTTGAGCTGGGACTCGCCATCGAACCCGGCCAGCTGTAACAACGTCTCCAACGCCGCCTGCCTGGTCTCCTCGACCGAGTCGCCCCGCTCACCGAAACACTCCGCCGCCACGTCCAGCAGCGCCGTCACCACGACCGCGTCGGGATAGGGCACATCGACGAGCACCTCGCCGTCGCCCCCCTCCTGCCCTGAAGCCAGGTGGAGTCGCAGCAGCCGTCGAGTCTCCTCAGCCACGGCGACCCCCAGCACGGCAGCACGCTCAAAGCGCTCAGAAGCAATCACGTCACCCTCCAGTCGCACTGGTGTTCGGAACAGAAAGGTAGGCGATGGCACCGACAGAAAATCCCCCGATGATCGCCCGCCCGCCCCACCGGCCACGCCAGTGGCTACGCTCGAACGGTGTACGACTCGATCATCAACGTTCATGACCTCACGGTCGACCTGGGCGGCAACCCCGTACTGCGAGGCATGGAGCTGACCGTCTCAGCGGGCGAGATCGTGGCCGTGGTCGGCCCGAACGGATCCGGCAAGTCGACCCTGCTGCGCTGCCTGGCCGGGCTCCAACCCGCCGCCTCGGGTGAGGTGCGGGTGTTCGGGAGGGCGCCGGCCGACGATGCCGCGTTCTGGCGCGAGGTCGCGCTGCTGGGCGACGAGCCCGCCTGGTACCCGGGGCTCACCGCCCGCGAGCACCTGGAGCTGGTGGGAGCCGTGCATGCTCGGGCGCGCATGACGGTCGAGTCGGCGCTGGAGGAGTTCGCGCTGGTGGAGCGGGCTGACTCGGTGCCGCTGAACCTGTCCACCGGCCAGCGCCAGCGCCTCGCCCTGGCCGCCGCATTGCTCAGGCCCAGCGCGTTGCTGCTGCTGGACGAGCCGGAACGCGGGCTGGACGCCGAGTTCCGGGCCCGGCTGGCCGGCCTGCTCGGTGAGTACGCGGCTGAGGGCGGCACGGTGGTCATGGCCACGCACGACCATGGCCTGGCCGCCCGCGCCCGCCAGGTCTCGCCTTCAGGGGTGGTCGCGTGACGAGCGGGGCCGAGGGCAACGTGCGGTCGGTGCGGGCATACGTCCGCTCGCGCGGCCGAGCCCCGCGGGGCCTCCTCGACCGGTACGTCTCCGGCTTCGGCCTGGCGATGCTCCTCGCGGTGCTCGGCCGGCCGGTGTCCACCGTGCTCACCGGGCTGGCCGGACCGGTCGATCCCGCGCGCATGAGCGCGGGTGCGGCGCTGGTCGCGTTGGCGCTGGCCGGATTCCTCTTCGCGGCCCGGACGGCGGGGCCCGTACTGCTGTCTCCCGCCGACGCGTCCTGGCTCCTGCTCTCGCCGCTCAACCGGCGGCGCCTGCTCGCGCGTACCGGCCGGGTGCTGATCATGGTCGCGGTGGTGGCGGGTGCGGCGCTCGGGCTGGGGCTGCTGGCGGTGCTGGGCGCGCCCGACCAGCTCGTCTGGCGGCTGCTCGGCGCGCTGGTGCTGGGAGTGTCGGCGGCCGTGGGCGGGATGGCGCTGGCGGTGCTCGGCCAGGCCTCCCAGTCCTGGCAGTTCTGGCTGACGGCGGCGATGGTCGCGCTGCTGGTGCTGGCGGTGGTGGCGGTGAGCGGTCAGGCCCGTACGGTGCTCGCCGTTGCCGCGAGCGCCCCCCTCACGACGGTCGCCGCGTCCGCCTCCACGGCTGCCGTGGTCTCCGCGCTGCTGGTACGGCGGGCGTGGGCGTCGCTCGACCGGATCCCCACCCGTATCCTCCTGGCCTCGTCCACCCGCGCGGGCCACGTGGCGGACGCCGCCGTGGGGCTCGATCCCGGCGCGCTCACCTGGATCGCCGAGGAGAACCACTGGCGGGCCAGGACGCTCAGGTCGCGGCGGTGGCCGTCGCTGCCGGCGCCGCTCGCGCTGGCCTGGCAGGACTGGCGGCGGCTGGCACGCAGGCCCGGGCGGCTGGCGGCCATGTCCGGGGCGGCCGGGTTGCCCGTCGTGCTGGCCCAGGCAGGCGCGGGTCCGGCGGCATCGGGGGCGGTCGTGCTGGCGGGGGCGCTGGCCGTGGCGGCGGCGGGCGTGTCAGGTGCGCGCTGGGACCGCGACAACCCGGCCCTTTCCCGGATCGTCGGCGTCGGGCACCGCCCCGCGCTCGCGGCCCGCGCGCTGCTGCCGATGGTGCTGAGCGGCGCGTGGGCAACCCTGGCGCTGGCCGGCCTGAGCGTGTCGGCAAGCCTGGCGCTGGCCGGCCTGGGAGCGTGGGCGAGCGTCGGAACGGCCGTCCCGGGAGCGTGGAGCGTGGGGACGGCCGGACTGAGCGCGTTCTCCGGGGGCTGGTGGCTGTTCGGGCCGCTGGTCGCTCCCGCGCTGGCCGCCGGTGCGCTGCGGATGGCCGGGCGCGGACCGGTCGACCACTCCATGCCGGTCATCGACACGCCGGGCGGCGCGATCCCGACCGGCCCGCTGCTCTGGGCCGCCACCGGGGCGGACCTCGCCGTGCTCGGATGCCTGCCCGCCATCGCGGCCCTGCTCTCCCCGCCCGGCGCGCTGGGCTGGTTCCTGGCGGCTCAGGGCGTATTCGGGGCCCTGACGCTTGTGGGGTACGCGTGGCGCAGAGGAGCGGGTCAGGCCACGTAGACGTCGCTCGGCACGCCCCCGTACGGGATCGTCCGGTCCTTGCGCATGCCGGCCCGCTCCGCCACGCGGTGCGACGGCTCGTTGATGTCGCGGATCACCGCCACGACCGTCCCGAGGTCCTTGCCGATCCGCAGCGCCGCCTCCACGAGCTCACCCGCGTACCCGTGCCCCCAGGCGGACGGCCGGAAGCGGTAGTAGAGGTTCAGCACGTGCTCCCCGCCGAGGAGAGCGTGGCGCAGCCCGCCGAAGCCGAGCACCTCCGACTCCCCCGCGGCCCGCGCCGCCCAGTAGCCGAGCCCGCGCTCGGCCCAGTCGGACAGCCACAGATCCAGCATGGCCCGGCTCGACTCCAGATCGGGAGTCGGGCCGGCGGGGTTGTAGACGTTCGTCCGGGGGTCGGAGTGGATCTCGTGGACAGCGGCCAGATCGTCGGGCGTGACCCGAGAGAGCACCAATCGCGCCGTCTGCACCACTTCCATGGTTTCAGACTAGGCGGTTCATTTCTTCTTGTCGGCGCTGGAGTCGGTGGCCAGCGCGGCGACGAAGGCCTCCTGCGGGACCTCCACGCGCCCGACCATCTTCATCCGCTTCTTGCCTTCCTTCTGCTTCTCCAGCAGCTTGCGCTTACGGGAGATGTCACCGCCGTAGCACTTGGCCAGGACGTCCTTGCGGATGGCGCGGATGTTCTCGCGGGCGATGACCCGGGCCCCGATGGCGGCCTGGATCGGCACCTCGAACTGCTGCCTGGGGATCAGCTCCCGCAGCTTCTTCGCCATGTCGACGCCGTACGTGTAGGCCTTGTCCTTGTGAACGATGGCGCTGAACGCGTCGACCGCCTCACCCTGCAGCAGGATGTCGACCTTGACCAGGTCGGCCTCCTGCTCGCCGGCCGGCTCGTAGTCGAGCGAGGCGTAGCCACGGGTGCGCGACTTGAGCTGGTCGAAGAAGTCAAAGATGATCTCGCCGAGCGGCAGCGTGTAGCGGATCTCGACCCGGTCCTCCGACAGGTAATCCATGCCCAGCAGCTGCCCGCGCCGCCCCTGGCAGATCTCCATGATCGCCCCGATGAACTCGGCCGGCGCCAGGATCGTCGACTTGGTGACCGGCTCGAAGACCTGCGCGATCTTCCCGCCCGTCGGGAACTCCGACGGGTTGGTGACGGTGAGCTCCTTGCCGTCCTCCATGACCACGCGGTAGACCACGTTGGGCGCGGTGGAGATCAGCGACAGGCCGAACTCGCGCTCCAGCCGCTCGCGCACGATCTCCATGTGCAGCAGCCCGAGGAACCCGACCCGGAAGCCGAACCCGAGCGCCGCCGAGGTCTCCGGCTCGTAGACCAGCGCCGCGTCGTTGAGCTGCAGCTTGTCGAGCGCCTCGCGCAGCTCGGGGTATTCGTCGCCGTCGATCGGATAGAGGCCGGAGAACACCATGGGCTTCGGGTGCTCGTAGCCGGCCAGCATGTCGCCGGCGGGCTTGGCGGCCGAGGTGACGGTGTCACCCACGCGCGACTGGCGGACGTCCTTGACGCCCGTGATGAGGTAGCCCACCTCGCCGACGCCCAGGCCGAGGTCGGCGGGCTTGGGCTCGGGCGAGATGACGCCGATCTCCAGCGTCTCGTGGGTGGCGCTGGTGGACATCATGAGGATGCGCTCGCGCTTGCCCAGGTGGCCGTCCACGACCCGCACGTACGTGACGACGCCGCGGTACGTGTCGTACACCGAGTCGAAGATCAGCGCGCGGGCGGCCGCGTCGGCCTTGCCCACCGGGGCGGGCACCGTGTTGACCACGTGGTCGAGCAGCTCGCGCACGCCCTCGCCGGTCTTGCCCGACACCTTGAGCACGTCGGACGGGTCGCAGCCGATCAGCCCCGCCAGCTCCTCGGCGAACTTCTCCGGCTGCGCCGCGGGCAGGTCGATCTTGTTGAGCACGGGGATGATGTGCAGGTCGGCGTTCATGGCCAGGTAGAGGTTGGCCAGCGTCTGCGCCTCGATGCCCTGGGCGGCGTCGACCAGCAGGATGGCGCCCTCGCACGCCTGCAGCGACCTGGAGACCTCATAGGTGAAGTCGACGTGGCCGGGCGTGTCGATCATGTTGAGCACGTGGCCGTCCCACGGCAGCCGCACGGCCTGCGACTTGATCGTGATGCCGCGTTCGCGCTCGATGTCCATCCTGTCGAGGTATTGCGCGCGCATGGAGCGGTCGTCGACCACGCCGGTGATCTGGAGCATCCGGTCGGCAAGGGTCGACTTGCCATGGTCGATGTGCGCGATGATGCAGAAGTTGCGGATCAACGCGGGGTCGGTCTGGCCAGGCTGAGTGCGCACCGAAGTCCGTTTCGACAGGGTTGAGGTCAAGCGTCTTTCATGGTGACATGCCCGGATGAATGCCCGAACCGTCATCCGCCGCGGCCTGCGCCTGCTCGCGCTTGCCTTGGTCATCGTGGTCGCGTTGGCCGCTCTGCTCGCCGCCGCGCTCCGGGTCCAGTTTACCGGTGCCCCGGCGGCCTGGGCGAAGAGCACGGGCAACGACGCCCTGTGGCTGGGCCACATGTGGGTGGACGGCCGCCGTACGGAGCGTGACGTCGAGCGGCTGGTGGTCCGGCTGCGCGCCACGGGCATCAAGGACGTGTACGTCCACTCGGGCCCTTTCAACTGGGACGGCACGCTAAATCCAGCTAAATACCCCAACGCCGGAAATTTCATGAAGTGGATGCACGAACGCCTCCCCGAGGTCCGCGTCTCCGCCTGGCTCGGCCAGTCCGTCAAGAACGGCCTCGACCTGGACGACCCCAAGTCCCGCGAGAACGTCCTGGCCGGAGTCGCCGCCATCATGAAGCAGGGCTACGACGGCATCCACTACAACTTCGAGCCGATCGGCGACGACGACACCGAGTTCCTCGAGCTCCTCGACAGGACCCGGCAGCACACGAAGCTGCTGTCCACCTCCACCCCGCAGATCGAGCCGTACCCGGGGATGCGCCTGACCGCCAGGGCCCTCCTGGCCCACGACAAGTACTGGTCCGAGAGCTACTTCAAGCAGGTCGTGGAGCGCGTGGACCAGGTCGCCGTCATGACGTACGACTCGTTCACGCCCCTGCAGTCCCTCTACGGCGGCTACGTGGCCCGCCAGGCCGAGCTGGCCCTGGACCTGGTGCCCGACGGCAAGTCCCTGTTCATCGGCGCTCCCGCCTATCACGACCACGGCGTCGCCTGGGCCGACGGCGCGGAGAGCGTCGCCATGGCGGCGGAGGGCGCTAAACTCGCGTTAACGGAGCACGGTCGCCGGGAGCGCTTCGGCCTGGCCCTCTACGTGGACTTCGCCGCCACGGAGGAGGACTGGCAGGAGTACATGACGCGCTGGCGTTGATTTGAGCAGCCACCTGAGTTATTGGTAACCTGTTCAACTGCGTGTGGCGCGCCCTCTCTCGAGCCCGCGCGCCCATCCATCACTTCAGACTCTCACCGAGGCTTCTTCGTGGCGAACATCAAGTCCCAGGTCAAGCGCAACAAGCAGAACGAGAAGGCGCGTCTGCGCAACAAGGCGGTCAAGTCCTCCCTGAAGACGGCCGTCCGCAAGTTCCGCGAGGCCGCCGAGCAGGGCGACGTCGAGCAGGCCGTCGCGCTGCAGAAGGCCGCCGCCCGCCAGCTCGACAAGGCCGTCAGCAAGGGCGTCATTCACAAGAACCAGGCCGCCAACCGCAAGTCCGCGATCGCCAAGCAGGCCGCGGCGCTGGCCACCAAGTAGAACGCCTGGCGTAGCGACGCCGCATCCCTCCTGGGGTGCGGCGTTTTCGTTTTCCGCACTCTTTTGTCACGGTTTCGATATCACACGCCCATATCGGGTGCGTCACCGTTGCAAAGATCACCTTGCCTGCCGTCCGACACCTGCCCGAAGGTGCACTAAACGGGCAAAGGGGGATGCATGCGGGGGCCGCTGGTCGTCAAGCGGGCGTTCAGTGAGCCGCTGCTCCTGCTGGCCGCGTTCGGCTCGATCCTGCTGGCCACGACCACGCTGGTCGCGCTGACCATGTACGCCTCCTCCATCGCCGACGCCGGTGTCCGCAGGACGATGGAGACGGCCTCGTACCGCCAGATCGCCGCCACCATCAGCGCCCCCGTGACGGCGCAGACGTTCCCGAAGTTCGACCAGGCCGTACGCGCCGAGCTCGGCAAGGCGTACACCAGGCCGCCCGCCGTCACCACCAGCTTCCGCTCGGACTCCTACGTCATGCCCGGCCAGGACGGCCGGGAGCGGCCCGAGCTGCTCAGGTTCGGCAGCTATGACGGCCTCGACCGGCACGCCAGACTCGTCTCCGGCGCCTGGCCGCGCGAGGCCGGCGACCGGGTGGAGGCCGCGATCTCGCTGTCGGCGGCCTCGGCGACCGGGTTCAAGACGGGCCAGGAGTTCACCACGAAGGGCCGCCTGGACCCGCGCCCGGTCAACGTGCGCATCGTGGGGGTGTTCCAGCTCAACGACCCGTTCGGCGAGCGGTGGGCGGGCGAGCAGCTGCTCAGCCGGGGCGTGGAGCGCGGCGACTTCACCACGTACGGGCCGCTGATGGTGCCCCGGGGGACGTTCGTCGCCCGCTTCGCCACGAACGTCAACGCCACCTGGACCGCCGAGCCCGACCTGCGCACGCTGACGCCCGCCCAGCTCCGCCCGATGGCCCGCGCGATCGACCAGCTGGGCGCGCGGCTGAAGGCGGACGGCTGCGGCAGCTGCGTGGCCGCCAGCCGGCTGCCCGAGATGCTGACTCAGCTCGACACCGCGTCCCTGGTGGCCCGCTCCACGATGCTGATCCCCGTGCTGCAGCTGCTGCTGCTGGCCGCGTACGCGCTGATGCTCACCGCGCGGCTGCTCGCGGACCACCGGCGCATGGAGGTGGCGCTGCTGCGCTCGCGCGGCGCGGGCACGGTGCGGCTGGGGGCGCTGGCGGGAGGCGAGGCGCTGCTGGTGGCGCTGCCGTGCGCGGTCGCCGCGCCGTTCCTGGGCCCGCCGCTGCTCGCGCTGGTCAACCAGTTGCCGTGGATCAAGGCGTCCGGGGTGCGGCTGGCGCCCTCCCCCGGCCTGGGCACGTTCCTCGTCTCGTTCGGCGTGGCGCTGGCCGCGGCCGTGCTGCTGGTGCTGCCGGCGCTGGCGGGCGCGCGGCGCACGTACGTCGAGGAGCAGTCGGCGCGTGGCCGCGGCGGCGGGCGCGGGCTGATGGAGCGGGCGGGCGCGGACGTGGCGCTGCTGGTGGTGGCGGGGCTGGCGATCTGGCAGCTCCAGCACTACGGCGCGCCGGTCACCGCGACGGCCGCCGGAGCGCTCGGCATCGACCCGCTGATCATCTCCGGGCCCGCGCTGGCCCTGCTCGCGGGCGGCATGCTGGGGCTGCGGCTGGTGCCGCGCATCTCGAGGCTGGCCGAGCGGCTGACCTCCAGGCGGCCCACGCTCGCACCGGCGCTCGGGGCGTGGCAGGTGAGCAGGCGGCCGCTCAAGTACGCGGGCCCCGCCCTGCTGCTGACCATGGCCATCGCGATCGGCGTCGTGTCCATGGCCACCGCGTCCACGTGGCGGGCCTCGCAGCTCGACCAGGCCCGCCACCAGGTAGGGGCCGACCTGCGGCTGTCGGGGCCGCCGGACGGGCCGGAGCTGGGCGCGCTCGGGCGCGGGACGGCGTTCGCGGCACTGCCGGGCGTCACGGCGTACTCGCCGGGCTTTCGCGGGCAGACCGAGGTGAGCGGGGAAAGCGCGCTGCTGCTCGGCGTGGACGCCGGCAAGCTGGGCGCGCTGTTCCACATACGTCCTGATCTGTCAGCCCAGCCGGTCGGCGAGATGTCACGCGAGCTGGTGGGAGACCAGGCGGGCAAGCTGGACCTGCCAGGTCAGCCGGCCACGCTGACGCTCCGGGCCGAGGTGGACGCGGACGTGCCGGCCCGGCTGGTGCTCTCCGACGCGCTGGGCGTGTGGCGTGACCTGTCTCTCGGCGTGCTGCACAAGGGCGAGAACCGGATCGACCTCGACCTCCGCGCGCTGGCCGGGCGCACCGGGAAGATCACGTACCCGCTGTCGCTGCGCGGCCTCGTCGCGAGCGCGCCGGACGGCACCGCGAACCTGACCCTGACCGGCCTCAGCGCCGACGGGCGCGAGCTGGCGGCC
Source organism: Nonomuraea sp. NPDC050786 (assembly GCF_040654115.1). Lineage (NCBI taxonomy): Bacteria > Bacillati > Actinomycetota > Actinomycetes > Streptosporangiales > Streptosporangiaceae > Nonomuraea > Nonomuraea sp. NPDC050786. The sequence continues at coordinate 128,616 of NZ_JBFAHJ010000012.1, forward strand.
CCTCCGCTGGCCACGAAGGTGACGCGCTCCACGGTGGCCCCCTTCGCGCCGCTGCCGCGCCCGGGACCGCTGCCCGTGGTGCTCACCGCCGACCTGGCCGCCTCGCTCAAGCTGGCCGCCGGGCAGGTCGGGCCGGCCAGCATCGACCGCAGGGTGCTCCAGGTCAAGGTGGTGGCGGTCGTGGAGAGCATGCCGACGGCCGCCGCGGGGCAGAAGGCCGTGCTCGCCGACTGGGGGACGCTGCAGGCGTACGAGCTGGCCGCGGCGCAGCTGCCCAGGCCCGCGACCGAATGGTGGCTCGCGGCGGGCGACACCGCGCCCGCGGTGAAGGCGCTCAAGTCCCGGCCCGAGTGGGACGTGACCGCGCTCGACCAGCGGGAGCTGGCGGCCGAGCTGCAGGACGACCCCCTGGCCAGCGGGCTGCAGGGGGCGCTGATGCTCGGGTTCCTGGCGGCGCTGGTCTTCGCGGCGCTCGGGTTCCTGGTGAACGCGGCCGTGGCGGCGCGGGAGCGCATGGGCGAGTTCGCGATCCTGCGGGCGCTCGGGGTGAGCTCGAGGCAGGTGTTCGGGCTGCTGGCGATGGAGCAGGCGTTCGTCATCGGATTGTCCCTGGCCGCGGGCACCGGGCTCGCCGTGGTCGTCGGCGTGCTGGTGGTGCCGCACATCGTGCTGACCGGGCAGGCCTCGGCGGTCACGCCGGGCGTGGTGCTCGACATCCCGTGGGGCGCCACCGTCGCGATGCTGGCGCTGGTGGCGGCCGTGCTGTTCGGCATCGTGGCCGGGCTGGCCCGCCGATTGCGCGGGCACCACGGGCAACTCGTGGAGGAACGGTGAGGATCGCCCTGCTCGCCCGCGTGCACCTGGGCACGCTGGCCGTGCTCTTCGTGCTGGCGCTGAGCGCCTGCCTGCTGGTCGCGGGCCTGCCCAGGGCGATGCAGTCCTCGTTCGACGAGGCGCTGCGCCGCTCGCTGGCCACCGCCCCCGCGTGGCAGGCCGACCTGACGGTGAGCGTGGAACCGCGCTCACCGGAGGAGGATCTGCGCGAACGCGGCCAGTTCGACCTCCGCGACCGCCGCTGGCGCCAGATCCTGCCCGCGGCGCTGCGCCCGCTCGTCACCGGCTCGGGCCACATGAGCGCCAAGACCACCCGCACGCCCGTCACCGGGACCGGCGGCCAGACGTACATCAACCTCGGCTGGCTCTCGGACGCGGACCAGCGCGTCGACTGGGTCCAGGGGCGCGCGCCCGGCAGGGGCTCGACCATGCGGTACGAGGGCGCGACGATCCCGGTGTTCGAGGTGGGCGTCTCGGAGGACGCCCAGCGCGAGATGGGTCTCCAGGTGGGCCAGCGGAAGATGCTCGGCGAGAACGACTACGTCGCCGTGCAGATCGTCGGCATCTTCAAGGCCAGGAATCCGGCAGACCGCTACTGGAGCCACAACCTCGAGATCCTGCAGGTCACCAAGATTCAGCCGGCTGGCGCGCTGGACTTCGAGAAGCACACCACGACCCTCATCTCCGACGAGGGTCTGGCCGCGCTCCGCAGCGAGGGGCGCAACCTCTCCTACCACTGGATCCTGCCGATCGACGCCCGGGGGGCGAGCGCGCTGGCCGTGCCGGACGTGGACGCGGCGGTCACCGAGTTCGGGCGGGTGGCCGCGCTGCAGTCCACGGGCAGCCCGTACCACCTGGAGACCGGGCTGCCCAAGCTGCTCGGCGAATTCCGGGCCGCGCTGGGCACCGCGCAGACCGTGATGTACCTGGTGCTCGGGGGGCTGCTGGCGGTGGCGCTCGGCGTGATCGCGCTGGCCGTGCTGCTGCTGACCGACCGGCTCGACCACACGCTGACCGTGGCCAGGGCGCGCGGCGGGTCGCTGCGTCAGGTCGCCGGGGCCGCGGCTGCGGTGACCGGGGCCGCGGTGGTGCCCGCCGGTCTGGCCGGATATGGGCTGTCCTTCCTCGTCCCCGGCCCTGTGCTGCCGATCGTGCACCTGGGGCCGGCCGTCGTCGTCCTGGTGGCCGTCGGGTTCGCCGCCGCCCGGGTGGCCCGCTCGCATCGGAGCCCGCTGCACGAGCGCCGCGACGACGTGGCCGCCGGCCGGGTCTCGGCTCGCCGCATCACGCTGGAGGTGCTCGTCGTGGCGCTCGCGCTGGCGGGGGCCTACCTGCTGCGGGCCCGCGGGCTGGCGGGGGGCGACCCGTTCCTGCTGCTGGTGCCGGTCGGGCTGACGCTGGCGGCGGCGTTGATCACCTTGCGCTGCTACCCGTACCCCTTGCGGCTGTTCGTCCGGCTGGCCGCGCGCGGGCGGGCGGCGGTGCCGTTCCTCGGGCTGACCAGGGCGGCCAGGGCGCGCTCCGCCAGCGTGCTGCCGGTGCTGGTCCTGCTGCCCGCGCTGGGCGTGTCGGTGTTCGCGGCGGTGATCTCCGACGGGATCGCGAGCACCCAGCGGCTGGCGTCCTGGCAGCAGGTGGGCGCGCCGATCAAGGTGACGTCGGAGATCGAGATCCCGGCCGCCACGATCTCGCAGGTGCGCGCGCTCGCCGGCGTGGAGCAGGTGGTGCTCGCGCAGACGGGACGGGTGCAGGTCGGGTACGGCGCGGAGCGCGCGGAGGCCATCGCGGTGGACGTGGCGCAGTGGCGCCGGATCCTGGACGGCGCTCCCGTGAGCGTGCCCGCCCTGTCCGATGGCGCGCTGGTCTCTCCTGAGCTGCGGGGGCGGGGGACGTTCGAGATCGGGTGGCAGTCGCGGGTCAAGCTCGCCACGCGGGGCGTGATCGACTCGCTGCCCGGTTTCTACACCCAAGGTAAGTTCATCGTCGTGCCGCTGAGCGTGCTGACCCGGCCGGCCGTGAACACGCTGCTGATCAAGGGAGACGTGTCTCCTGACTCGCTGGCGCGGCTGATCCCGTCGGGGCGCGTGGAGTCGCAGGAGCGGGCGCTGAGCGCCATCAGGGACGATCCGCTCACCCGTACCGTGCGCTGGGCGCTGGTCGTGGTGACGGTGGCGCTGGGCTCGTACGCTCTGGTCGCGGTCGTGCTCTCCCTGGTCGTCGGCGCCGCCGAACGGGCGCGGGCGGTGTCGTTCCTGCGCACGCTCGGGCTGTCGGACCGCCAGGCGCAGCGGCTGACCGTGCTGGAGATCCTGCCCATGATCCTCCTCACCGCGCTGGTCGGGCTCGGCCTGGGCCTCTTGCTGCCGTACGCGCTGGGGCCCGGCGTGAACCTCGCCTCGTACGCCGGTGGCCTGCCCGTCGGCGACTACTCGCTCGACCTGCTCATACCTCTTGCGCTGGCCGCCGGGCTCGCGGCCGTCGCCGTGCTCGGCGCGTACGCGCACACCGCCATCAGCCGCCGCCGCAACCTCGGCGCCGTCCTGCGAGTGGGGGACCTCACATGAACCCGACCCTGTCCGAGCTGGAAGCGAGGGCCACCCGGGAGAAGGCCGCGTTCGGCGGCGACGCGCACATCGTGTGCGACAACCTGGTGCGCATCTACAAGACCGAGGGCGTCGAGGTCGTCGCCCTGCAGGGGCTCGACCTGGTGATCGACAAGGGTGAGCTGGTGGCCATCGTCGGCGCCTCGGGGTCGGGCAAGTCCACGCTGCTCAACGTGCTGTCCGGGCTGGACGTGCCGACGGCCGGGGTGGCGAGGGTGGCGGGGATGGACCTGCTGTCGATGAACGCCCGTGACCGGCTGCGGTACCGGCGCTCCGTGGTGGGCTTCATCTGGCAGCAGACCGCGCGGAACCTGCTGCCGTACCTGTCCGCCCGGGAGAACGTCGAGCTGCCGATGAAGCTGGCCGGCCGGCGTGGGGGGCGGGCCCTCGAACTGCTGGAGCTGGTCGGGGTCGGCTACTGCGCCGACCGCAAAATTCCCGAAATGTCGGGCGGCGAGCAGCAGCGGGTGGCCATCGCCGTCGCGCTCGCCAACTCCCCGCAGCTCATCCTGGCCGACGAACCCACCGGCGAGCTGGACAGCGAGACGTCGGAGCAGGTCTTCGACGCGCTGCGCAAGGCCAACAGGGAGCTTGGGGTGACCGTGGTCGTCGTGACGCACGATCCGCTGGTGGCCGAGCAGGTGGACCGTACGGTGGGCATTCGCGACGGGCGTACCAGCAGCGAGACGCTGCGGCGCGAGGGCGCCGAGGGGCAGATCGTCGCCGAGGAGTACGCGGTGCTGGACCGGGTGGGGCGGCTCCAGCTGCCACGCGACTTCATGAGCGCCCTCCAGATGGAGCGGCGCGTACGCCTCGAGCTCGAATCCGACCACATCGGCGTGTGGCCTGCCCGGGAGGAGCCCTCTGATGACTGATTCGCCCCTGCTCGTGGTGGAAGGGCTGCGCAAGGTCTACCGCAGCGGGCCCAAGGAGGTCGTGGCGCTGCGGGAGGTGTCCTTCTCGGTGTTCCCGGGAGAGCTCGTCGCCGTGCGCGGGCGGTCCGGCTCCGGGAAGACGACCCTGCTCAACCAGATCGGCGGGCTGGACCGACCGGACGCCGGGCGGGTGGTGGTCGACGGGCACGAGGTCACCGCCATGTCCGAGGACGCGCTGCTGGCCTTGCGGCGGGACGTGGTGGGGTTCGTGTTCCAGTCGTTCGGGCTGATCCCGGTGCTGTCGGCGGCCGAGAACGTCGGGGTGCCGATGCGGCTGCTGCGGATGCCGGTGGAGGAGCGCGAGGCCCGCATCCGGCTGCTGCTGGCCCTGGTGGGGCTGGAGCAGCATGCCAACCAGCGGCCGTACGAGCTCTCCGGCGGGCAGCGGCAGCGGGTCGCCATCGCGCGGTCGCTGGCGAACCGGCCCAGGCTGCTGGTGGCCGACGAGCCCACGGGGCAGCTCGACTCGCAGACCGGGCGGCAGATCATGGAGCTGCTGCGGGCGCTCGTACGGAGTGAGGGGGTCACGGCCCTGGTCGCCACCCATGACCCCAGCCTGATCACGCTGGCCGACCGGGTGCTCGAGATCAGCGACGGCGTCGTACAGGAGGCGGCACTCACCTGACCCGCTCCGGGGCTTCCTCCGCGGGAGCCTGCCGGAGAGAGGATCGCGACGGGAGGATGGCGGCCAGGTTCGCGGCGGCGACCAGCACTCCGCCCGTCAGGGCGAGCGCCGTCACCCCGGTGACGCCGGCCAGCGGCGCCGCCACCGCCAGCCCGAACGGCCGCGACGCGAACGAGATGAGCTGGTCGAACGAGCGCACCCGCCCCAGCGCCCGCTCCGGGATCTCGTCGGCCACCACCGTCTCCCACAGCGGGCTGAGCAGCCCCAGCCCGAACATCGCCACGAAGTACGCGCCCGCCAGCACCGCGGTGGGCGCCGCCACGGCCAGGGCCACCATGGGCAGCAGGTAGCAGGCGGCACCGGCCTGGACCACCACCAGCGGCCGGCGGATGGGCAGCCGAGGAGCGGCCAGCACGCCCAGGACCAGGCCGACCGTGCCGCTCTGCACGATGATCGTCCAGCTCACCTCGCCGCCGAGCTCCCGCACGGCCGTCACCGGCGCGAGCGTCAGGAACAGCCCGGCCATGAAGTGCCACACGCCGTGCGCGAGCGTGCAGGCCAGGAACCATCGACGTCCCCTGACCTCCCGCCAGCCCTCGGCCACGTCCCTGCCGAAAGAGGAGACCTTTCTGAGCTGAGGCGCCGCGGGCGTGCGGATCCCGCCGAGGGTGAGCGCCGAGCACGCGAACAGGGCCGCCGTGAGCGCGGCCGCCCAGCCGGGACCGGCAACCAGCGTGACCGTCCCCGCCACCGCCGGAGCGACGACCGCGGACAGGCTGGTGGCCACGCCGATCCGCGCGTTCATCCGCAACCGGTTGTCGCCGGGCACCACCGCGACCACCAGCCTCGGCACGGCCGGGCTGCCGAACGCGATGGCGACCCCCGCCACGGCCGACAGCACCGCCAGGTCGAGCAGCCGGTTCACACCGAGCAGCAGCTCGACGGCGATGGCGGCCTGCGACAGGCACCGGGTCAGGTCGGCGAGGAGGGCGACCCGTTCGGGCCGGATCCGGTCGGCCAGCACCCCGCCCACGGGGAGGAAGAGCAGGAGCGGCACCATCTCGCTAGCCAGCACGATGCCCAGCGCCCCGCCGTCCCCGGTCGCCCGCAGGACGGCGAGCGTCAGGGTGGTGGGGATGAGCGCGGTGGCGAGCGCGGACAGGCACCGCCCGATGAGGAGTCGCTTGATCACAGGTCAGCAGGATATTTCGCCAGCAAATGTTTCGTCAACAAAATACTTACGGCCGTATGATCCGTTGCATGGAGGACTCGGTCGATCGCCACCTGGCCCGCTGGCGCGGCAGGGCCCCGTTCGACGAACGGGTGGAGGCGGTCGTGACGCGGATGCAGTTCCTCGTCAAGCACCTGGCCCACACCAAGGAGGCGGCGCTGAAGGAGGTGGGGATGCAGGACTTCGAGTTCGAGACGCTGCACCGGCTCGTGGCACGCGACGGCTCGGCCACCCCGTCCGAGCTGGCCGCCGACCTCCTGCTCTCCCCGGCCGGGATGACGGGCCGGCTGGACACCCTGGAGCGCTCGGGCCTGGTACGGCGGGTGCGCAGCACGGAGGACCGCCGGCGGGTGGACGTCGAGCTCACCCCCAAGGGCCACGACCTCTGGATGGACGCGATGACGATCCGGGGAGAGGTGGAGGCCGAGCTGGTGAACGCCCTGCCGCCCGCGGACCAGGCCCTCCTGGACGGCCTGCTCAAACGGCTCCTGGTGAAGGCGGAAGCCGGCCACTGAGCTCCGCGCCGGTAATCCGATTGAGCGTGTCAGGCCACCGGTGGTATGCCAGTCCCGTCATTTCCGGCGATTCGGAGGCAGTACGTGGCCCCATCCCCCTTCCGCATCGAGGTGCCCGGCGACGTGCTGGACGACCTGCGGGCTCGCCTGCGTGCGACCAGGTTCACGGACCGCAGCGGGAAGCAGCCGTGGCAGGCCGGAGCCGACCCCGCGTACCTGCGGGAGCTCGTGGCGTACTGGGCGGAAGGGTTCGACTACCGCGCCCGGGAGGCGGAGCTCAACGCGCTGTCGCACCACCGGGAGCGCGGCCTGCATTTCGTACGCATTCCCGGGGTGGGTCCCGCGCCCATGCCCATCCTCCTCTGCCACGGATGGCCGAGCAGCTTTCTGGAGATGCTCCCCCTGGCGGCACGCCTGTCCGACCCCGCCCGCCACGGCGGCGACCCGGCCGACGCGTTCGACGTCGTGATCCCGTCCATGCCGGGCTTCCTCTACTCCGACCTGCCGGACGAGCCGCTCACGCGGGCCGCGATGGCGCGTACGCTGCACACCCTGATGACCGACACCCTCGGGTACGAGCGGTACGCCGCCTTCGGAGGCGACATCGGCGGGGCGGCCATCCAGTGGCTCGGCGCGCTCCATCCCGAGGCGGTGGCCGGGATCCACCTGATCCATCCACCGTTCCCCGCCTCGCTGGACGAGCCGCCGATGTCGGCGGAGGAGCAGGCGTTCATGGCGGCGGAGGAGGCGTACGACGAGCAGGACGGCGGCTACAGCGCCATCATGGGGACGCGACCCGACACCATCGCCGCCGCCCTGGCCGACTCACCCGCCGGACTGGCTGCGTGGATAGTCGACAAATATCGTGACTGGAGCGACTGCCACGGCGACGTGGAGTCCCGCTTCGACCGCGACACCCTGCTCACGATCCTGACGCTGTACTGGGCGACCGGCTCGATCGGCACCTCGTTCAGGCAGTACTACGACTGGGAGCACAACACCCCTCGCCCGCCCATCACGGTGCCGACGGCCATCACCCTCAGCCACGAACCGTCCATGGCCGGGATCCCCCGCTCGATCGCCGAACGCTCCTGCACCGACCTCCGCCACTGGAGCGAACCTGGACGTGGTGGTCACTTCCTGGCGCTGGAGGAGCCGGACCTGATGCATGGGGAACTGACCACATTCTTCCGCCCCCTCCGCCATACCTCCTGATACCCGCCCACACCACGCCCCGCGCACACCACCACCCGCCCACGTCCCGCTCGCCACATCACGCCACGCCCTGCCCACACCACGTCAGGGCGTGGGAGACCCGCTACCGTCCCGTGCGGCAGGCGACGATGACCTGCACCGCATGCTCCAGCGCGTAGGCCGGGTCCGCTCCCCCACCCTTGACCTGCTCATCCGCACTGGCCACAGCCTGGATGGCCTTGGACAACCCTTCGGGCCCCCACCCGTTCAGCTGCCGCTTGACCCGGTCGACCTTCCACGGCGGCATGCCGACATGGCTGGCCAGCTGCCCGCCCCTGAGGTTGCGCGGCGCGCTGCCGACCTTGGCCAGCGAGCGCAGCCCACCGGCGAGCGCGCTCACCAGCAGGACGGGAGCGACCCCGGTGCCGAGAGCCCACCGCAACTGCTCCAGAGCGTCGGCCAGGCGCCCCTCGACAGCCGAGTCCGCCACGTTGAAGCCGGTCACCTCGGCCCGGCCCTTGTGGTAGCGAGCCACGGCGGCCGCACTGATCGTCTTGTCCTCGGTGTCGAACGCCAGCTGGCTGCAGGCCGCCGCCAGCTCCCGCAGGTCATTGCCCACGGCGTCGAGCAACGCCTGAGCCGCGTCACCGGAAATGCTCCGCCCGGCCCGCTTGAACTCGCCCTTGATGAAGTCGAGCCGCTCCCCTGCCTTGGTGACCTTGTCGACCGTGACCACCTTGGCCCCGGCCTTCTTCACCCCGTCGACCAGCGCCTTCCCCTTCACCCCGCCCGGGTGCGCCAGCACCAGCACGGTGTCGCCGGAGGGCTGCTTGGCATAGGCGACGATCTCGGCGATGACCTCCTTCGCCAGATCCTGCGCCGATCGGATCACCACCACGGACTGATCGCCGAAGAGCGACGGCGAAGTCAGCTGCGTCAACTCCCCGACGCCGACCTTGCCGCCCACGAGGTCATGCACCTCGGCCGTCGGGTCAGCGGACCGAGCCGCCGCGACGACCACACTGACCGCCCGCTCGGCCAGCAGCTCCTCATCGCCGAGGACCAGGGTCACAGGTGCTGGATCGGTTCCCGCCATGCCAGGAGCATGCCATGCACCACCGACAACCTGGTACTCGAAGGCCCTTGGAGCACCATCGACGCGCGAGTCATCCTGGTAGTTGCGGGGACCCCACCTCAGCACCGCCAAAGCCCGCCGTCTCCCCGTATGGACCCCACGCTCCAGTTAAGAGACACTCACGTCCACCGCCGCGAGAGCCTCCTCCGTCCCCGGCCTCCTCAGGCGAGTCTGATGGCGTGGAGACTACGGACCACGCGAGACCACAGCAATCTCCCCTTCCCGCTCCACGACGGCAAGGTCGCCGGATTTGTCGGTCCGGTAGACGTCGGCCCCCAGACGGCGGAGGAGGGCGAGCGTGGACGGGGCCGGATGACCGTAGTCGTTGTCGGCCCCCACGCTGATCAACGCCGCCCGCGCCCCGACAGCAGCCAGGAAGGCCGGGGACTGCCGGTTGGATCCATGATGCGGGGTCTTGAGGAGGTCTGCCCGTACCGCAACCCGCCGCAACAGCTCCTCCTGCGCCTCCGTCTCCAGGTCGCCGCTCAGCAGAATCGAGCCGGACCGCCAGCGCACATGGACGACCACACTGGAGTTGTTGATCGCGCTGCCCTCACCCTGCCCGTTCGTCTCGCTCTGAGCGGGATCGGGGCCGAGCACAGTCAGCTCCGACGGGCCGAACCGCCAACCGGTCCCCGGCGATGCCGTCCACTCCGGTATGTGGTGGCGGGCCAGTGTGGCCGAGACGTAGGCGCTGGATCGAGCGCCTGTCCGTTGCGGGCTGACGACCACGGCTCCGACTCGCCGGTTCCTGAGCACGCCGGGGAGGCCGTCCACATGATCGGCATGCGGGTGGGTGAGGATGAGCAGGGGCACGTCGTCAACGCCGACCCTGCGCAGGCACCGATCCATGACGACCGGATCAGGTCCGGTGTCGACCACGACGCCTCGTCCCGGCCCCGCCGCCACGACAAGGCCGTCCCCTTGGCCCACATCGCACATCACCATCAGCCATCCCTTGGGCGGCCACGAACCGGCGATGGGCCGGATCACCAGCACCGCCACCAAGGCAGCACCGGCCACTGTCAGCGCCACCGCCCTCCAGGCCCGCCGCCGCAGGATCGGGATCGCGACCGCCACCGCGACCAGGAGCAACCCCAGTCCTGGAAGGCCGCCGGGCCACGGCACGGTGGCGAAGGGCAGGTTGACCGCCCAGCGGGCCACCGTGACGATCCACCCGACCGCGTAACCAGCCGGAATCACCAGAAGCCTGGCACCTCCGGGCCATACGGGCGCCACCAGAGCGGCAGCGAACCCGAGCAGCGTCGCAGGCGCCACCGCCGGAGCCACAAGCAGGTTGGCGACCACCGCGACGGGGGTCAGTTGCCCTGCCATGAGCACGAGAACGGGCGTCACCGCCATCTGCGCGGCCACCGGCACAGCGACAGCCTCAGCCATCCAACGCGGCAACCGATACGCCCTTTTGGAACCCCCGCCGCCACCCGATGACTCATCGGCTTCGTGACAGTGCGAATGCCGGCCATCTTGCGGGTGTCGGCCATCTTGCGGGTGCCGGACGCCTTGCAGGCGCCGGACGCCTTGCAGGCGCCGGACGCCTTGCAGGCGCCGGCCATCTTGCAGGTGCCGGACGCCCTCCGCGTGCCGGACGCCTTTCCTGGGCAGGGTCGGGTGTGGCTGCGGGCCATGTCCCGTGTCATTCCGCTCTGAGGCGGCGCTCCCGCCGCTCGACGCCGACAAGCGGTCGCGCCAGCGTGGGGCGAGGACGAGGATGCCTGCGGTTGCTGAGACCGAAAGGGCGAAGCCGTACGAGCGGGCCAGCTCGGGAGCGAACAGCACCAAGAGGAGGACCGTTGCCGACAGTGCCGCCAGGCCGTCCTTCGAGCGGCCCGTGCCCAGCGCGATGGCGGCGGCCAGGCCCATGAGGAGGGCGCGCAGGACGCTCGGCGACGGGCGGGCGACCACAGCGAAGGCGAGCATCGCGATGGCCGCGAGGACAGCTCTCAGAGGGAGGGGGAGCCCGAGAAGGCGGGACAGGGCGAGGGTGGCGCCTGCCACGATTGCCAGGTTTGCACCGCTTACGGCGTTCAAGTGGCTCAGCCCTGCCTCCTTGAGGTCTGCTGCCACCTGAGGGTCCATGCGTGAGACATCACCGACGACCAAGCCCGGCAGGAGTCCGCGCTGATCGGCGGGAAGGGGGTCGGCGGCGGCTCGCAAGCCCGACCTGAGGGTGCCCGCCGCCGTCTGGAGGCCGGACGGGGCTGTCAGGACCCGAGGGGAGCCTTGCACCAGGAGGATGGCTGCAACGAGGTCGCCAGGGCCGGGCGTGGCGAGGCGGCCGGTGACCTCAAGGTGCTGGCTGGGGAGAAGGGCGCCCCAGTCGTGTCCGCTGGCGAAGACGGTGATGGGGACGTTGACGGACTCTCGGGTGCCGGGCGTTTGGATGAGCTCCAGGGTCGCCGGGATCACGTAGCTCTCTTGGTTGAAGTGGCCGCTTCTCTTAGCTCTCCGCTTGGGGTCGTCTGTCAGGGCGATCTGGGCGGTTACAGAGGTGTTCTTCTTGGCCAGGTCGGCCGCCGGGCCGGTGCTCAGAGCGTGGACTCGGAAGGCGACCGACGCCGAGGCGGCGGCGGCGCAGATGAGCGTGGCAATGGTGATGTTGCGCCATGGAGCCGGGTGAGCTGACCGCCGTGCCTCCCGTTGGAGCCGAGGAAGCCGGTGGCCGGGCAGCGAAAGTCGGTGCCCAAGCCAAGGGAGCCGGTAGCCGGGCGCTGAAAGCCAGTGCCCAAGCCAACGGCTCTGATACACGTGTCGGGTCGGCCGGTCGGCGAGCCTCGTTCGCCCGGTCATGGACTGGGCGAACGACATCATGAGCCGGGTGTGCCAGGCTACGGCCGTGGCGGCCAGGGCTGCGGATATGGCGACGATCAGGCCTGTGCGGGCAGAGCAGCCGAGTAGCGTCAGGGCACTCGCCCAGGCGGCCAGCGCGGGCAGGATGAGTGGCCAGGCATGTTCACGCTTGTCGACAGCCTGGTCGGCGCGCGGGGTCGTCATGTCAGACGCTGACCCTCGCCTTGAGTTCGTCGAACTTTCGCGGGCCTATTCCGGTCACCTCGCGTAGCTGCTCAACCGCGGTGAAACCACCATGAGAGTCGCGGAACTCGATGATGCGCGCGGCCAGGACCTCCCCTACGCCGGGAAGCTGTTCGAGTTGGTCGGTTGTGGCGGAGTTGAGGTTGAGCACGGCGGTGGCGGCCGGGCCCGTGACGGAGGTTCCGGGGGCCGCCTGGGTGGCGGTGCCGCCCACGACTATCTGCTCGCCGTCGATCAGGCGTCTGGCGAGGTTGAGTGTGCCGGTGGAGGCGCCGCGTGACACGCCTCCTGCCGCTTCCACGGCGTCCGTGACTCGAGAGCCTGACGGGAGTTGGTAGACGCCGGGCTTGTGGATCTTCCCGGTGACGTGGACGGTCACCTTGGCCGGGGCGGTCGGCGACGGGGTCGTGTGTGCGGCGATCGGAGTGGGCGGTGGCAAGGGCTCCGGTGAGGGCTGGGAACGCCAGAGGAAGAAGGCCGCGACGGCGGCGGCGAGGACTCCCACGGCCAGCAGGACCCGAAGACCGGGCTTTCCGGGGTCCAGGGTCGGGGCGTGGGCGGCGAGGGCCGCGCGGAATGCCTGGAAGGTGGGTGGTTCAGGGGCAGGTCCGCCGCTCCTTCGATGCGGTGACGTTGACGCGTTCGGGCGGTGTTCGTGGGGTGCGGGTGGGGTGGTGTCCTCCTCCCATCCGTCTGTGGCATGAGATGAGGGCACGGCGGCGGAACCCCAGCGGCTCTCCTCATGACTCAGCTGCTGAGACCGCTCACCTTCGTACCCTCTCTCCTGGAGGTGGGGTGGCGGCCAGCCGGCCTGGTGCCCACTCCCCTGAGGGCTGTACGGGTGCCGGCCGCCTTGGCGGCCTCTGCCTCGCGGTTCGGAGGGAACGTCGTGATCCCGAGCCTCGGCCGGCCCCCCCGTGCCGCCGGCGAGCCGGCCGAGAGGGTGGCGGGAGCGGCGGGAAGGCGCGTTGATCGACCGTAGCCGGGACTCGGCTATGGTCCGCTCTGCCGTGGGATCGGGGGTTCGCACGGCAGCGAACGTATCTTCTCAGCCGTCGGCGCCGGGGTCCCGAACCGCGTTCTGGGGATGGAGAGGAGACGGGTGCAGGGCCTGTGGACAACGGCCGTACACGGAGGTCTCGAACGGCACGGAGCTACCGGTCGGCGGACGTGACCGTGAGGCCGAGCATGCCGGGGCCCACGTGGGCGCCGATCACCGCCCCAAGCTCCACCACCCGCAACTCCACCAGACCGGCCAGCCGCTTCGGCAGGCGCTCTGCCAGTGCCTCGGCCCGTTCCCTCGCCCCCAGGTGCTGTACGGCCACCTCCACGGGCCCCTCACCCGCCGCCCGGACGGCCAGGTCCTCCAAGCGGGCGATGGCGCGTGACGACGTGCGGACCTTCTCCAGGAGCGAGATGCGGCCGTCCACAATGTGGAGCAGCGGCTTGATCAGGAGGGCAGAGCCGACGAGGGAGGCGGCGGCGCCGATACGGCCGCCGCGACGCAGGTAGTCGAGGGTGTCGACGTAGAAGAACGTCCGCGTGGTTTCCATGCGGCGGCGCGCGGCTGACGTGACCTCCTCCAAGGAGGCGCCGCGCGCGGCGGCGCGGGCGGCGGCAAGGACCGGGTAGCCGAGGCCCATGGCGATCGAACGGCTGTCGATCACTTCCACGGGTACGGGCGCCCGGCCGGCGGCCGTCTGGGCGGACTCGACGGTGCCCGACAGCTCCCGGGACAGATGGATCGAGACGATGCCGGTCGCGCCTGCGGCCGCCAGGGCGGAGTAGCAGGACGCGAAGCTCTCCGGCGATGGGCGCGAGGTGCTGGCAGAGGCGAGGTCGCCACGGAAAGGGCTCGCGTCGCGGAAGCCGCCGCCACGCTCACCCAAAGGCGTCCCGTTGTTGCCGGCCCACTCGTGCTCGGGCGCGGCCCACTCGTGCTCGGGTGCGGCCCACTCGTGCTCGGGTGCGGCCCACTCATGCCGGGGAACGGCCCGCTCATGCTCCGGAGCAGCGGCCTCATGCTCGGGCGCGGCGGCCCGCTCATGCCGGGGTGCGGCCTGCTCATGCCGGGGCGCGCCGCCACCCGCCCCGAAGGGGGGCTCGCCGGAGGAAGCGCCGTCGATCCCGAACAAGGGCTCGTCGTACGACACACCCCCGGCGATCACCTGCACCGGCACCACCGCGACACCCGGCACATCCGGCAGATAGGCCGTCGAATCCGTGACGACGGCGACCGAGGGCGGCATGACCCGGGACAAGCTACTGAACGGGTGTCCCACCCCGCCACACCCGGCGCGGCTTGAGCCCGAAGGACCAGGCGAAGGCGCCCTCGTGGTCGGCGTCCCACTGCACGATGTCCGCCAGCCGGCCCGGCGCCAGGACGCCGCGGTCAGGAGCGCCCAGGACGGTGGCCCCGCCGAGGGTGGCGGCGCGCAGGGCGTCGTTGACGCTCATCCCGAACGCCGACACCGCCATGGCGATGACGAGGGACATCGAGGTGATGCCGCAGTAGCCGGGGTTGTGGTCGCTGCCGAGGGCGATCTGCACGCCGTGCTTGATCATCTGGCGGACCGGCGGGAGATGGCCGCGCTGCAGAGCCGTGGCCGGGCAGACGACGGCGGGCACGCCGTAGCGGGACATGATCGCGATGTCCTCGTCCGACATGTGGTGCAGCCCGTCCGCGGAGGCGCAGCCGAGCTCGGCGGCCAGCTGGACGGCCCCGCGCCGGCTGAAGAGGCCGGCGTGGATGCGCGGCAGCAGCCCGACGTTGCGCCCCGAGGCGAGCACCCAGCGGGACTCCTCGGTGGTGAAGTGGCCCTCGTCGCAGTAGACGTCGACGCTGTCGGCGCCCGCCGCGGCCGCGTCGGCGCACCAGGCGCCCACGGCCTCGACGTATTCGCGCTGACGCCCGAAGTATTCGGGCGGCACGACGTGCCCCGCCAGGAACGTGACGTGCACCCGCGGCATCATCGGCTCCTTCTCCAGCTCGCGCAGGAGTCGGACGTCGGCCAGCTCGCCGTCGCGGGTGAGGTGGTAGCCGGTCTTGGCCTCGACCGTGGTGGTGCCGCTGAGCAGCCAGCTGCGCAGCCGCTCGCGCACGCCGTTGCAGAGGGTCCACGGGTCGGTGCCGCGCGTCACGGTGACGGTCGAGCCCACGCCGCCGCCCGCCGCGGTGATCGAGGCCGAGGTGGAGCCGCCGGTGCGGATGGCCAGCTCGGCGTAGCGGTTGCCGGCGTAGACGGGATGGGTGTGGGCGTCGATGAGGCCGGGCGTGACGAGCGCGCCGCCCAGGTTTTCGACGTGGTCGACGTCGACGATGTCGTCGACGACCCCGGGCACGCTCTGCGGCAGGTCAGGCGCCCGCCCGACCCACGCGATGCGATCGTTGTGCACGAGGATGGCCGCGTTGCTGAGGACCTCGTTGCCGGTCCAGAGGCGGCCGATGTTGGTCAGGAGTCGAACGGTCACCGCATCACCGCCTCGCGTGAGCCCCCACTCGCGCACCGGCATGAACGCAGCGCACAGCGCACGGCCTGGGCCGCGCCCACTGAGTCCGCTCCGGGTCCGGACGACATGGGGGGTCTCCTGCTCTCATCCGCATCTTGTTGTGCGGTGACCGTATCGCCAGAGTCATGATCCAGCGATTTCAGTTCAGTTACGTTATTTCACAGCTGGGCTCGCTGTACAGGGTTATTCGGAAGAAAGCCCAATGATCCCTGCCGTCACCCAGCCCTACGTCGTCCCCACGGCCCCCGCTGACGACTTCGACACCTTGAGTCATCATCCGAAACCCAGAACCCGAAACCCAGAAACCCGATCACACCAGACCTACGATGGGCCTGGCCAATCTTAGCAACCCCTTGACTCGAGGACCACTGACGCTTTTGGGTAGGCATGCGTACTTTGTGGCGAGGATCTACCCCACCGAGGGCGACATCGCAACGGGCGACCCCACCGTACCGTGTCGATGGGGCCGCCCGGCCGCGATCCGTGACTTCCGAACGAGCTAGGAGACGCGCTCCACGGGCTTGCCCACCCGATCCAGCTCCTGCTGCAGGCCGGGCAGCACCCGGGCGTGCAGGATCGTGCCGTCCTCCACGTGCTCGACGGAGAGCACCTCGCCCTCCTGGTGCGCCCGGGAGATCAGATCCCCTCTGTCGTACGGCACCAGCAGGTGAACCTCGTGGTCCAGCCGAGGCAGCTCCCGCTCGATGACCGCCATCAGCTCGGGAATGCCGTGGCCCGTCCGCGCGGACACCACGACGCTGTCACGCTCGCGCCGCAGGATCCGGTCGATCACGTCCTGATCGGCCGCGTCGGCCTTGTTGATCACGACGATCTCGCGTACGTCGGAGGCGCCGTCGATGTCGGCCAGCACCTCGCGAACAGCGGCCAGCTGCCCCTCGGGATCGGGATGCGAGCCGTCCACCACGTGCAGGATCAGGTCGGCGTCGGCCACCTCCTCCAGCGTCGAGCGGAACGCCTCGACGAGCTGGTGCGGCAGGTGCCGGACGAAGCCCACGGTGTCGGCGATCGTGAAGAGCCGGCCTTCCGGCGTGCGCGCCCGGCGCACGGTCGGGTCGAGGGTGGCGAACAGCGCGTCCTCCACCAGCACGCCCGCTCCCGTGACGCGGTTGAGCAGCGAGGACTTGCCGGCGTTGGTGTAGCCGGCGATGGCCACGGCCGGGACCTCGCGCCGCTGGCGCCGGTGGCGCATGGTGTCGCGCGAGGTGGACATGCCGCTGATCTGCCGGCGCAGCTTGGCCATGCGCTCGCGGATGCGGCGGCGATCCAGCTCGATCTTGGTTTCACCGGGGCCGCGGCCGCCGATGCCGACGCCGCCCGCGGCGCGACCGCCGACCTGCCTGGACAGGTTGCCACCCCAGCCGCGCAGGCGGGGCAGCAGGTATTGCAGCTGTGCCAGCTCGACCTGGGCCTTGCCCTCGCGGCTCTTGGCGTGCTGGGCGAAGATGTCGAGGATCAGCGCGGTGCGGTCGATGACCTTGACCTTGACCGTGTCCTCGAGCTGGCGGAGCTGGCCGGGGGTCAGCTCGCCGTCGCAGATCACGGTGTCGGCGCCGGTCGACTCGACCACGTCGCGCAGCTCGAGTGCCTTGCCGGAGCCGATGTAGGTGGCCGGGTCGGGCTTCTGGCGGCGCTGGATGAGCCCCTCGAGCACTTCGGAACCGGCCGTCTCGGCCAGGAGCTTGAGCTCGAGCAGGGAGTTTTCCGCGTCCTCCACGGTGCCGGAGGTCCAGACGCCGACGAGGACGACCCGCTCCAGCCGCAGCTGACGGTACTCGACCTCGGAGACATCCTGGAGTTCGGTGGAGAGGCCCGCCACGCGGCGCAGCGCCTGGCGCTCCTCGAGGTCCATGTCGCCGTTCTCGAACTCATCGAGGTCGAGTGCGGAGTAATCGTGCATACGTGTCATCTCTATTAGGGAACGTCTGGACACCTCGGTGTCTTCCCACGATGGTGGCACGAGATCCGCGCCGCAATCATCCGGTTATCCAGCCGACACAGTGACGTCGCCGGAGCCCGAGGTCAGCGAGATCTTGTGCGGCGAGGCGCCGTCGTTCTTGACCGAGACCTTCGCGTCGCCGGACCCCACCTCGGTCTTCACGTCGTAGGAGCCGTCGGGCACGGTGAGCACGACGTCACCGGAGCCGCCCTTGAGCTCGGCGCTGTCGGGCGCGGCGGTGTACTTGAGCTCCATGTTCCCCGATCCCGCCTGGGCGACCAGCTGCTTGCCCGTCAGCCCCGTGGCGTCCAGGTCTCCGGAGCCGAGGTGTACGTCGAGCGGCCCGCTCAGGCTCCTGAGCGTGATGTTGCCCGAGCCCGCGTCCAGGTTCAACGCCAGGCCCTTGGGGACCTCCACCTTGTAGTTGACGCCGCAGGAGCCCCACGATCTCTGGCAGTCGTAGTACATCGACAGCGTGTCGCCATCCACCTTGTGCTCGGCCTGGGGCTTGTCATTGCTCCAGTAGAGCGTCTCGGTGACGTTGATCTGCGCCGTGTCCGACTCGCTGATCACCACGTCGCCGGCGCCGCTCCTCAGGTGGATCTTCTGCACCTTCTCCTTGACCTGGTAGGTGACGGTGTCCTGGTTCTTCGGCCCCGCGATGCCGTCGAGCCCGCATCCGGTCAGCAGCAGAGCGGAGGCCAGCAGCCCGCCCGCGATCGCGATCGTCTTCATGCCGTAATCCTGGCGGGGGACGCCCCGGCCGGCATCGGGGATACCCCCGACGGCTCCCCGAAGAGGCCCCCACTTTTGACCGGGGAGCAGCGGGCGGAGTACCTTCACTTCCACAATCCAGAATTCATTTTCCATGATACGGAAAGAGGTCCCATGGAGATCACCGGCCCGATGCTCGACCGGTTCGACGAGATCCTCACTCCGGAGGCGCTCGATTTCGTGGCGGCTCTCCAGCGGGAGTTCGGCGCCAGGCGACTGGAGCTGCTGGAGGCCCGTCAGGCGCGCCAGGCGGAGCTGTCGGCGGGCGGCATGCTCGACTTCCTGCCGGAGACCAAGCAGATCAGGGAGGCCGACTGGCAGGTCGCGCCCCCGGCGCCCGGCCTGGAGGACCGCCGGGTCGAGATCACCGGCCCGGTCGACAAGAAGATGACCATCAACGCGCTCAATTCCGGGGCCAAGGTCTGGCTGGCCGACTTCGAGGACGCCAACTCGCCGCTCTGGGAGAACTGCGTGGCCGGCCACCTCAACCTGCGCGACGCGCTCGACCGCACGATCGACTTCGAGACCGGCGGCAAGACGTACGCGCTCAGGCCCGACGCCGAGCTGGCCACGATCGTCGTGCGCCCGCGCGGCTGGCACCTGGACGAGAAGCACGCCCTGGTGGACGGGGAGCCGGTCTCCGCGTCGCTGTTCGACTTCGGCCTCTACTTCTTCCACTGCGCCCAGCGGCAGATCGACAAGGGCAAGGGCCCGTACTTCTACCTGCCGAAGATGGAGTCCCACCTGGAGGCGCGGCTCTGGAACGACGTGTTCACCAGGGCGCAGGAGCTGCTCGGCATCCCCTACGGCACGATCAGGGCGACCGTGCTCATCGAGACGTACCCGGCCGCCTTCGAGATGGAGGAGATCCTGTACGAGCTCCGCGACCACTCGGCGGGCCTCAACGCCGGCCGCTGGGACTACCTGTTCAGCGTGATCAAAAAGTTCCGCACCAGGGGCCGCGAGTTCCTGCTGCCCGAGCGGAACGCGGTCACGATGACCGCCCCGTTCATGCGCGCGTACACCGAGCTGCTGGTGCGCACGTGCCACAAGCGCGGCGCGCACGCCATCGGCGGCATGGCGGCGTTCATCCCCTCGCGGCGCGACCCCGAGGTGAACGCGGTGGCGCTGGAGAAGGTGCGGGCGGACAAGACGCGCGAGTCCGGCGACGGGTTCGACGGGTCATGGGTGGCGCACCCCGATCTGGTGCCGGTGTGCCGGGAGGTGTTCGACGGGGTGCTGGGGTCGCGGCCCAACCAGCTCGACCGGCTGCGCGAGGACGTCAACGTGACCGCCGCCGAGCTGCTGGCCGTCTCCGAGACGCCGGGCCGGATCACCGAGGCCGGCCTGCGCGGCAACGTGGACGTGGCGCTGCGCTACCTGGCCGCGTGGATGGGCGGTCTGGGCGCGGTGGCGATCCACAACCTCATGGAGGACGCCGCCACGGCGGAGATCTCGCGCTCGCAGATCTGGCAGTGGATCCACAACGACATCACGCTCGCCGACACGGGCGCGCAGGTGACGAAGGAGCTGGTCGAGCAGATCATCTCGGAGGAGCTGGCCGGCATCGCCGAGGAGCCCGGCTACGACGAGAAGCTGTACGGCCAGGCGACGGCCCTGTTCAAGCAGGTGGCGCTGGACGACGACTTCGCCGAATTCCTGACACTTCCGGCCTATGCTCAAATGCCGTAGAACAGAGGTAAGGGGGGATCGGTGCTGGAAACGTTGACGGCCGCCCTGCGCTCGCTGCTGCCCCACGACTCGGTGATCACCGACCCGGTACGCCTGCGCACGTACGAGTGCGACGGCCTCACCTACCACCGGGCGACCCCCGGCGTGGTCGTGCTGCCCGACACGGCCGAGCAGGTCGCCCGGGTGGTCCGCGTGTGCAACGACTTCGGCGTGCCGTTCGTGGCCAGGGGCTCGGGCACCGGCCTGTCGGGAGGCGCGCTCCCCCGCGAGGACGGCGTGCTCATCGTCACCTCCAAGATGCGCCGGATCCTGGAGATCGACCTGGACAACCGCAGGGCGGTCGTCGAGCCCGGCGTCACCAACCTGGCAATCACCGAGGCCGTGCGCGACCGGGGCTACTACTACGCGCCCGACCCCTCCAGCCAGCAGGTCTGCTCCATCGGCGGCAACGTCGCCGAGAACTCCGGCGGCGCCCACTGCCTCAAGTACGGCTTCACGGTCAACCACGTCGAGGCCTGCGAGATCGTCACGCCCGACGGCGACCTCGTCACGCTCGACCGCATGGACCCCGGCTACGACCTGCTGGGCGCGTTCATCGGCTCGGAGGGCACGCTGGGCATCGCCACCAAGATCACAGTACGCCTGAGCCGCGCGCCCGAGACCGTCACCACGGTGCTGGCGGCGTTCGAGAGCATCGAGCAGGGCGGCCTGGCGGTCTCGGCGATCATCGGGGCGGGCATCGTGCCCGCCGCCATCGAGATGATGGACGCGCTCGCCATCGAGGCGGCCGAGGCGGCGGTGGCCTGCCGCTACCCGGAGGGCGCGGGCGCCGTGCTCATCGTGGAGCTGGACGGGCCGCAGGCCGAGGTGGAGCGGCAGTTCACGCAGCTCACGGAGATCTGCTCGGGCGCGTTCGAGCTGCGGGTGGCGGCCGACGCGGCCGAGCGGGCGGCGATCTGGAAGGGCCGCAAGTCGGCGTTCGCCGCCGTCGGGCGCATCAGCCCGGCCTACATCGTGCAGGACGGGGTGGTGCCGCGCACGTCCCTGCCCGGCGTGCTGGCCGCCATCGACCGGCTCTCCCAGGAGCACGGCATCAGGGTGGCGAACGTGTTCCACGCCGGAGACGGCAACCTGCACCCGCTCGTGCTGTTCGACGACGCGGAGCCGGGGGCCGGCGAACGGGCCGAGGTGGTCTCCGGGGCGATCCTCGACCTGTGCGTCGAGCACGGCGGGTCGATCACGGGCGAGCACGGGGTCGGGGTGGACAAGGCGCGGTACATGCCGAAGATGTTCAGCGCGGACGACCTGGACACCATGCAGCTGGTCCGATGCGCGTTCGACCCACGCGGCCTGTCCAACCCGGGCAAGGTGTTCCCCACGCCCCGCCTGTGCGGCGAGGTCCCGGGCGTGCGCAAGGGCGTGCACCCGCTGGTGGAGTCGGGGAGGGCGGAGCAATTTTGATGGGGGTGACCGTCAGGCAGGCGGACGCGGACGACGCCGTCAACGGCGTGCTGCCCCGCTGGGTCGCGCTGCCCGAGACCGTCGAGGAGGTCTCGGCCGTGCTGCGGGCCTGCGCCGAGCAGGACCTCGCGGTGGTGCCGGCGGGCGGCGGCACGAAGCTGCACTGGGGGCCGCCGCCCGAGCGGTGCGACGTCCTGCTCGACATGTGCTGCATGAACGCCGTGCTCGAGCACGCCGCAGGCGACCTCGTGGTGCGCGCGCAGGCCGGGGTGACCATGGACGCCCTGGCCGCAACCCTCGCGGACCAGGGCCAGGAGCTGGCGCTCGACCCGCCGTTCACGGAGTACACCACGGTCGGCGGCACGCTCGCCACCGCGACGGCCGGTCCGCGCGCCTTCCGCTACGGCACCGCCCGGGACCTGCTCATCGGCATCACGGTCGTGCTGCCCGACGGGACGATCGCGAAGTCGGGCGGCAAAGTGGTCAAGAACGTCGCGGGCTACGACCTCGGCAAGCTCTTCACCGGCTCACAGGGCACGCTCGGCGTGATCGCGGAGGCCACGTTCCGGCTGCACCCGCTGGCCGCCGAGCGCCGCTGGCTGGTCGCGGAGACCGAGGTCTCCGACGACGTGCTGCTGCGCCTGGCCGCCTCCCAGGCCGAGCCGTCCGCCGTCGAGATCGACTGCCCCGACGGCAAGAACGCGACGGTCGCGGTGCTGGTGGAGGGGTCGGCGGCCGAGTCGCGGGCGCTGGCGCTGCGCGAGGTGCTCGGGGACGGCACGGTCACGGCCGAGGCGCCGGAGTGGTGGGGGCTGATCCTCAACGACGACGTGCTGCTGGAGGCGCGCTTCCCGCCCGCCCGCGCGGTGGAGGCGCTGGCCGCGGCCGGCGAAGCCGGCCTCTCGTTCCGCGGCTCGGCCGCGGCGGGACGGGCGTACCTGGAGGGCCGGGGCGACGTCCCGGAGGACGAGCTGGCGGCGGCGGTCGCCCGGCTGCGCGCGCGGCTCGAGGCGCTGGGCGGGCGCGTGAACGTGCTGGCCACACCGTACGCGGGCGTCGACAGGTGGGGGCAGGTGAGCGCGCTGCCGTTGATGCGGCGGGTCAAGGAACGGTTCGATCCCGGGCGCAGGATGTCTCCCGGCCGGTTCGTGGGAGGCATGTGAATATGGACCCCGAGCTGATCAACGACTGCGTGCACTGCGGGTTCTGCCTGCCCACGTGCCCCACGTACGTGCTGTGGGGCGAGGAGATGGACTCGCCGCGCGGGCGGATCCACCTGATGAAGCAGCACGTCGAGGGCACGCCGATCACCCCCGAGATGGCCGGGCACTTCGACGCCTGCCTGGGGTGCATGGCGTGCGTCACGGCCTGCCCGTCCGGCGTCCGGTACGACCGCCTGATCGAGCAGACCAGGGCGGAGGTGGAGCGGCGGCACGTGCGCGATCCGCGGGAGCGGGCGGTGCGCGGGATCGTGTTCAGCCTGTTCCCCTACCCGCGCCGGCTGCGGCTGCTGCGCCCCACGATGTGGCTGGCGGAGCGCCTGGCGCCGTTCCTCGCCAGGGCCGACGCGAGCCTCGGCGCCATGGCCGCGCTCGCCCCGCGCGTGGAGCGCCGGCGGCGGCTGCCGCGCCTGGTCAGGGCCAGAGGGCAGCGCAGGGCCGTGGTGGGCATGCTGACCGGCTGCGTGCAGGGGGAGTTCTTCCCGCAGGTGAACGCGGCCACCGCACGAGTGCTCTCGCTGGAGGGCTGCGACGTGGTCATCCCCCGCGGCCAGGGCTGCTGCGGGGCGCTCAGCGTGCACTCGGGCCGCGACGACCAGGCCCGGCGGCTGGCACGCAGGACGGTCAGGACGTTCGAGAAGGCCGGTGTGGACACCGTCGTGGTGAACGCGGCCGGCTGCGGCTCGTCGATGAAGGAGTACGGCGAGCTGCTCGGGCGCGAGCCCGGCTTCAGGGTGGTCGATCTGTCGGAGTACCTCGCCGAGCTGGGGCCCGTGGCCAAGCGGCACCCGCTGCCGCTCACCGTCGCCTACCACGACGCCTGCCATCTGGCCCACGCCCAAGGGGTACGCGCCCAGCCGCGCGAGCTGCTGAGCGGCATCCCCGAGCTGGAGATCCGCGAGATCCCCGAGTCGGCCGTCTGCTGCGGCTCGGCGGGCACGTACAACATCTTCCAGCCGGAGGCCGCCCGCGACCTCGGCGACAGGAAGGCCGCGGCGGTGGCCACGACCGGCGCCGAGCTGCTGGTCTCGGCCAACCCGGGCTGCACCATGCAGATCGCCTCGGCCATGCGGCGCGCGGGCGCGCGGATCAGGGTGGCCCACACGGCCGAAGTGCTGGACGCCTCTCTCCGCGGAGTCTCCCTATGAGTGTGCAGTCGGTCGAGCGGGCGCTGGACGTGCTGGAGGCGCTGGCCGAGCACGGGGGCGAGGCGGGTCTGTCGGAGATCGCCGCCAGGACCGGGCTGCCGTACGGGACCATCCACCGGCTGCTGCGGACCCTGCTCGCCCGCGGCTACGTACGCCAGGAGTCCGACAAGAGGTACGCCCTGGGCGGCGGCCTCGTGCGCCTGGGCGGCATCGCCGAGAGCATGGTCGGCGTGTGGGCGCAGCCGTACCTGACGAAGATGGTCGAGCTGTCGGGCGAGACCGCGAACCTGGCCGTGCTCGAAGGCGACTTCGTCGTCTACGTCGCGCAGGTGCCCTCGCCGCGCAGGCTGCGCATGTTCGCCGAGGTGGGCCGGCGGGTGCTGCCGCACAGCACGGCCGTGGGCAAGGTGCTGCTGGCCGGACGGCCCCCTGCCGAGGCGGTCGCCGTCTTCGAGCGCACCGGCATGCCGCGCCGCACCCCGAACACGATCACCGACCTGACCGCCATGCTGGCCGAGCTCGATCGCGTCAGAGCCCGGGGGCACGCCATGGACCTGGGCGAGGAGGAGCTGGGCGTGCACTGCCTGGCCGTGCCCGTGTGGGACGGCGACCGGGTGGTGGCGGCGATGTCGGTCTCCGGGCCCGCCGAGCGCATCGACGCCCTCGACCGCGACGACCTGGCCGGGGGCATGCGGAAGATCGCCCTCGACTTCGGCACCCAGCTCAGCCCGGTGGCCGGCGCAGGCTGACGAAGTATTCTGTTGCGCTATGAGCAACAGCACGTCGGTGCAGTCGGTCGATCGTGCCATCGCGATCCTGGAGATCCTCGCCCGGGACGGCGCCACCCGGGTCACGGATCTCGCGGCGGAGCTCGCCGTGCACAAGTCCACGGCGTTCCGGCTGCTGGCGGCGCTCGAGCACGGCGGGCTGGTCGAGCAGAGCGGCGACCGGGGGCGCTACCGGCTGGGGTTCGGCGTCGTCCGGCTGGCCGGCGCGGCCACGGCCCAGCTCGACCTGTCGCGCGAGAGCAGGCCCGTCTGCCTGCGCCTGGCCGAGGAGGTCGGCGAGACGGTCAACATCGCCGTGCCACAGGACGGCGACGCGGTCAACATCAGCCAGGTGCGCGGCCCCGCGGCGATCAGCGGCCACAACTGGGTCGGCCAGCGCACCCCCTCCCACGCCACCTCCAGCGGGAAGGTGCTGCTGGCCTTCGGCGCCCTGCGGCTCCCCGCCGAGCTGGCGCGGTACACCCCACGGACGATCACCTCGCCCGGCGCGCTGGGCCTCGAGGAGATCAGGCAGCGCGGCTGGGCCGCCACCGTGGAGGAGCTCGAGGTCGGCCTGAACGCGGTCGCCGCGCCGATCAGGGGCAGCGACGGCTCGGTCGTGGCCGCGGTCAGCGCCTCGGGCCCGTCCTACCGGCTGACGCCGGACCGGCTGCCCGAGGTGGGCGTGCTGCTGGCCGAGGCGGCGCGGGAGATAAGCCAGCGGATCGGCTATTACCGTTAGGGCATGTGCAGAAGCATCAAGACCCTCCGCCCCCCGTACACCGAGAGCGTGACCGAGGAGGACGTGCGGGCGGCGGCCCTGCAGTACGTCAGGAAGATCTCCGGCTTCCGCGCGCCCGCCGCGCACAACGCCGAGGCGTTCGACCGGGCCGTCGAGGCGATCACCAAGGCGTCTGAGGAGCTGCTGGCGGCGCTCCAAGTTCGCGGATCGCGTTGACAGGCACCCGCTGCGGGAGAAGTGTTCCCTCGTGTAGGCCCAAGCGAGGGAGCTCCCATGATCAGCGGGCTTTACCAGGGGCAGGACGGCGACTCGCAGCTGGCGCTCCGCGTCGATGTCGACGGGGTCAGGCCCACCGGCCGGGTCAGCGGTGACCTCTTCACCGTGGCGGGCTCGACGACCTCCTACGTCGGCTCTTTCGTGGTCGACGCCCCCACCGTGCACGCCGCGGGTGACGAGGCGCGGGTCCAGGGCCGCGGGGCCTTCACGTTCGAGACCCCGGTGAAGGACGTGAGCGTCACGATCGCCGACGGGGCGGGGACGGTCGCGGTCGCGGGGCGCACGTACCAGGTGGGGTTCGCGTCGCCGTTCTTCCGCAGCGTGCTGCTGGAGCAGGACTCGGTGATCGGGACCGTGCCGTTCGTGTCGTACCGCACCGGCACGCTGCCCGGGCCGATCGGCTCGCCGGCGAGGGAGCTGAGCGTCAGCGCCGCGTACGCGGAGGCGGGCATCGAGCTGACCCTGGCGCGGCCGGGCGTCATCCCGGTGGACGGGTCCGGCGCGGACCTCGCGTGGGACGACGCCGAGCTGCACCACGCGATGACGCAGCAGTTCAGCGGGTTCGGGGAGGCGCCGGCCTGGCGGGTGTGGCTGCTGGTGGCGAGCAAGCACGTGGGCGGCTTCCGGGGGATCATGTTCGACTACAACGACGCGCACCAGCGGCAGGGCTCCGCGGTGTTCTACGACGTGATCAAGGGGACGACGCCGCAGGCGCAGCGGGCGCAGTTACGTACGTACGTGCACGAGCTCGGGCACGCCTTCAACCTGCTGCACTCCTGGCAGAAGAACCTCGGCACCCCGCCCCAGCCGCTGGGCCCGCAGGGCGGCTTCGGCGATCTGTCGTGGATGAACTATGTGCAGAACTACCTCCCCGGTGGGGAGCAGGGCTACTGGGCCGCCTTCCCCTTCCAGTTCACGGACGCGGAGCTGGTCCACCTCCGCCACGGCTTCTACCGCGACGTCGCGATGGGCGCGAACGCGTTCGGCACCGGGGCCGCCGAGATCGTGCCGTTCGAGCAGCCGGTCGAGGACCGCTCCGGGCTGCGGCTGGAGCTGCGCGCCAAGGAGTCGTTCGAGCTGGGTGAGCCCGTCGTGGTCGAGCTCAAGCTCTCCTGCGCGGGCGAGCCCCGCACCACGCACGGCCACCTGCACCCCGACACCGAGTTCACCCAGGTGTCGATCACGCAGCCGGGCGGCAGGACCGTGCTGTACCGGCCGATGATGCGGCACTGCGTGGACTCCTCGCCGGAGATCCGGCTGGACGAGGGCAATCCGGCCATGTATCGCAGCGCGTACATCGGCCACGGCCGCGACGGCCACTACTTCCAGCAGCCCGGTGAGTACCACGTCCGGGCCCAGTACATCGCCGCCGACGGCTCGCGCATCGTCTCCCCCGCCTGCCTGGTCCGGGTGCGCTTCCCGGTCGGCCGCGACGACCACCAGGTGGCCGAGCTGATGCTGGGCGAGGAGCAGGGAAAGCTGTTCTCGCTGCTCGGCTCCGACTCCCCCACGCTGCGCTCGGGCAACCTGGCGCTGGACGAGGTCATCGACCGGTACGGCACCCACCCGCTGGCCGTCTACGCCCGCATGGTCAAGGGCCTGAACGCCGAGCGCGAGTTCAAGGCGCTGACGGCGGGCAAGCGGCTGCGCATCCGGCCGCCGGACCCGAAGGAGGGCATCGAGCACCTCAGCCAGGTCGCCAGGGACGCGAGCATCGACAACATCACCCTGAACATGGTGATGCGCCGCCTGGCCAGGGCCGAGGCGCGGCAGGGCGACCTCCAGCGGGCGGACGCGGTGCTGGACCAGATGGTCGCCACGTTCCAGGCCAAGGAGGTGAACCCCATCGTCATGGGGCAGATCCGGCGCCAGGCCGAGCTGACGAAGGCCGCGCTCGCCGCCGAAGCGTGATTCCCGGGCCCGTGCCGGGCTCGGGGACCGCGCATCAGCCCTGGACGGATCTCCAGGACTCCACTGTCGCGCCGGCGATGAGGTCGATATGGCGGCCGTACGCCGCATGGCCGTCAGCGACGAAGCTGCCGTCCTTGTACGGCAGCTCGCAGAACGTGGCGCGGAAGCGCCTGGGAGGTCCGCCCTGCGGGAGCGGCGCGTAGGCCGCGAGGGGTGCCAGGTCGTAGCCCGACCGCGCCCTGTGGTTGTTCCGTGCCACCTGATGAGCCGCTACGCGAAGCATCGCGTCAAGGCCCTGGTCCACGTAGAGCTGCAGCTGGCGGAACTGGCCGTCGAGGTACCTCTCATGGGCCTGGGAAGGATGCTGCAGGAGATACGCGCAGACCACGGGCGCGTGCCACCTGTACATCCGCGGGTCGGCCTGCTCTTCGGCCAGGATCGCGTGGTAGTAGTCCACGCACAGGCCGAGCGGGCCGGCGATCGCACCGCAGTCGCACTGACCGGGTGTGGCGCTGTCTGTCATGGTTCACTCCAGAAGGTGCTGTTGGGCGGCGAGGAAGCCGGCGTGGAAGCGGGTCCTGGCGCCGAGGCGTTCGGACAGCACCTGCACGCGCCGCTGGACCGTGCGCGGCGAAAGCCCCAGCTGCCGGGCGATGGCGTCGTCCTTCATGCCGGCCGCCAGCAGCGCCAGCACCTCCGCGTCCGGGGTCTGCGGCCACGTCTCCGGCTCCAGCGTGTCCCCGGCGGTCAGGTGGAGCGGCACGGCGGCCCGCCACAGCGTCTCGAAGAGCCCGACCAGGGCGTCCAGCAGCGCGGACGGGTGCACCACCAGCGCGCTCTCCACGGCCCGGTCCTCGTCGGAGACCAGGGGCAGGATGGCGGTGCGGGCGTCGGCGATGGCCAGCTTGACCGGCACCTGCCCGAGCCTGGCCTGCTCGCCGTCGGCGATGGCGCGGCGCGTGTGGGCCAGCATGCCTGGGTGCTCGAACGCCTGCGGGCCGTAGATCCCGCGCGTGGGCGCCCCCTTGCGGGCCGCGCGCTGCCGGTTCTCCCGGTCGTCGCTGATGTCCACGGCGTACGGGGGATGCACCAGGACGAGCATCTCCCGCGTGGCGTTCCGTTCCATCTGGAGATAGCGGCGGGCCACCGCGTCGCGCCCGCTCACCACCTCGAGCACCTCCTCCGGGTGCGGCCCGTTGCGCTCGGCGACCTCGGTGGCCAGCAGCGCGGCGGCGGCCCGGCTGTGGGTGATCTCCTCCTGGCGGCGGGCGACGAGGATGTCGATGGCGATGTTCGGGGGCGTGGCGATCAGCCGTAGCGGGCGGCCCGCCACGCGGGAGATCAGGCCGAGGTCCTCCAGCCGGGGCAGCATGCGCCGGATGGCGGCGGCCGACGAGCCGGTCTCGGCGGCGAGCTCGCTCAGCGTGGCCGGGCCGTGCCGGAGCAGCGCGCGATAGGCGCTCTCCTCGGTCACGGAGACGCCGAGCCCCTCCAGTAAGCGCCGCTGCGCCATCTCGCCTCTCTCTGACATGCCATGATCCGCGTTCAGAGTACTCATGCTTGTTCGAGGATGTGTGGGGCTTTATGGTCGTTGCGTAGTCCGGTGCCTGTTGCGCATTATGGAACAACCGGAGGCGTCATGAGTCGGCCCCGTCTGGTGATCGTGGGAGCGGGGATCGTGGGCTGCGCCCTCGCCGACGAGCTCACCGAACGGGGGTGGACCGACGTCACGGTGGTCGACCGGGGTCCGCTCTTCGCCGCGGGCGGGTCCAGCTCGCACGCCCCCGGCCTGGTCTTCCAGACGAACCCGTCGAAGACGATGACCGAGTTCGCCGCCTACACCGTGCGCAAGTACGGCGCGCTCGGGGAGTCGTGCTTCCGGCAGGTCGGCGGGCTGGAGGTGGCCACCACCCCCGAACGCTGGACCGACCTGCACCGCAAGCTCGGCTGGGCCGAGTCGTGGGGCCTCGAGGGCCACCTGATCGACGCCGGGCAGTGCGCCGAGCTCTGGCCGCTGCTGGACAAGGCGAAGGTGCTCGGCGGCTACCACGTGCCCGGCGACGGGCTGGCCGCGGCGGTCGCGTGCGGCGCGGCGCAGGCGGCGCGGGCCACGGAGCGCGGGGCGCGGTTCCTGGCGCGGCACACGGTGGTGGGCATCGAGCAGAAGGGCGGACGGGTCACCGGCGTCACGGTCGCGGCCTCGGGCGAGCGCCGGACGATCCCCGCCGACGTGGTCGTGTGCGCCGCGGGCTTCTGGGGGCCTTCGGTCGGGAGGATGGCCGGGCTGACCGTGCCCCTGCTGCCGCTGGCCCACCAGTACGCCAGGTCAGGCCCCCTCGCCCTGGGCAGACCCGGTCCCATCCTCCGCCACCAGGACCGTGACCTCTACTTCCGCCAGTACGACGACCGCATCGGCATCGGCTCGTACGCGCACCGCCCCATGCCGGTGGCCCAGGACGAGATCGGCACCGGAGCCACCGCCATGCCGTCGGTGCAGGCGTTCACCGAGGAGGACTTCGACCCGGCCTGGCGGGACGCGGTCGAGCTGATGCCCGCGCTCGCCGCGTCCACGTACGAGGACGGCATCAACGGGATCTTCTCCTTCACGCCCGACGGGTTCCCGCTGATCGGCGAGTCACCGCACCTCGACGGGTTCTGGCTGGCGGAGGCCGTCTGGGTGACGCACTCGGCCGGGGTCGCCAGGGCGCTGGCCGAGGTGCTGGTGGACGGGCGGTCGGCGGTCGATCTGCATGAGTGCGAGCTCGGCCGGTTCGAGCAGGCGCAGCTCTCGCCCGCCTTCGTCGAGGAGCGCGGCAGGCAGAACTTCGTCGAGGTCTACGACATCATCCACCCGCTCCAGCCGATGGAGTCGCCGCGGCCCCTGCGTACCAGCCCGTTCCACCCGAGACAGCGGGAGCTGGGCGCCTTCTTCCTGGAGTCGGCGGGGTGGGAGCGGCCCCAATGGTTCGAGTCGAACGCGCCGCTGCTGGATGCGGCGGCCGAGACCGGCCCGCGCGACGCATGGGCCGCCCGCTACTGGTCGCCGATCGCCGCCGCCGAGTCGTACGCGACCAGGGAGCGGGTGGCGCTCTACGACATGACCCCGCTCAAGCGGATCGAGGTGCGCGGCCCGGGCGCGGCGGCGTTCCTGCAGCGCATGACCACGAACAACGTGGACAGGAAGCCGGGCTCGGTCACGTACACGCTGCTGCTCGACGCCAAGGGCGGCATCCGCTCCGACCTCACGGTGGCGCGGCTGGAGGAGGACCTGTTCCAGGTCGGCGCGAACGGCAACCTCGACCTCGACTGGCTGACCAGGCACGCGCCCGGCGGGGTGCGGGTGCGCGACCTGACGCCGGGCACCTGCTGCGTGGGCGTGTGGGGGCCGCGGGCCAGGGAGCTGGTGCAGCCGCTCACCGACATGGACCTGTCGCACGAGGGTTTCCGCTACTTCGGCTGCAAGAGCGGGTATGTCGGGCATGTGCCGGTGCTGGCGATGCGGGTCTCGTACGTGGGCGAGCTGGGCTGGGAGCTCTACACCACGGCCGACATGGGGCTCAAGCTCTGGGACACGCTCTGGTCGCGTGGCATGGCCGTCGCGGGCGGCCGGGCCGCGTTCAACAGCCTCCGGCTGGAGAAGGGGTACCGGCTCTGGGGCGTGGACATGACGACCGAGCACAACCCGTACGAGGCCGGGCTGGGCTTCGCGGTCAGGGCGGACAAGGACTTCATCGGCCGCGACGCCCTGTCAGGCGAGGTCACGCGCAGGCTGGTGCCGCTGCTCAGCGCCGAGGTGGTCATGGGCAAGGAGCCGGTACGGCACGCGGGGCGCACGGTCGGGTACGTCACGAGCGCCGCGTACGGGCACACGATCGAGCGGCCCATCGCGTACACCTGGCTCCCGAGCGAGCTCGCCGAGCCCGGGACACATGTCGAAATTTCCTACTTCGGCCGCCGCGTCCCCGCGGAAGTCGCCGCAGAGCCGCTGTTCGACCCCGGGATGGAGAAGATCAGGCGTTGACCCACCCCGACTTCCTCTGGCGCAACCCCGACCCCAGGCCGTCCTACGACGTGGTCATCGTGGGCGGCGGCGGGCACGGGCTGGCCACCGCCTACTACCTGGCCAGGAACCACGGCCTCACGAACGTCGCCGTCCTGGAGCGGGGCTGGCTCGCAGGCGGCAACATGGCGCGCAACACCACGATCATCCGCTCCAACTACCTGTGGGACGAGAGCGCCGCGATCTACGAGCACTCGCTGAAGCTCTGGGAGGGGCTGAGCGCGGAGCTCGACTACGACCTGCAGTTCAGCCAGCGCGGCGTGCTCAACCTGGCGCACAACCTGGGCGACGTGCGCGAGGGCAGGCGCCGGGTGAACGCGAACCGGCTCAACGGCGTGGACGCCGAATGGCTCGGCCCCGACGAGGTCAGGAAGTTCTGCCCGATCATCAACGTCTCCGACCGGGCCCGCTACCCGGTCCTGGGTGCCACCCTGCAGCGTCGCGGCGGCATCGCCAAGCACGACCACGTGGCGTGGGCGCTGGCCCGCAGGGCGGACGCGTACGGGATCGACCTGATCCAGGGGTGCGAGGTCACCGGCTTCGAGATCGCGGGCAACCGGGTGACGGCCGTCGAGACCTCGCGCGGGCGCATCGCGGCCGGGAAGGTCGCGCTCGCGGCGGCCGGGCACACGTCGGTCCTCGCCGAACAGGCCGGGATCCGGCTGCCGCTGCAGTCGCACCCGCTCCAGGCGCTGGTGTCGGAGCTGCTGGAGCCGGTGCTCGACTGCGTGGTCATGTCCAACGCCGTCCACGTGTACGTCAGCCAGGCCCACAAGGGCGAGCTGGTCATGGGGGCGGGCATCGACGCGTACAACTCCTACGGGCAGCGCGGCGGCGTACACGTCATCGAGGCGCAGATGGCGGCGGCGCTGGAGCTGTTCCCGATCTTCAGCCGCGTGCGCGTGCTGCGCACCTGGGCCGGGATCGTGGACGTCTCGCCCGACGCGTCGCCCATCATCGGGCCGACGCCTGTCGACGGTCTCTACATCAACGCGGGCTGGGGCACGGGCGGCTTCAAGGCGACCCCGGGCTCCGGCTGGGTGTACGCCCACACGATCGCCGAGGGCCGGCCGCACCCGCTGGCGGAGCCGTTCGGGCTGGACAGGTTCGTCACGGGAGCGCTCATCGACGAGCACGGCGCGGCGGCGGTGGCGCACTGATGCTGCTGATCGACTGCCCCCACTGCGGGCCCCGCGACGAGACCGAGTTCCGCTACGGCGGCCAGGCCGGGATCGCCTGCCCCGCGCCGGACGTGGCGGACGAGGAGTGGGCCGCGTACGTGTTCATGCGCGACAACCCCAAGGGCTGGTTCCGCGAGCGCTGGTTCCACGTGCACGGGTGCCGGACCTGGTTCGACGTCGAGCGGCACACGGTCACCCACGAGATCAGGCAGGTGAAATGAGGTTCACCTTCGACGGCCGCCCGCTGCGGGGCGAGCCGGGTGACACGCTGGCCGCCGCGCTGCTGCGCAACGGGGTGCGGGTGGTCGGCCGCAGCGTGGAGCTGGGACGGCCGCGCGGGGTCTTCACCGCCGGTCCCGAGGAGCCGAACGCGCTGGTTCGCGTGGGCGCCGACCCCATGCTCGCGGCCACCACCGTGGAGCTGTACGACGGGCTGGAGGCGTGGAGCCTGCGCGGCAAGGGACGCGTAAACCTCGACGCGGTGGACGACCGGCGCTGCGACAAGGGGTACCTGCACTGCGACGTGCTGGTGGTCGGCGGCGGCCCCGCCGGCCTGGCCGCCACGGTGGCGGCGGGACGCTCGGGGGCGCGCGTGATCCTCGTGGACGACCAGCCGGCGCTGGGCGGCGACCTGCTGAACAGCCGCCTGCTGCTCGACGGCGCTCCCGCCCTGGAGTGGGTGGCCGGGCTGTCGCTGCCCGCCCGGGTGCTCACCAGGACGACCGCCGTCGGCTACTACGACCACAACTACGTGGTGGCGGTGGAGCGGCGGGCGCGCGGCGAGCGGCTGTGGCACATCAGGGCACGCAGGGTGGTGCTGGCCACGGGGGCGCACGAGCGCTCGCTCGCCTTCCCTGGCAACGACCGGCCCGGCGTGATGCTGGCCTCGGCGGCCCGCGCCTACGCCAACCGGTACGGGGTGGCGGCCGGGCGGCGGGCGGTGGTGTTCGCCTGCGCGGACTCCGGCTACGAGGCGGCGCGGGATCTGGCGGCGGCCGGGGTGGAGGTCCTCGCGGTCGTCGATCCCCGTCCCCAGGCTCTGGTGTCCGGCGCGCTCGCCGGTCAGGTGGTGACCGGCACGACCGGCGACGCGGACGGCGTGCTGGACGGCGTGTGGGTGGGGGAACGGCACTTCCCGGCCGACCTGCTGGCCGTGGCGGGTGGCTGGAACCCGGCCGTGCATCTGTTCAGCCAGTCGCAGGGGCGGGTGCGGTTCGACGAGGGCCTGCAGGCGTTCGTGCCGGGCGCGTCCGTGCAGGCGGAGCGCTCGGCCGGGGCGTGCAGGGGCGTCTACGGCATCCGGGAGGCCGTCGCCGACGGCTACGCGGCCGGTGCGGAGGCCGCCGGGCACCAGAGCCTGTGGACGGAGGCAGGGCTGCGGGTGCCCGAGTGCGACGAGATCCCCTCGCGGCCGCCCGCAGCCCTGTGGTGGGTCGAGGGGACCGCGCCGGAGGAGTCCTTCGTGGACCTGCAGCGGGACGTGACCGTGGCCGACCTCGCCCGGGCCGCCGGGACCGGGATGCGCTCGGTGGAGCACGTCAAGCGCTACACCACCGCGGGCACCGGCGCCGAGCAGGGCAAGACCTCGGGCGCGGTGGTCGTGGGGGTCATGTCCGCGCTCCTCGGCGCCGGGCCGGGCCAGGTGGGCACCACCACGTTCCGTCCCCCGTACACGCCGGTGTCCTTCGCCACCCTGGCGGGCCGCGACCGCGGCGCGCTGTCCGACCCCGTCAGGACCACCGCCATGCACGACGCGCACGTCGCCCGGGGAGCGGTGTTCGAGGACGTCGGCCAGTGGAAACGTCCCCGGTACTTCCCCCAGGACGGCGAGTCCATGGAGGCCGCCGTGCGGCGCGAGTGCCACGCGGCCCGCACCGCCGTGGCCGCCATGGACGCCTCCACCCTCGGCAAGATCGACGTCCGGGGCGCGGACGCGGGGGCGTTCCTCGACCGGATCTACACGAACATGTACTCCACGCTCGCCGTCGGCGCCTGCCGGTACGGGCTGATGTGCACGGCGGACGGGATGGTGTTCGACGACGGCACCACGACCAGGCTGGGCGAGGAGCACTTCCTGACGACCACGACCACGGGCAACGCCGCCGCGGTGCTCGACTGGCTGGAGGAGTGGCGGCAGACGGAGTGGCCGGAGCTGGACGTGTCGTTCACGTCGGTTACCGACCACTGGGCGACGGTCGCGGTCGTGGGGCCGCGCGCCCGGGAGATCATCGCGGTCGTCGCGCCGGGGGCGCTGGACCTGGCGTTCATGCGGTACGCGGGCACCCCCGTGCTGGGCGTCGAGGGGCGGGTGTTCAGGATCAGCTTCTCCGGCGAGCTGGCGTACGAGGTCAACGTGCCCTGGCGGTACGGCAGGGCGCTGTGGGAGGCGGTGCTGGAGCTCGGGGCGGTGCCGTACGGGACGGAGACCATGCACGTGCTGCGGGCCGAGAAGGGGTTCGCGATCGTCGGCCAGGAGACCGACGGGACCGTCACCCCTCAGGACCTGGGCATGGCGTGGATCGTCTCCACCCGCAAGCCGGACTCCGTGGGCAGACGCTCCCACTCCCGCCCGGACACCGCCAGGCAGGGCCGCAAGCGCCTGATCGGCCTGCTGCCCGACGACCCGGCGGCCGTCGTGGAGGAGGGCGCCCAGCTGGTCAGGGAACCCGGCTCCGGCATGGTCGGCCACGTGACCTCCAGCTACGCCAGTGCCGCGCTTGGCCGTACGTTCGGCCTGGCCATGGCGGGGAACGTCGAGGCCGGCGATCGGCTCACGGCGGTGGCCGGGGAGGTCGCGCACGGCGTGACCGTCGTCGAGCCCGTCTTCTACGACCCCGGCAACGCCCGCCGCGACGGCGACCCGCTGACCGGCCGGCCGGACCCGTACCGGGGCGAGTGCCGCTCGGAGAGCCCCGCCGCCGCCTTCGCCGGCCGCTTCGAGGCGGCGGGCACCCCGTCCGTACGGCTGCGCGAGATCCCGTACGAGCCCATGTGGGAGGTGCGGGGCGCGGACCCTGGCACGGGCCTGCGCCTCGGCCCGTCCTGGTGGCTCGTGTCCGGAGACGTCACGCCACGGCCCGGCTGGGTGGACGTGTCGGGCCAGCGCACGATCCTCGAGCTGTCCGGGCCGGACGCGACCGAGGTCCTGATCACCGGCTGCCCCATAGACCTCGACGCCCTTCCCGGCCACGCCCAGACCCTCCTGGGCAGGACGTCGGTCATCCTCGAGCGGCGGGAACCCGACGTCTACCGCGTCTACGTCAGATCATCGTTCACCAGATACCTGGCAGAGTGGCTGCTGGACGCCCTGGATGCGTTGTAGGGCCGTTTATGGGCACTTGACCTAGACTTTACGAAACTTCGGAACAAGTCTGGGAGACGGCGTGCGGCGGCGGGTTCAGGCGTTCATGGCCGGTGTGGCCACGGTGGCGGTGCTGGCGGGCTGCGGCGGCCTGGATGCGCGGTCCACCTCCGAGAAGGACTCCAAGGCGGACTCGGCCTCCGTCTCGGACGCCCGCAAGAAACTGGCCAAGCTGTCGGTCAAGGGGCGCGCGCCGAAGACGGGGTTCGACCGCGACAAGTTCGGCCCCGCCTGGTCGGACGTGGACCACAACGGCTGCGACACCCGTAACGACATACTCAAGCGCGACCTGGTGGACGAGAAGTTCAAGTCCGGCACGCACGACTGCATCGTGCTGAGCGGCACGCTGCACGACCCGTACAGCGGCAAGACGATCAACTTCAAGCGCGGCCAGGACACCAGCACGGACGTGCAGATCGACCACCTGGTGCCGCTGTCGGACGCCTGGCAGAAGGGCGCGCAGCAGTGGTCGGCGGACAAGCGCAAGCAGTTCGCCAACGACCCGCTGAACCTCATGGCCGTGGACGGCCCGCTGAACGGCCAGAAGAGCGACTCCGACGCGGCCACCTGGCTGCCGCCGCGCAAGGCGTACCGGTGCACCTACATCGCCCGTCAGATCGACGTGAAGGCGAAGTACGACGTCTGGGTGACCTCGGCGGAGAAGGACGCCATGGAGACCGTGCTCAAGGACTGTTGATCTCGGTCAGGCGATCCAGTGCGGTCGCCTGGTGGCGGACGGCGCCGGGAGGCCGTCGGCGAGCGCGGCGGCGATGCGGCGCACCGCCTCGCGCAGCGTGTCGGAGGGCATGGTGTAGGGCATGCGGAGACGCTGCTCGAACAGGCCCGGATCGGTGGCGAAGTAGGCGCCGCCCTCGACGCGTACGCCGTAGTCCAGTGCGCGCTCGGCCAGTGTCGAGGCGACCGGCTCGCCCAGGTCGACCCATAGGGAGACGCCGCCGAGGGGCGGCTGCCAGGTCCACTGCGGGATGTGCTCGGCCAGGGCGTCGGCCAGGGCCGCACGCTGCTCGCGCAGCTGTTCCAGGCGGGGTGGCAGCAGGTCCGCGGCCCGATCCAGGAGGGCGATGGCGAGGAGCTGGTCCACGACCGAGCCACCCAGGTCGGTGACGATCCGCTGACCGGCGAGTTCGGTCACCAGCCGCGAGGAGGCGCGCAGCCAGCCGATGCGCAGGCCGCCCCAGTGGGTCTTGCTCATCGAGCCGACGGTGATGACCTGGCCGTTCGCACCGGGCGCGGCGTGCGAGGCGAAGGGCGGCGGGGCGGGGACGTCGAGGGCGAGCTCCGCCAGCGTCTCGTCGATGACCAGCCAGGTGCCCGAGCGCTGGGCGGCGCGCAGGACGCGGGCGCGCTCTTGGGCGGGCATGAGAAGCCCCGTCGGGTTGTGGAAGTCGGGGATCAGGTAGGCCAGCTGGGGCACCGTCTGGCGGAGGGTGGACTCGATGATCTCGATGTCCCAGCCGCTCTCGGTCACCGGGACGGACACGGTGCGCAGCCGGGCGCGGCGCATGGCCTCCAGCGCGTTCGGGTAGGACGGGTTCTCGACCATGACGCGGTCGCCGCGCTGGGCCAGAAGCCCCAGGACCAGGGTGAGGGCGTGCTGGGCGCCGGCGGTCACCAGGATCTGTTCGGGCACGGTGGCCAGTCCCCGCCGGGTGAATCGCTCGGCGACGGCGGCGCGCAGCTCCGGAAGGCCGTAGGGGTGGTAGCCGGGAGTGTGCGTGTACTGCGCCAGTTGAGGGGCGATCTGGCGCAGCGCGTCGCCGAGCGTCCGCTCCGGTAGCCCGGGGGCGGCCCTGGCCAGGTCGATCGCGGTGTCCGGGGGCGTGAGTGCCCGGGTGACGCCGCGCGGGGTGGCCCCTTCGGGCAGGGCCGTCCAGGTGCCGGAGCCCTGGCGGCTCTGCGCGTAGCCGCTCTCGCGCAGCAGGTCATAGGCGGCGGTGACAGTGGGCCTGCTGGTGTTGAGCGCGGCGGCCAGTTCGCGCTCGGCGGGGAGTCTGACGTGCAACGCGATCCGCCCGTCCAGGATCAGCGCGCTCACCGCCTGGGCCAGGTGGCGGTAGGCGGGTCTCGTGCCCGCCAGGTCGGGCAGCATCGCGGCGAGTTGGCGTCCCCCGAGCGTCCGCTCGGCGCGGCCCACCCTGTCCACCGGCCGGAACGGAACCGAGGCGACCATGCCACTCTCCCCAGATTGGCCATGCTGTTGCAGCCAATCAATGTACAGACTCGCGCCAGTGGCATTGACGCACGAGCACGCTGGAGGCGACAGGCATGGAGAAGACGATCACCTACGTTCCCCTGGGTGAGCGTCCGCTGAGACGCCTTCTCCAGTTGTTCATCGGCCTCGCGCTGTACGGATTGAGCCTTTCCGCGATGGTCCGGGCTGCTCTGGGGGTCACCCCCTGGAGCGTGCTGTACGAGGGGCTGGAGCGCCACACGCCCCTGAGTTTCGGCATGATCAGCGCCGTCGTAGGGGTTCTCGTGCTCCTCCTGTGGATTCCCCTCAGGCAGCGGCCGACCTTCGGCACCGTCGCCAACATCATCGTCCTGGCGTGCTCGTCGGATCTCGGCCTCTGGCTCATCCCCCAGCACCTCGGGCTCCCGGCGCGGGCCGGCCTGCTGGCCGCAGGCGTCCTCCTCAACGGACTGTCCATCGCCGTCTACGTCGGCGCGCGCTGTGGCCCCGGCCCCCGGGACGGGCTGATGACCGGCACGGCCGCCAGAACCGGCCACTCCATCCGGCGCGTCCGCACCCTGATCGAGATCACCGTGCTCGCCGCGGGCTGGTTGCTCGGGGGAAGCGTGGGCGCCGGCACCGTGCTGTACGCACTCGCGGTCGGTCCGATCACCCAGCACTTCATGCCGTGGTTCGCCTACCGCGGCGCCGGCGAGGCCTGAACACGGCGACGGCCCACCGCTGCCTGCGGTGGGCCGGTCGGCGAGGGACGGCGACGCGATCAGTCGTCGTCGTGGCTCTGGTCATCGTGACCCTGGTCGTCGTGACCCTGGCCGTCCTGGCCCTGGTCGTCGTCCCGCCCGCCGTCGTCGTCCCGCCCGCCGTCGTCGTCCCGCCCGCCGTCGTCGTCCCGCCCGCCGTGGTCGTCCTGGCCGGTCTCGTGCTTGGTGACCTTGCCGGTGGCCGCGTCCACGTCCACCTCGTGCCGCTGCGCGTCCTTCGCCAGCTGGATCTCCCACACGCCGGGCCGCGTGCCTTCGCGGTCGTAGTCGACCTCGCTGATCCAGGCGCCGGGCACCGCGTCGTGCGCGATCTGGATGGCCTGCTCCGCGGTGACCTTCGGCGCGGCGTCCGTAGGGGCGGCGTCCGTGGGGGCGGCGCTGGGCGTGGCGGCGGGAGTGGGCGTGGAGGCGGCAGTGGCGGCGAAGGCGGCGCCCCCGCCCGCGACCAGCGCGACGATCCCGGCCCCCGCAACGATGAACTTCTTCGTGATCTGCATGACTTCACGAAATCGCGGCGCCGGGTAACCGCGCGCTAAGGGGCAGTTAACACCACCTCCACCCGCGCGCCGCCCTCCGCGGGCGTGGAGACGGTCAGCGCGCCGCCCGAGGCTTCGGCGGTACGGCGGGCGATGTCCAGGCCGAGGCCGGTCGAGCCGCCGCCGCTGGTGCCCCGTTCCAGCAGCGCGGGGTCGAAGCCGGGTCCCGAGTCCTCGACCGCCAGCACGGCTCCGCCCGACGGACGGGTCGCAAGCCGTACCGACATGGCCGCCCCTTCAGGGGTGTGCGCGAAGACGTTGCCGAGCAGGGCGTCCACGCACGCCGCGAGCTCGTCGGCGCCCACCGCGACCGGCAGCGGCGCGTCCGGCAGCGAGACCGACATCTCGCGGCACTGGTCCTCGGCCAGCACCGACCAGAACCGCACCCGTTCCCGCACGACCGTCGCCGCGTCGCACGAGTCGCGCCCGGCCGAGCGGCGTCGCGCCTCCGTGATGACGGCGTTCACCGCGCGCTCCAGGGCGTCCACACGGGCCTGTACGCGTGCCGCCTCCTCCGGGTCCCGCAGCGACTCGGCGTCCAGCCTGAGGCCCGTCAGAGGGGTGCGCAGCCGGTGCGACAGGTCTGCCACCGACTCACGCTCGGCCAGCAGCAGCTCGTCCATCCGCCCCGCCAGGTGGTTGAGCGCGAGGGCCACGGAACGCACCTCCGGCGGCCCTCCCGGCTCCGCCCGAGCCGTCAGATCGCCCCCGGCCAGCCGGTGCGAGACACGCGCGAGCCCGTCCACCGGCCTGGTCACGGCCAGCGCCAGCCGGTCCGCCAGGACGATCCCCAGGACCACCAGGGCGAGCCCGAGCACGAGCAGCGCCAGCCACGCCTCACGCACGCCCTTCGTCAGCTCCGCGTCCGGCACGAACACCCTGATCACGGCCGTGCCACCGGGCGACTGCGTGGAGGCGAGCACTTCCCTGCCGCCGGAGGCCACGGCGGTGACGCTGCGTCCTGTGGCGGCCAGTCGTACCGCGTCGGTGCGGGGCGCGGGGGCGCCCACCGTGCGCCCGTCCGGCAGGAACACCGTCACGGGCCGTGACACCTGCTCCACGGCCAGGGCCAGATCAGGCGTGCCCACCGCCAGCGCCACGGACTCGGCGGCAGCGGTCGCCCTGCTCATCGCGCCGTTCTCGGCCACGGCCCGGATGAGCAGCGCCATCGGCACCAGCAGGGCGATCAGGACCAGGGACGTCGTCGCCGCCACCAGCAGCGCCAGCCACCGCCTCATGACGGCGCGACCAGCTTGACGCCGACGCCCCGCACCGTGTGCAGATAGCGCGGCTCCGCGGCCGTCTCACCGAGCTTCCTGCGCAGCCATGACAGGTGCACGTCCACGGTCTTGTCCGCGCCCCCGTACGGCAGCTGCCACACCTCCGTGAGCAGCTCCCGCTTGGTCACCACTTCACCGGGCCGCGCAACGAGATAGTGCAGCACGTCGAACTCACGCGGCGTCAGATCCAGCTCGGCCCCGTCGAGCGTGGCGGTACGCGCCCTCGGGTCCACCCGCAGCGCCCCCACGGCCAGCGGCTCGGGGACCGATCCACCGGCCCGCCGCAGCACGGCCCGGATGCGCGCGTCGAGCTGCGCCGCGCTGTACGGCTTGACCACGTAGTCGTCCGCCCCCGCGTCCAGCACCGGCACCATCTCCGCGTCCCCGTCGCGGGCGGTCGCCACGATGACCGGCACCCGGCTGACGGCCCGCAACATCCGCAGCAGCTCCACCCCGTCGAGGTCCGGCAGCCCCAGATCCAGCACGATCAGGTCAGGACGGTCCTGCACGGCCAGCCGGAGCCCGTCCAGCGCCGCCGGTGACGAGGCCACGGCATGCCCGAGCTCCCGCAGCCCGCGGCTGAGCGCCGTACGGATCGCCACGTCGTCCTCGATGAGCAGGATGTCAGCCATATACAAGAACGTAGACGCTTGATGAGCATGCCTTGGGCACCCTTAGCGTCGCCTTAACCTGGCCTTAGCCGCACATGGGGGAAGGTGAAGGCGATGAAGAGACTCGTGCTGGCCTGGGCCGCCACCGCCGTCGCCGCCACCGGCGCGGCCGTGGGCGTGCTCGCCCTCCTCGGCACCGGCCTCACCGGCGACTCCGGCCGCGTCCTCAGCCAGGCGGAGGTCCGTGCGGCCCTGAACACCGCCACGCAGCGCACCATGTCTCCGCCGAGCAGCCCGGCCACCGCCGCACCGTCGACCACATCGCAGGGCAAGCTGATCCGCAGCCTCGGCGGCACGGTGATCGCCTCCTGCGAGGGCGGCCTGGCGACGCTGCGCTCGTGGAGCCCGGCCCAGAACTACTCGGTGGACACCGTCGAGCCGGGCCCGGCTCGCGAGGCCAAGGTGGAGTTCGAGCCGGACAAGGGCGAAGACATCGAGCTCAGGATCGTCTGCGTCGCCTCCCAGCCCACGGCACGCCAGGAGTCCTGACCCGCGCTAGGTGAGCAGCACCCCGCCGTCCACCGGCAGCGTCACCCCGGTGATGTACGAGGCCGCGTCGCTCGCCAGGAAGATCGCCGCGGCGACCAGCTCGGTGGCGTCACCCGGCCGCTTCATCACGGTCCTGGACTCCACGATCTGCTCCACGAAGCCGGCTTTGAACTGCTCGCTCATCTCCGAGGGGAAGAACCCCGGCTCCAGGCAGTTGACCCTGATGCCGCGCCGCCCGGTCCACTGCTGCGCGAGGTCCCGCGTGAGCCCGATGATCGCCGCCTTGGACGCGCTGTAGGCGGCCTGCGGCAGCCCGAGCGTGGTCTCGCCGAGCACGCTGCCGATGTTCACGATCGACGAGCCGGGGCGCATCACCCGCGCGCACGCCTGGGCCATCCAGTACGTGCCGAGCAGGTTGACGTCGATGACCTGCCGGAACTCCTCGGGCGTCTCGCGCAGCGCGGGCACGGCGGTGCCGATGCCGGCGTTGTTGATCAGCACGTCGACCGCGCCCATGGACTCGACCGCGGCGGCCACCAGCGCCTCGCAGTCTTCGGGCCGCGACACGTCGGTCTGCACGGCCAGGCACCGGCGGCCGGTCTCCTCGACCAGCCGCTGCGTCTCCTCGAGCCGGTCGGCGCGCCTGGCGCCGATCACGACGTCGGCGCCCGCCTCGGCCAGGCCGCGGGCGAAGGCGACCCCCAGCCCCGCGGACGCGCCGGTGACGATGGCCACCTTGCCGCCGAGACCGAACCGCTCCAGCACGTCACATCCCGCCTTCCACGTCACTCACGGCCGACGTTCCCACCGGACCGGGTCTGATGCATGCGCCGCGCACCACACCTGCGCCCGTCCCAGCCGCACCACACCCCGCCGCCGCTGAAGGACGCCGCGGCGCGGACACTGCATGCTGTGTGTCCACGCCGCACGTCCACGAACGCGTCCCGTGTCCGGGATGGTCGTCGCGCGCAGGCGACACCCCTCCGGCCACAGGACGCGGGGCGGTCACGTGGCGCGTCACGCGGCGCGGCGCACAGCCGGTCACGCGAGGCATCACGCGTCACGGGCACGCGGCGCGGCACGCGTCAGAGGCCGTATTCCTTGACGATCCGCTCGTGCCGCTCGACCTCGACGTCGATCTCGCGGGCCAGGTCGAGCCAGGCCAGCGGGTGCACCCACCGCTCGGTGGCGTCGTCGAGCAGCGCGTCCACCT
Organism: Nonomuraea sp. NPDC050786; assembly: GCF_040654115.1. Lineage (NCBI taxonomy): Bacteria > Bacillati > Actinomycetota > Actinomycetes > Streptosporangiales > Streptosporangiaceae > Nonomuraea > Nonomuraea sp. NPDC050786. Next base: position 171,961 of record NZ_JBFAHJ010000012.1, read on the forward strand.
CGGAGGCCGACACGTCCGGCGGCACCGCGACCCAGCCGAAGACGCCGGGCAGCGACTCGCCGCTGGTCGGGTGGGTGACGGTGTAGTTTTCGTCGCTGTAGACCCACATCGGCCAGCCGCGCTCGGCCATGACCTCGGTGAACTCCGCCCAGTCCTCCTCGCTCGGCGCGGCGCCGTCGAAGAAGTAGCTGGTGTAGCCGCCGGGGCGCAGGATGCGCACCGCGGCGAACGGCGGCACGAAGTTCTGCTGCTCCTGGGGGTCGTCCGGCACCGGCTCCAGCAGCTGCGGGTCGAAGACCACCAGGTCGCCGGCGTTGTAGTCCATGCCGCGCGGCTGCGGCAGGGCCAGCCTGGCGGAGGCGGGGCCGGTGCGGATCGACAGGACCTGGCGCTGGCCGCCGTCCGGCGCGGGGAGGATGAGCCTGATGAGGCCCATCTCCTCCTCGATCGGGCCCTCCTTGGACTTGATCGGCATGCCGATCTTGGCGGCGCCCTTGCGTACGGTGTCCCAGTCCTCCGCCGAGGTGGCCATGACGATCATGCGCCAGACGTCCTCGTCGCCGAGCTCGTCGAGGACCTCGAGCAGCACCTGGGCGGCCCTGGCGTTCTCGTCGACCTGCTGGGCGGCGCCGGACAGCAGGCGGCGGGCGTCGAGCCCGGCCCCGGCGGCGACGGCGTGCTCGGCCGCGTCGAGGGCCTCCGGCCAGCGCTCGCGCGCGCTGTGCAGCCGGGCCAGCGCGAGGTGCTGCGCGTCGTGCGGCAGCATGGCGGCCATCTGCTCCAGCCGCTCGTCCTGGCGGGCCTCGACGAGCAGCGTGGTGAGGTAGGCCACGTCGTCGGGGTCGGCGGTGGCGATGTCGCCGGTGTCGACCAGCAGCTTCCAGTAGATGTCGGCGCCGGTGGCGGGGAAGCCGAGGAAGCCGAGCGTCGTGGTGTGGCGGCGGGTGGCCTCGAGGTCCTCGCCGGACAGCGGCGCCAGCCAGCCCACCCACTTCTCCGGGTCGGCGTTGAAGCCGTCGGCCGCGTCGAAGAGGCCGACCATCTCGCTGAGCGGCCCGGGAGCCTCGGGCTCGGTGGCGGCTTCGGCGGCGGCCCGCAGCGCGGCGACCCGCTCGGCGACGCCCTCGCTCTCGCGGAGCTCCGCGGCGCCGGACTCGGCCAGGTCGGCGAGGAGCCTGGCCTGCCACACGCCCTGCCTGGCGACGGCCAGGTCGCCCGCCACCAGGGCGAGCTCGACGCGGGCGCGGTAGCCGCCCATCATGCCGAAGTAGTCCATCCACTGGCGCAGCACGCGGCCGAGCTGCCAGGTGTTGGCGATCTGGGCGGAGCTCGCCAGCTTGGCGACGGCCTGCGACCACTCGACGAACACGCGCGGGTGCTCGCCCACCACGTCGAGGTCGGGCAGCGCGTCCACGGCCTCGGTGGTGCGGCCGAGCGTGGCGAGGATCAGGGCCCGCCGCACGCCGTCGCGGTGGGGCTTGGCCACCGGGTCGTCGGCGTTGAACTCGGCCGCGGCCTGCAGCGCGTTGAGCGCGTCCTCGGCGCGGCCCGCGGCGAGCAGCGCGCGGGCGCTCTCGGCGCCGAGCTCCCAGCTGGCCTCGCGTCCCGCGACCCGCAGCCGCTCGACGGCGGACTCGGCGTAGCTCACGGCCTCGCCCGGCTGGCCCGCGTCGATGAGCGCGGCGACGTACTGCGTGACGAGCCCGGTGAAGGCGGGCTTCTCCGGGCTCAGGCCCTCGATCCACGTGCCCAGCGTCTCGAGGCGCTCGCTCGCGTAGCCGGGGCCGTCGGTGTTGGCCCACGCGATGGCCAGCGCCTCGACCGCCGCCGGGACGGCCGGGCACTCGCGGACGTCTTCGCGCTGGGCGAACGCCAGGAGCTGCTGCGCGTCGTCCACCGCGACCGCGCCCTGCGCCCGGTCACCGATGCGGCCGATCAGGTGCCAGTAGCGGGCGTAGAACTCGAGCCACGGCAGCTCGAGGGCCTCCGCCTGCTGCGCTATGGCCGGGGCCATGACGTCGAGCTGCGGGTATCGGCCCTCATAGGCCTGTGCGGGAAGGTCTCCCAGCGCCATGGCGAGGCCAACGTTGCCCGCCTCGGAAAGCTGCTGCTGGGTGTCGCCGACCCAGGCCCAGATGTCCACGTCCATGGGCAGTCAGTCTGCCAGGTCAACGAGCGTGCCCAAAACGCAGAAGCCCGATCAGCTCGTCCGTTTCGCTGTCGTCGAGCACGGAGAACGCCGGCGCCATCAGGTCGTCGGTCGTCTCCTCCACCGCCGCCCGCCGCGCGACGACGTCCGGACCGGGCGTGGCGTACGGCTCCGGCCATTGGAAGAACTTTGCCACCATCTCCCCCGTGGCCTCCCCGAACGGGGTCCCGTCATGGCCGGCCGCGAGCGTGGCCTCCAGCGGGTGCAGCCCTGCCGCGATCACCGCGTTGGCGTGCAGGCCGCCGCGCAGCTCGCGTACGACGTGCATGAGCTGCACGGCCCGCGCGGGCGGATCGTCGGGCAGCGGCACGGCCCGCCACCCGGCGAACAGCGGGGCGCCGACGGAGGAGGCCCGCTCGACGACCGGCTGGAGCAGCTCGGCGATCCTGGCGCAGCCGTCGTAGCCGCCGAGCTTGCGCCGGCCCCAGTCCCTGCAGATCTCGGCGTACAGCTCGACGGCCTGCTCGGTGGCGAGTTTGCGGCCGCCGTTCCAGCTCTCCTCGACGTGCCCCGTTGGGAAGAACACGGCGACGGAGGTGACGACGTCGGCGTCGCACTCGCCGAGCACGCCGCAGCGGCCTCTGAAGTAGAGCTCGCGGGCGCCGAGCCCGTACTCCTCGCAGACGGCCTTGGCCTCCCTGGAGATCATGAATCCGCCGCCGAGCCGGCCGATCGGCGCCTTGACCTGGGCCGCCGTGGTGCGCGGGTCCGCCATGGTCCACCCCTCAGTTCGCGAAGTGGACCCAGCATCCCTCAGGAGAACATCATTCTGCAAGCATCAGCTCGCCGCTGGCCACGATGACCGCGGGTCCGGAAAGGTAGCTCGTCTCCTCTTCGAGGATGACGGTCACCGTGCCGCCGGGCACCTCGATCGTCCAGGTGCCGGTGGTGTCGCCGGACAGGGCCGCGGCGGCGACGGCCGTGGCCACCGTGCCGGTGCCGCAGGAGCGCGTCTCGCCGCAGCCGCGCTCGTAGACGCGCATGACCGCGCGGCTGGTGCCGACAGGGTTGAACAGCTCGATGTTGACCCCGTTGGGGAAAACGCCGGGGTCGAAGCCGGGCTGGTGGGTGAGGTCGAGCTGGACGACGGGGTCGCCGATGGCGCAGGCGAGGTGGGGGTTGCCCATGCTGATGTGCAGCCCCGGGTATTCGTGGCCGCCGACCGTCGCCACGCTCTCGCCGAGCACGACGGGCTTGCCCATGTCGACGGTGATGTCGCCGTTCGGCTCCGCGCGGACCTTGCGCACGCCGCCCCTGGTGGCCACCGCGAACTCGCCGGACTGCTCCAGCCCCGAGTCGATCAGGTAGCGGGCGAACACGCGCATGCCGTTGCCGCACATCTCGGCCATGCTGCCGTCGGCGTTGCGGTAGTCCATGAACCACTCGGCCACGGCGGCGTGCTCGCTCACCTCATGGCTCTCCTTTGTGCGCGTCACCACGAGCACGCCGTCCGCCCCTATGCCCGCCCTTCTGTCGCAGATCTTGGCGACGAGCGCGGCTGTCACGCCCGCCTCTCCGCCAGGGTCGGGAAGGATGACGAAATCGTTCTCGGTGCCGTGCCCCTTGAAAAACCGCATCTTTCAAGTTTATCCGAAAGGGTGTGCGGAGATCAGGGCGAGGGATCGCTCGAGCAGGTCAGGGGCGTCGTACGGCAGCCAGCGCACCCTGGGATCGCGACGGAACCACGACTCCTGGCGGCGGGCGAAGCGCCTGGTGGCCCTGACGGTCTCCTCGATCGCCTGCTCCTCGCTCCACTCCCCCTCCAGGAAGCGGATGACCTGGGCGTACCCCAGGGCGCGGCTCGCCGTGCGGCCCTCGGCCAGGCCCTGCCCCAGCAGGTCGCGCACCTCGTCGACCAGCCCCGCCTGCCACATGCGCTCGACCCTGACCGCGATGCGCTCGTCCAGCTCCGGCCTGGGCACGTCGAGGCCGATCTGCACGCTCGGGTAGACGGCGTCGTAGCCGGGCATGGTGGCCGAGAACGGGCGGCCGGTGTGCTCGATCACCTCCAGCGCGCGGACGATGCGGCGGCCGTTGCTCGGCAGGATGGCCGCCGCGGCCGCCGGGTCCTGCTCGCGCAGGCGCTCGTAGAGCGGGGCGGGGCCGCGCTCGGCCAGCTCGCCCTCCAGCCTGGCCCTGATCTCGGGGTCGGTGCCGGGGAACTCCAGCTCGTCGATGGCCGCGCGCACGTACAGGCCGCTGCCGCCGACCAGCACGGCCACCTCGACGGAGTCGATGACCGCCCTGGCCAGCTTCTGGTACTCGGCCACGCTGGCCGTGACCGTGACGTCCCAGATGTCCAGCAGGTGGTGGGGGACGCCGCGCTGCTCGGCCGGGGTGAGCTTGGCCGTGCCGATGTCCATGCCCCGGTAGAGCTGCATGGAGTCGGCGTTGACGCACTCGCCGCCCAGCCGCAGCGCGATGTCCACGGCGAGGTCGGACTTCCCTGCCGCGGTGGGACCTACGACGGCGATGACTGGCTGCTGGCTCACACCGACAAGTTTGCTAGAGGTCGAGGAGTGTCGGTTGCAGATATCCCTCATGGGTGAGCAGCCAGCGCTTGGTCTCCACGCCCTCGCCGCCGCTGAACCCGCCGAGTCCGTTGCCCGCGATCACCCGGTGGCAGGGCACGATGATCGGGATGGGGTTGGATCCCATGATCGAGCCGATGCCTCGGGCGGGCACGCTGGAGCCGCTGCGCGCGGCCAGCTCGCCGTAGGTGACGGCGGTGCCGTACGGGACCTGGTGCAGGGCCTGCAGCACCCGCAGCCGCGAGCCGGACATCAGCCGCCAGTCCACCGGCGTCTCGAAGGTCTTCAGCTCGCCCGCGAAATAAGCGTTCAACTCGGCGACCGCGAAGGCCGTACGATCCGAATCATGGACTTCAGCCAGTCCGAGGCGGTCGGACAGCCGCGGAGGGGATCCCCAGCCCGACGCGACGAGACCGACCTCGGTGACGGCCAGCACGAACGGCCCGACCGGCGTCGGCACCTCGGCGAACGCGACTGTGGTCATCATGTCCTCACGTGAGTTGGTGGTGCTGGGCACCTCCAGCGCGGTCCCTACCCGACACCGTAACCACAACGGCTACCTTCTGCGCTGGGACGGACAAGGCTACCTTTTCGACCCCGGAGAGGGCACCCAGCGGCAGATGCTGCACGCCGGCGTGAGCGCGCACGACGTCCACTGGATCTGCCTGACGCACTTCCACGGCGACCACTGCCTGGGGGTGCCGGGGATCGTGCAGCGCATCGCCCGCGACAGGGTCAGGCATCCGGTGCGCGCGCTCTTCCCCGCCTCCGGCGAGACGTACTGGCGCAGGCTCCGCCACGCCGCCGCGTTCGCCGACACCTCGGTGATCTCCGAGCACCCGCTCTCCGGCGACCTGGCCTCCGTCGGCTCGCTGACCGCGCGGCGCCTGTCCCATCCCGTCGAGTCGTACGGTTACCGCGTCCAGGAGCCGCACGGCCGCCGCATGCTGCCCGACAGGCTGGCCGCCCACGGCATCCGCGGCCCCGAGGTCGGCGAGCTCCAGCGCACCGGCTCCGTACGCGGGATCACGCTCGACCAGTGCAGCGAGCCCAGGCCGGGGCAGAGCGTGGCGTTCGTCATGGACACGCGGCTCTGTGACACGGTGTTCGAGCTGGCCTCGGGGGTGGACCTGCTGGTGATCGAGTGCACGTTCCTGTCGTCGGAGAGCGCGCTGGCCAAGGAGTACGGGCATCTGACGGCCTTCGAGGCGGGTCTGGTGGCGGCCGACGCGGGAGCGCGCAGGCTGGTGCTGACCCACTTCTCCGAGCGGTACGGGTTCGCCGACGAGCCCGCCTTCGTGGCGGAGGTACGGCGGCACTACGACGGGGAGGTCGTGCTCGCCCGCGACCTGATGAAGATCCCCGTGCCTCGGCGTCAGGTCCACAGACCGGCGAAGTAGCCCACACCGTAGGGGGCCGTCTCCATCAGCAGGCGGCCCTCGTACTCACGGCCGCCCGCCGCGCCGGCCAGCACCTGGAGGGCGGCCCGCCCGCTCACCCACAGCCGGTCGGCCTCCGCGGGGTCGAGCGCGGCGAGGGCTCCGGTGTCGGCGTGGGCGATGGCGTGCGCGATCAGGTCGTTGTACGGTTTCGCGGCCTCGTCGTACTTGCCCGGCGCCCGCGGGCTGAGGCAGGCGGAGCCGTCGGCCATGACCAGCAGCGCCACCCTTTCCGCGATTTCTCCTATTTTTTCACCAAATTTCCGGCATTCCTCGCTTGTCGCGTCGAGCGCGACGGAACGGAAGTCGCCTGGGGCCTGATCGCCGAGCAGCCGGCGGCCGACGGTCAAGGAGAGCGGGAGCACGGGCTCGCCCTGGCCGACCGTGACGTCGATCCCCCACGGGCGCAGGGTGCCCGCCGCCTGGCCGCCGTACGTACTCGTGCTCTCCGCCCCGCCCACCACCATCAGCACGTCGGGACGGGCCTCACGGAGCGCGGCGATCGCGGCGTGGCAGGCCGCGCGGAGGTCGTCCAGCTGGAGCACGAGGAGCGGGGTGGGCGGGCAGACGGCCGCGGCGACAAGCACGAGGGCAAGCGTACGTGGCCTGCGGGTCAGTACGGGCTGCGGCCTTGCCTGACCTTCCCGAACAGGCTCTCGGCGTAGGTGTGAGCGGCCCGGTGCAGCCCGTCCCCGAAGCTGATCCTGGCCACCCCCAGCTCGGCCAGCCGCCCGAACGACGGGACCCCGGGCCTGGACAGGATGTTGACGGGCCCGCCCAGCTCGCTCACCAGCGCGCCGATCTCGTCCTCGTCCCCCAGCCCGATCGGGTAGACGCAGTCGGCACCGGCCTCCAGATACCGCCGCCCGCGCTCCACCGCCTCCTCGCGGAAGGGCCGGCCGCGGAGGTAGACGTCGACTCTCGCGTTGATCACCAGCCCTCGGCCCGCCGCGGCCCGCATCTCCGCCAGGAAGTCGGCCTGTTCGCCCGGGTCCACCAGCGCGCCGGCGGTGGAGTCCTCGATGTTGCAGCCCACGGCTCCGGTGGCGGCCAGGCGTTCGACCAGCTCCGCCGGCTTGAGACCGTAACCGCGCTCGATGTCGGCGGTGACGGGCACGTCCACGACCCTGACGATGCGGGCGATCGCCGCCATCATCTCGCCGACCGGCGTCCCCTCGCCGTCCTCGTAGCCCAGCACGTGCGCCACGGCGGCGCTCCCGGTGGCGACGGCCGGGAACCCGGCTTCCCGCACGGCGCGGGCGGAGGCGGCGTCCCAGACATTGGGCAGGATCACCGGGCTTCCTGGCACGTGCAGTGCGCGTAGGAGATCGGCTCTGTCAGTCGTCATGCTGCGACCCTACGGAGTGCGGCGGCTCCCGCCGTAGGTCCAGTAGCACCGATAAACGCCAAGCCACTTCCCCGGGAGGCGACCCGTGTCGTGGGCGGCTCGTCAGCGCTCAGCAGCCGCTCTTGGCGCACTGGCCGCCCACCTCGCCGGCTGGGCCGTCCGCGGGGTTGTCACCCTCGGACGACTGCGGCGCCTTGCTGGGGGACGCCGTCGAGGGCGTCTTGCCGTCGCCGGTCCTGGCCGTGCCGCCGGCCGGGTTCGTACCCGTGTCGCCGACAGGCTCGCCGCCCGTGCCCGCGTCCGGCGCGGCGTCACCGATGGAGCCGTCGTCGGGGGTGTCCGCGGCCGGATCGCCCTCGGGGGCGTCGGTGGTGGCGTCGCCGGTGGTGGTGTCGTCACCCCCGAGGTCCTCGTTCCCCTCGACGCTCTGCGAGGGCGCGGGACGGCCGGCGCCCGGCTGCGCGGCCTCTCCGGGGCCGCCGGCCAGCAGGTAACCGGCACCGCCCGCGGCGAGCAGGGCGACGAGCGCCGAGGCGGCGATGACGACGGTCTTCTTGTTCTTCTTCGGGGGTTCGCCGGTCGAGGACGTCTTCCTGGCCGCGAGGCGGGTGTCGCCAGGCCCGGACAGGATCTCAAGACGATCCGGCTCGATCGGATCTTGCATAGTGGTACGGCTCCCTGCGGTCGTATCGGGGAAAGCTCACCGCCTTCCGCGGGTGGATGGACCACACTAGCCGCAAACACCGAATGCTCGCACACCAATCACAAAGGAATCACGACTTGTCCCCCTCTAGATCCATTTACCCAGATAGCCGCGCCCGCCTCGCACCCGTCGCGGGCGTCGCCGGGGTGCTCGCCACCGCGATCACGGGCATATTCCTGGCATTCACCAACATCCAGGAAGCGCCACCGCAAAGGACGGCGGAATTCGATCAGGAAAGCACGCTTTCCCCAAGATCGGATTTCTCGTACGTCCCGGCAAGCCTTTCCGTCTCACCCTCGGATGGATCGTTCCAGAAGACACCGAAACCGAGGCTTCCCCCGCCGGCCTGGGTCGAGGCCGTCCCGCCGCCGGAGCCGGAGATCTCCGCCGGCCCGTCCTTCGCCGTGGAGCCGCCTCTCGCGCCTGTCACGGGTTCTCCGGGCTCCACGACGGGACCGCCCGCGTCCGGCACCGTGCCGCCGGCGCCCATGACGGCGCCGCCGGGACCTCGGCGGTCAGCGGCTCCGCAGCCGCCCCATCGGTCCAGCCCAGCCCCTCCGCAGCCACCCCAGCCGAAGGTCCTGCCCGCTCCCCAGGTCCCTGCCCAGGAACAGCCGGCACCGGCTCCGTCGATCTCCGGCAAGGTGGTCGCGGACCCCTGCGCCACTTTCCACGACTTCCGCCGCGAACCCTGCTACGCCTACCTGAACCGCCTCACCCGCTGACCACCGCGCGTACGCCCGCGCTCGCCACTCCGCGAGGCGAGCGCGGGCGTCCCCAAGGCCGTACATGAGCCCGGGGATGGGCGTCAGTGGGCCGAGCAGGCTCCCGAGGTGGTGGCGGGGGCGGCGGCAGGGCGGCCGATGGTGGGCATGCCCAGCAGGACACCCGAGGACGACGCGGGGGCGGACTGGCGGGACTCCCAGGCGTCGCCGGCCCGCGTGCGCCTGAGGCCCTTGACCGGCCCGTCGGCCACCAGGTGGTGCGGCGCCGCGTACGTCACCTCGACCGTCACCATGTCCCCGGGCCGGGGCGTCTCGGCGCCGGCGGTGAAGTGCACCAGGCGGTTGTCGGGCGCCCGGCCGGAAAGGCGCCGGGTGGCGTCGTCCTTGCGGCCCTCGCCCTCGGCCACCAGGACCTCGAGCGTGCGTCCGACCTGCTTCTTGTTCTCCTCCCAGGAGATCTCCTCCTGCAGCGCCACCAGCCGCTCGTAGCGCTCCTGCACGACCTCCTTGGGGATCTGGTCGGGCATGGTGGCCGCCGGCGTGCCGGGGCGGATGGAGTACTGGAAGGTGAAGGCGTTGGCGAAGCGGCTCTCGCGGACCACGTCGAGGGTGGCCTGGAAGTCCTCCTCCGTCTCCCCCGGGAAGCCGACGATGATGTCGGTCGAGATGGCCGCGTCCGGCATCGCGGCGCGCACCCGCTCGATGATGCCGAGGTAGCGCTCCGCGCGGTACGAGCGGCGCATCGCGCGCAGCACCCGCGACGAGCCCGACTGCAGGGGCATGTGGAGCTGGTGCATGACGTTGGGGGTCTCGGCCATGGCGGCGATCACGTCGTCGGTGAAGGCGGCGGGGTGGGGCGAGGTGAAGCGGACCCGCTCCAGGCCGTCGATCGTGCCGCACGAGCGCAGCAGCTTGCCGAAGGCCAGGCGGTCGCCGAACTCCACGCCGTAGGTGTTGACGTTCTGGCCCAGCAGCGTGACCTCGAGAACGCCCTGCCCGACCAGCGTCTGGACCTCGGCGAGGATGTCGCCGGGGCGGCGGTCCTTCTCCTTGCCGCGCAGCGACGGCACGATGCAGAACGTGCAGGTGTTGTTGCAGCCGACCGAGATGGCCACCCAGGCGGCGTAGGCCGACTCGCGCTTGGTGGGCAGCGTCGAGGGGAAGACCTCGAGCGACTCCTTCAGCTCGACCTGCGCCTCGCCCGCGACGCGGGCCCGCTCGAGCAGCACCGGCAGCGAGCCGATGTTGTGGGTGCCGAAGACCACGTCGACCCATGGCGCCTTGCGGACGATCTCGCCCTGGTCCTTCTGCGCCAGGCAGCCGCCCACCGCGATCTGCATGCGCGGGTTGCTCACCTTGGCGGGCCTGAGGTGGCCGAGGTTGCCGTAGAGGCGGTTGTCGGCGTTCTCCCGCACCGCGCACGTGTTGAACACCACCACGTCGGCGGTCTCGCCGTCGGGGGCGGGCACGTAACCGGCGTCCTCAAGGAGGCCGGACAGGCGCTCGGAGTCGTGCACGTTCATCTGGCACCCGTATGTGCGCACTTCGTACGTGCGGGCGCCCTCCTGGGTCACAGTCATGGCATGCTCAAGGGTAGTCGCTGCCGGGCTTGGCAAGGCCCGTACCGATCCAAAAGGCCTGCTTGGTGGCATGATGTGATCGGATCGGTACCGCTTGGTTAGTGACCAGTACTCTTGGGACCGTCTACGGTTTGACGCATGACGGAGAACGGTAACGGCGCTCCACTCGTACGGTTGGAGAACGTCAACAAACACTTTGGGGCGCTGCACGTCCTGAAGGACATAAACCTGACCGTCTCCCGCGGCGAGGTGCTGGTCGTTATCGGCCCTTCGGGCGGAGGCAAGTCCACGCTCTGCCGGGCCGTCAACCGGCTTGAGACGATCGACGGCGGGAGAATCATTTTCGACGGCCAGCCACTGCCTCAGGAAGGCAAAGGTCTGGCAAAACTTCGTGCCGATGTCGGCATGGTGTTCCAGTCGTTCAATCTCTTCGCTCACAAGACCATTCGGGACAATGTGACGCTCGGGCCGATCAAGGTGCGCGGCCAGGCGCGTGACGCCGCCGACAAGCGCGCCATGGAGCTGCTCGAGCGCGTCGGGATCGCGGCACAGGCGGACAAGTACCCGGCGCAGCTGTCAGGCGGTCAGCAGCAGCGGGTCGCGATCGCCAGGGCGCTGGCGATGGACCCGAAGATGATCCTCTTCGACGAGCCGACGTCGGCCCTTGACCCCGAGATGGTGCAGGAGGTCCTGGACGTCATGATCGGGCTGGCCCGTGACGGGATGACCATGATGGTCGTCACCCACGAGATGGGCTTCGCCCGACGCGCCGCCAACAGGGTCGTGTTCATGGCCGACGGCCAGATCGTGGAGGAGAACACCCCGGACGCCTTCTTCGGATCTCCGCAGACCGACAGGGCCAAGGATTTCCTTTCTAAGATTCTGACGCATTGAGAGAGCCGAGGTAGGACGATGCATATTCGTCGCATGGGCGCTGCCCTCGTCGCCGCCGGTGCCATGATCGCCGGTCTCGCCGCCTGCGGCGGCAGCGGGCCGACCACTGTGTTGCAGAAGGCCAAGGACGAGAAGAAACTCGTCGTCGGCGTGAAGTACGACCAGCCGGGTCTTGGCCTGAAGAAGCCCGACGGCACGGTCGAGGGCTTCGACGTGGACGTCGCCAAATACATCGCCGGCAAGCTTGGCGTGCCCGAGAGCGGGATCGAGTTCAAGGAGGCCCGCTCCGCCAACCGGGAGAGCTTCCTGAAGCAGGGCCAGGTCGACCTGGTGATCGCGACCTACTCGATCACCGACGCCCGCAAGCCGCAGGTGACCTTCGCCGGGCCTTACTACCTGGCACACCAGGACTCGCTCATCCGGGCCGACGACAGCTCGATCACGAGCCTCGACACCCTCAAGGGCAAGAAGGTCTGCCAGGTCAGCGGCTCCAACTCGTGGAAGAACATCACCGAGGGCACCAACAAGCAGAACCTCAAGGTCGAGGCGACCCTGGTGCCCGCCGGCGGCTACGACGAGTGCATCGCCAAGCTCAAGAGCAAGGCCGTCGACGTGGTGACCACCGACGACACGATCCTCGCCGGTTTCGCCAAGCGTGAGGGCACCGGCGTCAAGGTGGCGGGTGCGCCGTTCACCGACGAGAAGTACGGCATCGGCCTGAAGAAGGGCGACATCGAGAGCTGCAAGGAGATCAACAAGATCGTGGGCGAGATGTGGTCCGACGGCACCGCGGCCAAGCTGCTGGAGAAGCACTTCTCCGGCACGGGCCTGAAGGTCGAGACCTCGGCGCCGCCCGCCGAGGGCTGCGCCTGATCTTCGGTCCGAGCCCGATCGCCCGGTGGCGGCCCTGAGCCGCTCAGGCTCGCCGCCGGGCACCGTCGACGAGGAATGTCATGGACCCCTCTTCCCTGTTTGACTTCTCCCCACTGGCACAGGAGTTCGACAAGATCCTCCTGGGCTTCTGGTCGACGATCCGGCTGACGCTCATGAGCGGGGTCTTCGCGCTCATCCTCGGCATCGTCCTGGTCTCCATGCGCGTGGCTCCCACCCCGGTGCTGCGCTGGGCCGGCTCCGCCTACGTCAACGTCGTCCGCAACACCCCGCTGACCCTGGTGCTGATCCTGTGCGCGCTGGGGCTCAGCGACACGATGCAGCTCACCTTCTCCGACGAGCCCGCCACCAACTACTTCTGGTGGGCGGTGGCCGGTCTGTCGGCGTACACCGCGGCGTTCGTCTGCGAGGCGCTGCGTTCCGGCATCAACACCGTCTCCGTCGGCCAGGCGGAGGCCGCCAGGGCCATCGGGCTGACGTTCGTCCAGTCGCTACGGCTGATCGTGCTGCCGCAGGCGTTCCGGTCGGTCATCGCTCCGCTGGGCAGCATCCTGATCGCCCTCACCAAGAACACCACGATCGTCACCGTGGCGAGCTATCTCGACGCGGCGGCCCAGATGAAGCAGATGTTCGACGACTTCGGCGGAACGATCCCCATCTTCCTCGGCTTCGCATTCGGCTACATGGTGCTGACCCTCCCCACCGGCTTCTTCTTCGGCTGGCTGGCCAAGCGACTGGCGGTGGCCCGATGACCAGCGTTCTGTTCGACGCCCCCGGGCCGCGCGCGCGGCTGCGCAACAATGTGCTGACGCTGCTGTCCGTCGTGGTCCTGCTGCTCATCGCGTACCTGGTGATCTCCACGCTGAGCGACAAGGGTCAGCTCGACGCCGCCAAGTGGGAGCCGTTCCTGCGCGGCGACACGTGGACGGGGTTCATCATCCCCGGCCTGATCGGCACCCTGCAGGCGGCGGTGGTCGGCGCGGTGCTCGCGCTGCTCTTCGGCGTGGTGTTCGGCCTCGGCAGGCTCTCCGACCACCGGTTGATCCGCGTGGTCTGCGGCGGCGTCGTGGAGTTCTTCCGCGCCATCCCGCTGCTGATCCTCATCTACTTCGTGCAGGCCGGCCCGGCCACGCTGAGCGGCTACACGATCAGCGTGCCGGCGTTCTGGGCCGTCGTCATCGGCCTGACGCTGTACAACGGATCGGTGCTCGCGGAGATCTTCCGCGCGGGCGTCCTGGCCGTGCCGAGGGGCCAGTCCGAGGCCGCCTACGCCATCGGGCTGCGCAAGTCCGAGGTGATGCGCCTGGTGCTCGTCCCGCAGGCGACCACCGCGATGATGCCGGCGATCGTCAGCCAGATGGTCGTGCTGCTGAAGGACACCGCGCTCGGCTGGATCATCGCGTACGAGGACCTGATGAACGCCGGACTGAAGCAGTTCGCGGTCAACTACGGCAACCTCATCCCGAGCGCCATCGTCCTGGCGCTGTTCTACGTGGTGATCAACCTGGCTCTCGGTTACCTCGCGAACTGGCTCGAGAGCCGCAGCCGCCGCAGCCGCAAGTCGGCCGGAGGGCCGATCGCGCCGCCCTCGGCGGTTGGCACGGGCCCCACCGGCGGTGGAGGCCGGGAGGCCGTCGCGACGATGGAGTGACCTTCGAGAACTGGAGCGGCGGTGGCGCGCGACCTGCGCGCCACCGCCTTCTCACGTTCTGGGGGCCCCTGTGGGGAGCTTGGTCTCGTCGTCGGTCTTGGCCACCTTCAGGTCCACACCGGTCAGGTCCGCACCCGTCAGGTCCGCGCCCTTGAGGTTCGCCCCTTTCAGGTCCGTCCCGCGGAGGATCGCCCCGCGCAGATCCGCTTCGCGCAGGTCCGCACCGCTCAGGCTCGCCCCGCGCAGGTTCACGCCGCGCAAGTCCGCCCCGCGCAGATCCGCTTCGAACAGGTCCACCCCGCTGAGGTCCGCGAAGCCCAGGTACGCCCTCCTGAGGTCCGCCTTGAACAGGTCCACCCCGCTCAGGTCTGCGCGGTTCAGATCTGCCTCGCTGAGATCCGCCATGAACAGGACCGCGTGCGGCAGGTCTGCGCTGTTCAGATACGCCCCGTGCAGCCTGGCGCCGGACAGGTCAGCGGAAGCCAGGTTGGCCCCGCTCAGGTGGGCCCCGCGCAGGTCTGCCCGGCTCAGGATGGCGGTACCGAGGTTGAGGCCGCTCAGATCCGCGCCCGGCACCCGGATGTGCGACAGGTTGCAGGCGCAGACCCAGTCGTGCCCGACCTCGGCGTTCGGCGCCTCGTAGACGCTGCCGAGCACGGTCAGGGCCATCTGCACGTCGGTGGCCGGCTGCCCGAGCAGCCTGGCCTCTGACATCGAATCGTGCTCGCGCACGTACGCGGCCATGACGTCGACGGTCGTCACACGGTCTCGCTGAGAATCCTGCGCCAGGCGTCGCAGCGTGTGGATCGCGTCCAGGCGTACCTCGATCTGCCCGGAACCGAGTTGCTCCACGGCTCGGGTGTACCTGTCGATGCTCTGCGCTTCCCGCGGGGTCTCCATGGACGTGGCGTCGATGTAGACCAGGGTTCCCGCGGCCAGCACCGATCCGAGGACGATGCCCCAGGTGCTCACCCGCTGGAGCAGCGTCTCTCGTTCGGCCCACAGGTCCAGGCGGTGACGCACCACGCTGACCGACCAAGTCAGAGCGCGCCGCAGACGCGCTTGCCGTGTAGTCACAGCAACCATTCGACCTGAAAGTGAGGGCCGAAGGTAAGTGTCTCGACTGAACTGTCACTTAGGTGCTTCGTCGGAAAACCCAAGAAAAGCCCATTTCTACGTTTCGACAGTCCCAAGGACGATCCGCACCATTTGCCCAACCCCCACACTGTCTCCATGCGTGGGTTGGTGCTCGCAGGGGCGGGCGTGGCGGTGCTGGCCGCCGCGTGCGGCAGTGCGGGCTCGTACACCACCGTCGTCGGCAAGATCAGGAACACCGGCCACGTCGTCGTCGGCACCAAGTGGGACCAGCCGAGCTTGGGGCTGCTGGTCGGGCCGGGCGACCCGCAGGGGTTCGACGTGGACGTCGCCCGGTACGTCGTCGACCATCTCGCGCAGGGTCGCCACGTGGACATCACGTGGCGGGAGTCGCCCTCGTCCGCCCGGGAGGCGCTGCTGCAGAACGGCAGCGTGGACCTCATCTTCGCCTCCTACAGCATCACCGAGGCGCGCCTGCCCAAGGTGACGTTCGGCGGCCCGTACGTGCTCGTCCGGCAGGACACGATGGTCCGCGCCGGTGACACCGGCATCAAGAAGGTGGCCGACCTGCGGGGCAGGCGGCTCTGTCTGGCGGAGGGCTCGAACTCGTACCGCAGGATCGTCGATCCGCCGCCCGACGGCAAGCTGAGCCAGCCCGCGGTGCTGGTGGACGCGGCCAACTACTCCGACTGCGTACGCAAGCTCTCCGACGGCGAGCTCGACGCGGTGAGCACCGAGAACCTGCTCCTGGCCGGGTTCGCCCAGCAGGACCCCGGCCGCTTCAGGCTGCTGAACGACCCCGTCAGCGAGGAGAAGTGGGGCGTCGGCATCAAGAAGGGCGACACCGCCACCTGCGAGGCCGTCAACCAGGCGATCGCGGCGATGTGGCATGACGGGACGGCCACGCGGCTGCTGCACAAGTGGTTCGGCAAGACCGGGCTCCGACTGCCGTCGCGGCTGCCGAAGCCCGAGGGCTGTACGTGAACTGTGGGGACCGCCGCACGCCGTCGCCGATCTTCCGGCAGGATGCGGGTATGCCTTTCTGGCCCTCCCCCATTTCGACCAGAGACGTGGCCGGCTCCGGCGTGCGCCCTGGCTGGCCCACGGCCCACGGCGGCCGGGTCTGGTGGACCGAGGACCGTCCCGACGAGGGCGGGCGCACCACGATCATGTGCCGCGCGGCCGACGGCACCGAACGTGAGCTGCTGCGGGCGCCCTGGAACGCGCGCACCAGGGTCCACGAGTACGGCGGCAGGCCGTACGCCGTGACGCCGGGCGGCGAGGTGGTCTTCGCCAACCTCAAAGATCAGCGCCTGTACATTCTTCGCGATTACGGCGAACCGAAACCGCTCACGGAGGAGGGCTGCCGCTACGCGGACCTGCTGGTGCGCGACGGCCAGGTCTGGTGCGTACGCGAGCGCCACGACGACGACGGCAAGGTCACCCGGTCGGTGGTGTCGATCCCGCTGGACGGCGGCGAGACCCGCGAATGGGCCACCGGCTCCGACTTCTACGCCTCCCCCGCCCTCTCCCCCGACGGGCGGCATCTGGCCTATGTCTGCTGGAACCACCCGCGCATGCCCTGGGACGGCACCGAGCTACGCGTCACCCGGCTCTCGGGCGGCGGCTCCTGGACGGTGAAGGGCGGTCCCGCGGAGTCCGTGCTGGCCCCGGCCTGGAAGGACGACACCGGCCTCTACCTGCTCTCCGACTGCTCCGGCTGGTGGAACCTCTACGAGATCGGCCTCCACGGCGACGGCCTGCGGGCGATCCACGCCGCCGAGGAGGAGTTCACGCTGCCGCCGTGGCGGCTGGGCGGGATGCCGTACACCGTGCTCGGCGACGGGCGGATCGCGGTCCTGCACGGGCGCGGCGACCTGCGGCTGGGCGTGCTCGACCCGGTCTCGGGCACGCTCACCGACCTCGACGTGCCCTACGACGGGTGGGACGCGGCGCTGGCCGCCGAGGGCACGTCCGTGACCGGCATCGGGTACGCCCCGACGACCCCCCGGTCGGTCGTCAGCGTGGACGTGGCCTCCGGCGAGTCCCGCACGCTCAGGAGCGACAGGGCACGCCTGCCCGACCCGGCCTACCTGCCCGTGCCGAGGGCCGTCGAGTCGCCGGTGCCCGCCTTCCTCTACCCGCCGTACGGCCCCGCGACCGACGGCGTGCCCCCGTACGTGATCTTCGTGCACGGCGGGCCGACCGCGCACGCCGACACCGCGCTCGACCTGGAGAAGGCGTTCCTGACCTCGCGCGGCATCGGCGTGCTCGACGTCAACTACGGCGGCTCGACCGGCTACGGCAGGGCCTACCGCGACCGGCTGAAGGGCCAGTGGGGGCTGGTCGACGTGGCCGACACGGTCGCCGCCGCCGAGTGGCTGGCCGCGGAGGGGCTGGCCGACCCGCGCAGGATCGCGGTGCGCGGGGGCAGCGCGGGCGGATGGACCGTGATGGCGGCCTGCTGCCGGTCCGACGTGTTCGCCGGCGGGGTGTCGTACTTCGGCGTCAGCGCGCTCGCGCCGCTGGTCGCGCACACCCACGACTTCGAGTCGCGTTACGTGGAGTGGCTGGTGGGGCCGGAGGACCCGCAGGTGTACGCGAGCCGGGAGCCGCTCGCCCTCGTGGACGGCGTGACCTGCCCCATGCTGCTCCTGCAGGGCCTCGACGATCCCGTGGTGCCGCCGGAGCAGTCGGAGGCCTTCGCGGACGCGCTGTCGGAGCGGGGCGTGCCGTGCACCTATCTCGCCTTCGAGGGCGAGTCGCACGGCTTCCGCCGCACGGAGACGCGGGTGGCGGCGCTCGCCGCCGAGCTGGCCTTTTACCAGCAGCTTTTCGCCTGATGTTGTAATTCGCGGACGAATTCACTACGAAATCGGTATTACCGAGCGGTCGCTAATCCTCATCGGTTGCGTAACCGCCTTTTCGATCGCCGCCGCGCGCGTGACCATGCAATGTGGGACGTGCTCCGCGGCCACGGCGCACGCCCCACTACGGCCAGCCATGCACGCCCCGCATCTCGGCACGAGGGAGGCCAGATGGCCAGCATGCGCCATTTCAGCATTGCCGTGGCGATAACCGCAACTTTGTTCGCTGTGGCCTGTCAGACCGACACCGGAGCGCGAAATTCCGCGCCGCCGAGCTCCGCCGCCCCGGGCAAACCGATGTCCGGCGGGACGCTCAGGCTCGTCGGCGGCGGCGACGTCGATCACCTCGACCCCACCAGCTCCTACTACACGGTCACCAACGGCATCCTGCGCACCTACGCGCGCGGGCTCTTCGGACTGAACGGGGTGGCGAGCGAGTCCGAGACGACCAAGGGCTTCACCGTCGTCCCCGACGTCGCCGCCGAGCTGCCCACGACGGAGAACGGCGGCCTGAGCGCCGACGGGCTCACGTACACGGTCAAGCTGCGCGACGGCGTGCAGTGGGACACCCAGCCGCCGCGCGAGGTGACGGCGGGCGACTTCGTCCGCGGCTTCAAGCGGATCTGCAACCCGGTGGCGGGCTCGGGCGCGCCGGGCTACTACACGAGCACGATCAAGGGCATGAAGGCGTACTGCGACGCGTACGCCAAGGCGTTCACCAAGGCCAAGCCCACGGCCGCGGCCCTGGCCGACTTCCAGAACGGCCATGACATCGCGGGCGTCCAGGCCAAGGACGACAAGACGGTGGTCTTCACGCTGACCCAGCCCGCCAGCGACTTCCTCAACATCCTGTCGCTGAACTTCTCCGTGGCCGCGCCCAAGGAGTACGACCAGTACGTGCCGGACGATGCCACGTTCCGCCAGCACACGATCTCCGACGGCCCCTACAGGATCGCCCAGTACGTGGCCACCAAGTCGATCCGGCTGGAGCGGAACCCGGCCTGGAAGCAGGAGTCGGACCCGATCAGGCACCAGTACGTGAACGCCATCGAGGTCAAGATGGGCGTCAACGAGCCGGACGCCGTACAGCAGCAGCTCGAGGCCGGCAGCGCCGACCTGTCGTGGGACCTGCCGGTGCCGACCGCGCAGATCCCACAGCTGAAGGGCTCGGGCGACCCCGGCTTCAAAATCTTCCCGGGCGCGGTGACCAACCCGTACATCGTCTTCAACCTGCAGAGCAAGAACGCCGGCGGCGCCATGGGCAAGCTCAAGGTGCGCCAGGCCATCGAGTACGCGGTCAGCAAGGTCGCCATCGCCAAGGTCTACGGCGGCGCCGACGTGGCCACGCCGCTGCACACCGCGATCCCGCCGGGCAACATCGGCTACCAGGAGTACAACCCGTACCCGTCGCCGGGTGACGCCGGTGACCCGGCCAAGTGCAAGCAGCTGCTCGCCGAGGCCGGCTACCCGAACGGGCTGACCCTCATCGGCGCCTTCCGCAACGCGGGCAACCACCCGGCCAACTTCCAGTCGTACTCGGCGGACCTGCAGAAGTGCGGGATCACGGTGAAGGGCCTGCCGGTGCGGCAGGGCGACTACTACGGCGCCTTCCTGCAGAACCCGTCGATCGCCAAGGCCAGCAAGTGGGACATCTCGGCCCCTGGCTGGGTCCCCGACTGGTACGGCAACAACGGCCGCGCGGTCGTCCAGCCGCTGTTCCAGACCAACTGCACCCCCGGCACCAGCAACTACGGCTGCTACAGCAACCCCAAGGTGGACGACCTGATCAAGCAGGCGCTGGCCCAGCAGGACCAGGCCAAGTCGGCCGCGCTGTGGCACCAGGTCGATCAGACGGTGATGGCGGACGCGGTCATCGTGCCGCTCAACAACCAGAACACGCCGATCTACAAGAGCAAGCGGGTGCAGAACGCCTTGTACCTGCCGGCGTTCCAGCTCTACGACTTCACCAACCTCTGGCTCAACCCCACCACCCCATGAGCCTGCTGGAGGTGACGGACCTCCGCGTGGCCTTCCCCACGTCCGACGGCGTGGTGCAGGCCGTGCGGGGGCTCTCGTTCCGCATCGAACGCGGCCGCACGCTGGCGATCGTCGGCGAGTCCGGCAGCGGCAAGACGGTGAGCACCCAGGCCATCCTGGGGCTCTCCCCGGGCGCCGACATCTCCGGCACCGCCATGTTCGACGGCGTCAACCTGCTCGAGCTCGACAGCGAGCGGCTGCGCCACATCCGCGGCGCGGAGATCAGCGTCGTCTTCCAGGACCCGCTGACCAGCCTGCACCCGCTCTACAAGGTGGGCTGGCAGATCGAGGAGCTGATCAGGGTGCACCGGCCGGGCACCTCGCGGGCCGAGGCCAGGAGGCGGGCGGTCGAGCTGCTCGGCCTGGTCGGCATCCCGCGGCCGGAGCGCCGCGTGGACGACTACCCGCACCAGTTCTCCGGCGGCATGCGGCAGCGGGCGATGATCGCCATGGCGCTGGCGCTCAACCCGAAGCTGATCGTGGCCGACGAGCCGACCACCGCGCTGGACGCGACCGTGCAGGCGCAGATCCTGGAGCTCATCGCGCGGGTGCAGGCGGAGTTCGGGATCGCGCTCATCCTCATCACGCACGACCTCGGCGTGGTGGCGGGCATGGCCGACGAGGTGCTGGTCATGTACGCCGGGCTCGCGGTCGAGCGGGCCGACAGGCGCACGCTCTACTACCGGCCGCACCACCCGTACACCAAGGGGCTGCTGGAGTCGATCCCGGGCAGCAGCGGGGACCGGGGCGGGCGGCTGCGGCCCATCCCGGGCTCGCCGCCCAGCCTGATCGATCTGCCGTCCGGGTGCGCGTTCCACCCGCGCTGCGCGTACGCGATGCCGGTCTGCCCGGCCGAGCGGCCGCCGCTGGCCACGGTGACCGGGGAGGGCACCCACGCCTCGGCCTGCTGGCTGCCGCACGAGGCGGTCGGGCTGGGCGCGGAAGCGGAGGCGCTGCGGCTCAAGGCGAAGGAGTCGTGATGCTGCTCGAGGTCTCGAACCTGGTCAAGCACTACCCCATCACCACGGGCGCGCTGGTCAAGCACGTGGTCGGACAGGTCAAGGCGGTGGACGGGGTCAGCTTCGCGCTCTCGCCCGGCGAGACGCTGGGCCTGGTGGGTGAGACGGGCTGCGGCAAGTCCACGCTCGCCCGGTGCATCGCGGGGCTGCATCCGGTCACGTCGGGCACTGTGCGGTTCGACGGCGCGGACATCACGAACCTGCCGCGCAGGCGCATGCGCCCCTACCGGCGCGACATCCAGGTCATCTTCCAGGACCCGTACGGCTCGCTGAACCCGCGCAGGCGAGTCGGGTCGATCATCGCCGATCCGCTCGTGATCCACCGGGTGATGAGCGGCGACCGGCTCCGCCGGGCCGTGCAGGAGCTGATGGAACGGGTCGGGCTCAACCCGGAGCACTACAACCGCTTCCCCGCGGAGTTCTCCGGCGGGCAGCGGCAGCGGATCGGGGTGGCCAGGGCGCTCGCGCTGCGCCCGCGGTTGATCATCTGCGACGAGCCGGTGTCGGCGCTCGACGTGTCCATCCAGGCGCAGATCCTCAACCTGCTGAAGGACCTGCAGGCCGAGTTCGGGCTGACGTACCTGTTCATCGCCCACGACCTGTCGGTGGTGCGGCACATCAGCGACCGGATCGCGGTCATGTACCTGGGCAAGGTGGTCGAACTGGGGGACGCGGAGTCGGTGTACGAGCGGCCGCGGCACCCGTACACGAACGCGCTGCTGTCGGCGACCGCGGTGGCCGACCCGGACGAGGCGCAGCGGCGGCGGCGGATCGTGCTGACCGGGGACGTGCCCTCGCCGATCGACCCGCCGTCCGGCTGCCGCTTCCATCCCCGGTGCCCTCGAGCCCAGGAGATCTGCTCGTCGGTGGAACCGTTGCTCGAGGGGTCGGCGGCCTGCCACTTCCCGATCGAGGTGGTCGTATGACGCTGACCGAGATCAGGCCCGGCGCCGTCGCGTCCGGCGGGATAGCCGGGCGCGGGCCCTGGCAGCTCGCCTGGCGCCGGATCAGGACCGACAAGGTCGCCCTGGTGTCCGGCCTGGTCGTCATCCTGCTGTGCGCGCTGGCGCTGGCCGCGCCGCTCATCGCCGCCTGGAACGGCCACGGCCCCGACGACCAGTTCCGCGACACCGGCATCACCGCCCAGGGGCTGCCGGTCCCGCCGAACGGGGAGTTCTGGTTCGGCACCGACCGGCTCGGGCGCGATCTGTTCATCAGGGTCCTGTACGGGGCGCGCGTCTCGCTGCTCGTCGGCGTGGTCGCCACCGGGCTGGCGGCGCTGGTCGGGGTGGTGGTCGGGCTGCTGGCCGGCTACTACGGCGGCGTCGTGGACACCGTGCTGTCACGGCTGATGGACGTGGTGCTGTCGTTCCCGTACCTGATCTTCGCGATCGCGGTGGTCTCCATCGCCGGGCCCTCGCTGACGGCGACGATCGGGGTGATCGCGTTCTACTCGTGGGCGGCCATCGCCCGCGTGGTGCGCGGGCAGACGCTGTCGTTGAAGGAGCGCGAGTACGTCGAGGCCGCCCGGTCGATGGGGGCGGGCGACTTCCGGATCATGTTCGTGGACATCCTGCCGAACCTGCTCGCCCCCGTCATCGTGCTGACCACGCTGCTGGTCCCCGCGGCCATCGTGTTCGAGTCGACGCTCTCGTACCTGGGGCTGGGGATCGTCCCGCCCACCCCCTCGTGGGGGAACCTGCTGAGCGAGGCGCAGGGGTTCTACCGGGTGGCGTACTGGTACCTGGGGTTCCCCGCCGTCACGCTGCTGATCACCACGCTCGCGTTCAACCTGGTGGGCGATGGGATCAGGGACGCCATCGACCCGCGGACGGAGCGCCTGTTCAGCCGCCGTCGCCGTACACGTAAGGGGGCGTGATGCTGCGCGCGTTCCTGCTGCGCCGGGTCCTGCTCGGCCTGCTCGTCCTGTGGCTGGTGACGCTCGGGACGTTCCTGCTCTTCTTCGTCGCGCCCAGCGATCCCGCCAGGACGCTGGCCGGGCGGCAGGCCACGCCCGAGCAGGTGGAGCTGATCCGCCACAACCTCGGCCTCGACCGGCCCACTCTCGTCCAGTACCTGGACTACCTGGGCAGACTGCTCCACGGCGACCTGGGCCAGTCGTACTTCTCCGGCGAATCGGTCGGCAAGCTGCTCGCCGCCGACTTCCCACCGACGTTCTCGCTGGTGATCGGGGGCGCGGTGCTCTGGTTCACCTTCGGCGTCGGCGCGGGGGTGCTCAGCGCCACCCGGGCGCGGTCCCTGCTGGATCGCGGCCTGACCCTGCTGGCGCTGGCCGGGGTCTCGATGCCGACCTTCGTGGTGGGCCTGCTGCTGCTGTACTTCCTGTTCTTCCAGCTCTCCATGGTGGGGCTGCCCGTCCTGCCGCCCGACTCGTACGTGCCGTTCACGCAGGATCCCGCCGAATGGGCGCGCCACCTGATCCTGCCGTGGGTCACGCTGGCCACGGTCCAGGCGGCGTCGTACGCCCGGCTGACGCGCGGCTCCATGCTGGACGTCCTCGGCGAGGACTACATCCGCACGGCCCGGGCCAAAGGGGTGCCGGAGCGGCGCGTGATCTACCGGCACGGCCTGCGGGCCGCGCTGACGCCGGTGGTGACGCAGCTCGGGGTGGACGTCGGCACGCTGATCGGCGGAGTGGTGGTGACGGAGTCGGTCTTCGGGCTCGGCGGGGTGGGGCAGGCGGTGGTGCAGGCGTTCGTCAGCGGGGACCTGCCCGTGATCATGGGCGTGGTCACGCTGGCGACGACCGCGGTGGTGGTGGCGAACCTCCTGGTGGACGTGGCGTACGGGCTGCTCGACCCGCGCGTCCGCCTGGCCTGAACCCCGGGACGCCTTATCTGGCGAACTCGGTGGCCCTGGACTCCCGCACCACGGTGATGCGGATCTGGCCGGGGTAGGTCAGCTCCTCCTCCACCTGCTTGGCCACGTCGCGGGCGATCACCTGCGCCTGGATGTCGTCGATCGCGTCCGGCTTGACCATGACCCGGATCTCCCGGCCGGCCTGCATGGCGAAGACCTTTTCGACGCCCTCGTACGACTGCGCGATCTCCTCCAGCCGCTCCAGGCGCTTGACGTACGCCTCCAGGGACTCGCGCCGGGCGCCGGGGCGGCTGCCGCTGATCGCGTCGGCGGCCTGGGTGAGCACCGCCTCGACGGTGCGGACCTCGACCTCGTTGTGGTGCGCCTCGATGGCGTGCACCACGTCCTCCTCCTCGCCGTACCTGCGGGCGATCTCCGCCCCGATCAGCGCGTGGCTGCCCTCGACCTCGTGGGTGAGCGCCTTGCCGATGTCGTGGAGCAGGGCGCAGCGCTTCATCAGCGCCTGGTTCATCCGCAGCTCGGCGGCCATGATCCCGGCGATGTGCGCGGACTCGATCAGGTGCTTCAGCACGTTCTGCCCGTACGACGTCCGGTATCTGAGCTGGCCGAGCAGGAGCGTCAGCTCGGGATGCATGTCGGTGATCCCCAGCTCGACCAGGGCGTCCTCACCGGCACGTGCGCACAGGTCCTGCACCTCCTGGCGGCTGCGGTCGTGCGCCTCCTCGATGCGCTGCGGGTGGATGCGCCCGTCCAGTACGAGCTTCTCCAGCGTCAGCCGGGCCGTCTCCCTCCGCACCGGGTCGAAACAGGACAGCAGCACGGCCTCGGGCGTGTCATCGATGATCAGATTGACGCCGGTCGTGGACTCGAAGGCCCGGATGTTGCGCCCTTCACGACCGATGATCCTGCCCTTCATCTCGTCCCCGGGCAGGTGCAGCACGCTGACGACCGACTCCGCCGTCTGCTCGGCCGCCACCCGCTGCACGGCCAGCGTCACGATCTTGGTGGCTCGCTTCTCGCCCTCCTTGCGGGCCTCGCCCTCGATCTCCCTGACGATCAGCGCGGCCTCGCGCTTGGCCTGGTTCTCGATCTCCTTGACCAGCTCGGCCTTGGCCTGCTCGCCGGTCAGCCCGGCGACCCGTTCGAGGATGACTCTCCGCTCCTCCTCGACCTGGAGCAGCTCCTCGCGCCGGTCGGCCAGCTCCACCTCGGTCTCGGCCAGCTTCCTGTCCCGCTCGGTCTGCCGCCTGGCCTCCTCGTCGAGCCGCTGCTCCCGCTCGGCCAGCCGGGCCTCCCGCCGCTCGAGGTCGGCGCGTAGCTCCTTGAGCTCGGACTTGAGTATCCGGCTCTCCTCTTCGACCTCCCGCCGCATCTGCGCGGCGCTCTCGGCGGCGGCCTCGGACCTGCGCAGGATCTCCTCGGCGTCGGTCTCCGCCTTGTTGCGGATCTCCCGCGCCTCCTCACGCGCCTGCTCAAGCTCTTCGTGGACGGCCTGCACCTGCTCGGCGCTGGGCTTGGCCACCCGTGGCGCGTTGCTCGAGGTGCGCCGTATGACGACGAGGAGCGCGACGATCATCCCGAACGCGAGCACGAGCACCGCCACCATCAGCACCACGACCAGCGGCCCCATGTGCGCCCCGCCCTCCTCGCGTCGTCAACACCTCATAACGCGGCCACAAACGGGAGGGGTCACAAGCGCGTCACGAACAGCCCGGCGGGCGTCAGGATCGATATCCAGCCAAGACTGACCGGGCGTCGACCAGTAAAGCCGACACCTCGCCCGCCTTGACCAATCAGCCTCGTTCGTCCGTCGTTCACCGGTATGGCAATCCGCGCTGCGCGGAGTAACTCCTCACTGCCGTCGAGGTTATGCGTCGAACAGGTCACGAGCAAGCAAACGCGTCATCAAGCGTGTCTTACGGGCTTGCATCTCCACACTCCGCCCAATATCCCCCATTACTGCCCGAATTGCCCCTCTTGGGGGCTGCGAGCCTGGAGCGAGCAGGGCTGCTACGTCTGGCCGGTGACTCAGGGGATCGGCACAGGTGTGCCGATCCCCTGAGGTAGTTACCGCTGGGGCGGCGGTGTGGTGACGTACCGGGCCGTGTTCTGCTCGGCGTCGGTGTGCGTCCTCCGGAAGCCGGCCTTTTCCAGCACCCGGATCGAGGCGGGGTTCGACAGCTCCACGTTGGCGTGGACCGTGTGGACGCCTGGCGCGGTGAAGGCGAACTCGGCCAGGGCGCGCGTGGCCTCGGGAGCGTAGCCGCGCCCCCGGCGGGAGGGCACGATGCCGTACCCGATCTCCAGGGTGCCGTCGCTGGGCGGCCAGAACAGGCCGATCGAGCCGACCACCAGACCGCTGTCGCGTTCGATGACCTGGCGGTGGCCGTACTCGTCCAGCCACGCGGGGAACTTGTCGAACAGACCGACGATGACGTGATCCCCCTCGTCGGGGAAGTCCTCGGCCCAGTGCCCCAACCGGGCACCGTCCAGGACGGCGCGGGCTTCGGCCGGGGGCCACGACCGCAGGACGAGGCGGTCGGTGGTCAGATCGGCATCGGTCACCGGAAAGAGAGAACACATATGAGACTCCTGGTCGTTGGAACGACCCGGGCCGCGCGCTAGTCCCGCGCGGACCGGACAAGGGCATGCTGATAAGGGCTGCTGGCAGCCATATTCATCAACCTCCCTCGTCACGTAGCCATCAGGCGTCTCCTACGCCGTCGGCGATATTAGCAGCCGCCGCCAGGCCGGGCCCAGCCGCTTTTATCGCTTTTGCGCTGGACCCCGGCGGCGAGGTCACGGCGGTCTCAGGCAGAGGGCACCAGATCGCGGCGGCGCAGGAACGCCGGCCCCGCCGCAGCCAAGGTGGCGGCCACCGCGGCCGGCCCCAGCAACGGCGCCACCGGCGAGGCAGCAGCGCCGATCGCGATCCATATCCGCAGCAGCACGCGATCCCTGCGCAGCATGAGCCGGACCAGTGCCAGGGTGCCGGTCATCTGGCGGCTCCCTCATAGTGCCGCAGGAACAGCTCCTCGAGTGTCGGTGTGCGTCCTCGTCGGTATTTCGCTGCAAGAGACATAGGCCAAACGATAACGTGTTCGAGCAGTGACAAAGAGTGACGGGCGGGAGGGAGGGTCAAGGTGAAGCTGCGCTACAACTACCGTCTCTATCCCGACGCTGGCCAGCGTCAGATGCTGGCCAAGACGTTCGGCTGTGCGCGGGTGGTGTGGAATGACGCGCTCGCGGCGCGCAAGGCCGCCCGTAAGGCCGGTCGGCCGTTCATCGGGGATGCCGAGATCCAGCGCGTGGTGTTGACGCAGGCGAAGAAGACACCCGAGCGGGCCTGGCTGGCCGAGGTGTCCTCGGTGGTGTTGCAGCAGTCGGTCCGCGACGTCAACACCGCCTACAGGAATTTCTTCGACTCGGTCTCGGGCCGACGCAAGGGCCCGAAGATGGGGTTGCCGGTGTTGAAGTCACGGCATGATCGTCGCCAGTCGGCGCGGTTCAACGCCAACGCCTTCACGCTCACCGGGGAGGGACGGCTGTATCTGGCGAAGATCGGCCAGGTGGAGGTGCGCTGGTCGCGGGGGGGGTTGCCCGTGGCACCGTCCAGCGTGACGGTGATCAAGGATGCGGCGGGCCGTTACTTCGCCTCGTTCGTGATCGACGTCCTTGACGCCGATCAGCTTCTGCCTGAGGTCGGCACTGAGGTGGGCATCGATCTCGGGCTGACTCATTATGCCGTGCTGTCCACTGGCGAGAAGATCGCCAACCCGAAGTGGCTACGGCGGCGGGAGAAGAAGCTCGCCCGCCTGCAGCGGGAGTTGTCACGCAAGCAGAAGGGATCGAAGAACCGGGACATGGCTCGGCTGAAGGTGGCCCGCCAGCATGCCGAGGTCGCCGATGCCCGCCGTGACTTCCTGCACCAGACGAGCACGTCGATCCTCCGTGAGAACCAAACGGTATGTATCGAGACGCTGTCGGTGCGGGGCTTGGCGCGGAGCCGGCTGGCCAAAGCGGTGCACGAGGTGAGCTGGGGCGCCTTCATTCGGCTGCTGGAGGACAAGGCCGCCCGCCGCGGCCGGACACTCGTCAAGACCGGGCGGTACTTCCCGTCGTCGCAGCTGTGCCCCTGCTGTGGCCGGCAGACCGGGAAACTCCCGCTCGACGTGCGCGAGTGGGACTGCCCCGGCTGCGGGGAGCACCACGACCGCGACATCGCCGCGGCGATCAATATCCTGACCGAAGGCACACGCTGCATCGGTATATCTGGTTCCACCGTGGCCGCCGGGCTGGCTGGACACGGCATAAACGACTGTGGAGGGCAGGTAAGACCAGGCGCGGCAAATCCAACCCTGGCACCGCCCGCAACCCACGCCGTGCAGGCGGCGTAGAAGAAGCAGTAAGAACCCCACGGCGACGTGGGGGAGTCCCCGGTGCTCACGCCGTGGAGGAAGTCAAGAGAAGTCTTCCTCCACGTCGATGCCCTCCGCTTCGAGCGCCTCGCGGATGACGCGGAAGGCCAGGCCCGCGGAGTAGCCCTTGCGCGCCAGCATGCCCGCCAGCCGCCGCGTACGGGTCTGCGGGTCGAGCGATCGGGTGGAGGCGAGCTTCCGCTCCACCAGCCGCCGCGCCGTCTCCGCCTCCTGGTCGGGATCCAGCCGCTCCACGGCTTCCTTGACCGTGTCGGTGTCCACACCCCGATGTCGCAGCTCAGCGGCGAGGGCGCGCTTGGCCAGACCCCGGCCGTGGTGCCGCGAGTCAACCCAGGCCGCGGCGAACGCCTCGTCGTTGATCAGGCCGAGC
This sequence comes from Nonomuraea sp. NPDC050786, assembly GCF_040654115.1. NCBI lineage: Bacteria > Bacillati > Actinomycetota > Actinomycetes > Streptosporangiales > Streptosporangiaceae > Nonomuraea > Nonomuraea sp. NPDC050786. The sequence goes on from NZ_JBFAHJ010000012.1 coordinate 200,600, forward strand.
TCGGAGAAGCGGCTGAGGACCGCCTCGGCGGCCTCGTCCGGCACGTCTCGCTTGCGAAGGGCTTCGGCGAGCTGGGCGCGCGTCTTGGGTGCCATGGTGAGAAGGCGGAGACAGATGGCCCGAGCCACGGACTCCGGGTCCGCGTCGCGCTCACCTCCTGAACCGCTCTCACTACCCCGCCCAGACCGAGCGCCACTCTCACCGCCCCACCCAGAGCCAGCGCCGCTCTCACCACCCAGCCCAGAGCGAGCGCCACTCTGACCGTCACCGGACCGCCGCTTGGATCGGCCCGATCGCCGCCCTCGGCCTGCCCGCTTCCGACCGGCCTCTCCGCCCTCCGGCTGCTCCTCCGCAAACCAGGTCCCGGCCTCAGGAGCGGCCGGCCCGGCCGCAGAGTCAGCCGCCGCGAACCATGGATGGGTCGCGCCGGAGTGGGAACGAGCCGTCGCGGACGGAAATTCGTCCCCACCAGGCGAAGCACCCGCCGTCTCGGGCCGAGCATCGACCGGGTCAGGCCAAGGCTCGGCGGCCTCCGGCGGAGAAGCGGCCGTCACAGGCCCCGCGTCGGCAACTCCCTGCTGAGAGTCGGCCGTCACCGGCCCCGGATCGGCGATCCACGGCCGAGAAGCGGCCGTCACAGGCCCCGCGTCGGCGATTCCCTGCTGAGAGTCGGCCGTCACAGGCCCAAGGTCGGCGATTCCCTCCCGAGCAACGTCGGCATCAGGTGGAGGATCGGCGGCCCCGGACTCAAGGTCGGCCACCCCCGCCTCGATGTTGGACGGGTCGGGCTCAGAGGCGGCCGCATCAGGTGGAGAGGTGGAGGGGTCGGGTTGGGAGGGGGTGGAGGTGCGTTGGCGGGCGCGTTGGTCGCGCCACTCGTCGACCGACGGCCAGCCGTCCGTGGACGAGCGGGCCAGATCGCGGCCCCACGACCGGGACTGCGAAGGGGGGCCGGACCGGGCGCCCCGGGATCGGGGCGCCTGTGGCCGGTCTGGGTCACCCATGGGGAGGACGGGGTCGCTCATGGGATGGGCGATCAGACGTCACCCGGCTTCGGCGTGGACTTCGAGCCACGGCCGGAAGGAGCGGGGGCCGGGGCCGCGGCTTCGGCCGGGGCGTCGAGGCGCGGACCCACGCCCAGCTTGTCCTTGATCTTCTTCTCGATCTCGTTGGCCATGTCGGGGTGGTTCTTCAGGAAGTTGCGGGCGTTCTCCTTGCCCTGGCCGAGCTGGTCGCCCTCGTACGTGTACCAGGCGCCGGACTTGCGGACGAAGCCGTGCTCCACGCCCATGTCGATGAGGCCGCCCTCGCGGGAGATGCCCACGCCGTAGAGGATGTCGAAGTCGGCGACGCGGAAGGGCGGGGCCATCTTGTTCTTCACGACCTTGACCCGGGTGCGGTTGCCGACCGCCTCCGTGCCGTCCTTGAGGGTCTCGATGCGGCGGATGTCCATCCGGACCGAGGCGTAGAACTTGAGCGCCTTACCACCGGTCGTCGTCTCGGGGCTGCCGAACATGACGCCGATCTTCTCGCGGAGCTGGTTGATGAAGATGGCGGTGGTGGCCGTGCTGTTGAGCGCGCCGGCGACCTTGCGCAGGGCCTGGGACATGAGGCGGGCCTGGAGGCCGACGTGGCTGTCGCCCATCTCGCCCTCGATCTCGGCCTTGGGCACGAGCGCGGCCACCGAGTCGATGACGATGATGTCGACGGCGCCGGACCTGATCAGCATGTCGGCGATCTCCAGCGCCTGCTCGCCGGTGTCGGGCTGGGAGACCAGCAGGGCGTCGGTGTCGACCCCCAGCTTCTTGGCGTATTCGGGGTCGAGGGCGTGCTCGGCGTCGATGAACGCCGCGATGCCGCCGGCCCGCTGGGCGTTGGCCACCGCGTGCAGGGCGATCGTGGTCTTGCCCGAGGACTCGGGGCCGTAGATCTCGACGATGCGGCCGCGCGGCAGGCCGCCGATGCCGAGGGCCACGTCAAGGGAGATCGACCCGGTGGGGATCACCTCGATGGGGGCTCGGGCGTCGTCGCCCAGGCGCATCACCGAGCCCTTGCCGAACTGCCGCTCGATCTGGGCGAGGGCGGTCTCGAGGGCCTTCTCGCGGTCGTTGATAGCCATGGGAACTCCCCCTGGAGGATTGTGGTCCGATCAGTCGAGTGAAAGCTACGGCCTGCCACCGACATTTTCTGCGACTGCCGGGGAAGAGGTGGCCCGGCGAAGTCAATCGTAGCCGAACGGCTGTTCGATCACAGCAGGAACACGCAGGTCCCCGTCAACCAGCCGTGGGAGCGGATTGACACGACCGGCCGGCGGCCGATGTTGGCCCCCCACGTTTGACGCGCTCCCCGGCGTGAACACCGGGGGTTCTGGGTCTGTGCCGCGCTGTTCATGCGACGGCACTTCCATGGCTTCCTGCTTCGTCGGTGGCGGCCGTCTCGTCGTTCTCCAGCGCCCGGTACAGCGCCGAGCGGCCGGCCCCGAGCTCGCGGGCGATTGGGGGACGGATTGCCCGCGGGTGCGGCGGCCTGGGCTTGCGAGGATAGCCCTGGCCGACGCGGTCTACCTGCCAGCGCAGGTACTCCGCGGCGACAGCCGGGTCGACTCACTCCTGCAGGGGATCTGCTTCCCCTTCGCAGGTGATCCACGATCATCGATGGTTGGAAAATAGTGGGGGCATGGCGATCAAGCTTCCTCATGCGATTTCAGCGAACGACGTGCGACAGAGCGTCTACACCCTGCCACTGCTGCGGGCCAGGGATGCAGACCCCCATCTGCTCGACGGCGATGCCGAGACGATCCTAGCCAGGGTCCGAGACAGCGGCGTCGTCGACGACACGTTGGCCTACTGCCGCGACCTGGCGGCGCAAGCGGTTAACGCTCTTCCCGCGGCCAAGGACGTCGACCTCCTCGCCGATCTGCCCGGCTCCTACATCGCGAAAGCGGCGGACATGATCTCGGCTCCCGTGAGGGCGGCGTGACCTTCCCCGCGGAGAAACTGGCGGGCGAAGCGGTCTCCTCCAGAGAAGTCATGGCAAAGCTTCCGGTGGTCGCGGGCGTCTGGTCGCTGGCTCTCGGACTGGTGGGCGCCTACTGGGCGGTCGAAGGCAGGTCGTTCCCCCTGGGGAGCAATGATCCTCGCGGCTCTGACATGGGCTCGTTCTTCGCCACCGCTGAGCCGGGCACCACCGGTGTGATCTTCGCGGTGGCCGGAGTGCTCGGTGTGGCCGCTGCGGTGGTGCTGGCCCGCGCGCCACGGACACAGTGGCCAAGGGTGGCCGGAGCGCTGCTTGCCGTCGCGTTGCTGGTGGCCGTTCCCGACGTCCGGGTGATCCAGAACTTCGCTTACCTGTTCATGGGATACACGAAGCTGTGGGACTGGCCACTGCTGTTCATGCTGTTCAGCATCGCAGGCGGAGGGTTGTGGGCACTGGTTGTCTGGAACACGCGCGGCGGCGACGTGAGCCCCGGCCGGTGGGGGAGGTGGGCCACCTACGCGGCGGCCATGCTGGCTCTGCCGTACGGAATCTCGCGCATCTCGTGGGGGCTGGGGATCCCGCTTGGAGTGCCGGCCGACTACCTGGTCGTGGACGCCGGGGCCTCGGAGTTCGTGCTGGGAGGACTGTGCGTGGCGGGGGCAGTGCTGACACTCGGGCTGGTTCAGGACTGGGGCGAGGTCTTCCCGCGCTGGATTCCCTTCCTGCGCGGCAGGCGAGTGCCCATCTGGTTCGCCGTCGTCCCGGCGACGGCGGCCTCCATCTTGCTGATCCAGGCTGGGGCCAGGTTGTGGCTGTGGTGGGCCGCCGGACAGGTCACGTTATCCGCGAGCCACTGGGGGACGTTCCTTCCAGGACTGTTCTGGCTGCCGTGGAGCCTGGCCCTCGCGGCCGCCACGTACGCCTACTACCTGCGGAGGCGGGCCGGCGGAAGTAGCCGAAGGTGAAGGGCTTGACCGCCTTGCCATCCAGTCGGCGGGCGATCGTGTCGGCGGTGTAGGTGGGGGTGCCGCTCTGGCAGGGGCCGTGAATCCGGTCCCAGGCCATCTGAACGCTCACCGCCACGCTGTGCACACCGACTACCTCTTTGCTTGTCCTTTAGGTCCATCCAGAGTCGGTCTCTCCGGGCCTTGGTCCGGTCGGGGGCACGGCCGCGCCGCCCCAGCGGGCGGTGAACCAGGCGGTCGGCGCCGGCCTCGCCTTCCAACTCGGTCAGCGGTGCCTGCTCGCCGGCCAGGGCACGCAGCGCGATCGCGTACGCCTTGGCGGTGTCGCGGTTGGCGATCGTGGCCAGGAACGCCTCAACCGCCGCACCGAGCCCGGGCGCGCCCGGGCGTGGGCTGATCCGGTGCACCGTCGCCATGGGAGACCTCCAGAGTCCTATCGCAGATAAGCAGGGTGAGTCACCGCCGCCGCGGCGGAGTGTCTCTGGAAGACGCGAACAAGCTGTGGCCAGGCTCCTACTTCGCCGGATCGGTGGGCGGCGCTCCGCTCAGCGCCCTGCGCCAGTACATCGAGCAGCACAACCGGCCCATCTGAGCAAGTGGACGCCGATACGCCTGGCGGCGAATCGGCTGTTCTCGCCCGCTACGCGGACTGGTCGGCTTCAACCCACGCCTGAAGGCCGGAAGCTCTGCCGACGAATCTGGTAGCGCGCGAGGTGAGCTGGGGAGACTCACTGCAGGGGCGAGGGTCGGAGGTGGCGGGTGGCGAGCGGCTACACCAGGGAACGACGCACCCGTCTTGAGGCACTCGCCGAGCTGCTCCCCCATCATGGCCTGGTCAGCCGCATGGTCGGCACCGAAGACCCGGTGTTGTGGGTCTGGCACCCCAGCACCGGCCGTCAGACGATCATCTTCGCCACCCCGTCGAACCGGGGCTGGCTGTTCCTCTGGTCACCCGGCGGGCAGGGCAGCGCGGAGGAGCCGGAGCTCGCGGCCGCCGCGCTGCGGCAGGCCCTCGAGACGGCACAGGGTTAGCGCAGCTTGGACGAGACGTCCTCCACCTGGCAGACCGCGCGCCATACGGTCTTGGCGCTCTCGCCGTCGGCCAGCGCCTGTATGACGGTCCGGCCGCCGAGCGGCGCGAGCACGTAGTCACGCGCCCACGACTCGGCGTACGTCTCGCCGAAATGAGCGTTCATCCGTCTCCAGAACTCCGTCAGGCGCATGCAACCAAGTATGGAATCGCCCGCGGTATGGGTAGGACACCCCCATGCCAAAGACCCCCAAGTCTTCACCCCCGAAGACAGCCAGGACCAAGGCCAACAGGGCCAGACGCCGCCGGTTACTGAGCGTGCTGCGCGGCGCCGTACAGAAGGAGAAGGCGGAGCGATCGGAGAGGCACGCCGGCATCAGGCAGGCGCCCCGTGCGGGCAAGCCCCGCACACGCCGGCCGTCACGACGCTAGAAGCACCATCAGAGCGTCACCGCGGTCACAGCACGCGTGAGCCATGCATCTCACCGAGGCGGTCACAGCACGCGTGAGCCGTACATCTCACCGAGATGGTCGGCGAGCAGCTCCAGCCGGGCGCCGTCGGGGTCCTTGAAGTAAATGGAGGCGCCGCTCTCTATCTGGTGCGGCACGCCGGCCATCTCCAGCTTCCCGCGCAGGCGTTCCCAGGTGGCGGGGTCGACGGAGATCGCGATGTGGTGCAGCCCGCCCAGCACCTCCTGGTACGGCCCCAGGTCGAGCCCGGGGAAGTCGAAGAACGCGAGCAGGTTGCCGTTGCCGATGTCGAAGAAGAAGTGGTTGGAGCCTTCGTAGTCGCGGTTCTCGATGATCTCGGTGAGCGGGAACTCCAGCAACTCCTGGTAGAACTTGATGGTCCGCTCCACGTCGGACGAGAGCAGGGCCATGTGGTGCAGGCCGCGCGCGCTGCTCGATGGCCGGTGCGGTAAGACGTAACGCCGCCTGATCTCGGCACGGCGGGCTTCGATGGCCGCATAGTCAATGGTCACGGTCGCTATATGTCCGCCAAGACCTCGCTCAATCGCTCGTCATGGCGCCAATGCGTTTTCTGTCGGTGGCGCGAGGCAATATGGGCTGGTGAGCTCGCTCGACCAGTTCAGCCAGGTGACCAGGCAATGGTTCGCCGGAGCCTTCCAGGCTCCCACGGCCGCCCAGGAGGGGGCATGGGAGTCGATCTCGCGCGGTGACAACACCCTGGTCGTCGCGCCCACCGGGTCCGGCAAGACGCTGGCGGCGTTCCTGTGGTCCCTCGACAGGCTGGCGTCGCAGCACGCCGAGCCCTCCCCCGGGCCTGACTCCCCGCGCGCCGAGCCCTCCCCCGTGCTTGACGCCCCGCGCAAGGGGACGCGCGTGCTCTACGTGTCGCCGCTCAAGGCGCTGGCCGTCGACGTCGAGCGCAACCTGCGGGCCCCGCTGGCCGGGCTCAGGCAGACGGCGCGCCGGTTCGGGCTGCCGGTGCCGGAGATCTCGGTGTCGATCCGCTCGGGCGACACCCCCTCGGAGGACCGCAGGCGATACGCGGCCAAGCCGTCCGACATCCTCATCACGACGCCGGAGTCGCTGTTCCTGCTGCTCACCAGCCAGGCGCGCGAGGCGTTGCGCGGCGTGGAGACGGTGATCGTGGACGAGGTCCACGCGGTCGCGGCCACCAAGCGCGGCGCCCACCTGGCGCTCAGCCTGGAGCGGCTAGACGCGCTGCTCGACAGGCCGGCCCAGCGGATCGGGCTGTCGGCGACCGTGCGGCCGGTGAGCGAGGTGGCGGCCTTCCTCGGCGGCACGCGCCCGGCCACGGTCGTGCAGCCGCCGTCGGAGAAGCGGATCGAGGTCGAGGTCGTCGTCCCCGTCGAGGACATGACCGAGATGGAGGGCCGCCCGCAGCAGGAGGGCGCGGAGGACTTCGCCCCGGAGCCGGGCAGCAGGTCGATCTGGCCCCATGTGGAGGACCGGCTGTTCGACCTGATCGGGGAGCACAGTTCAACGATCGTCTTCGCCAACTCGCGCCGGCTGGCCGAGCGCCTGTGCACGCGGCTCAACGAGCTGGCCTACGAGCGGGAGCGCGGCGACGCCGAGGCCGTCGACCTGTCCATCTGGGAGACGGGGCCGTCCGCCGGTCCGGCCTGGGAGACCCCGAGGCGGATGCCCGCCGACATGATGGCGCAGGCCGGGGCGAGCAAGGGTGTCGTGACGGAGATCGTCCGCGCTCATCACGGCTCGGTCTCCAAGGAGGAGCGGGCGCAGATCGAGGAGGCGCTCAAGTCCGGCCGCCTGCCTGCCGTGGTCGCCACCTCCAGCCTCGAGCTGGGCATCGACATGGGCGCGGTCGACCTGGTCGCGTGCGTGGAGGCGCCGCCGAGCGTGGCCAGCGGGCTCCAGCGCATCGGCCGGGCGGGCCACCAGGTCGGCGCGGTCTCCAAGGGCGTGATCTTCCCGAAATACCGGGGCGACCTGGTGCAGACGGCGGTGGTGGCCGAGCGGATGAAGAGCGGCCAGATCGAGGAGCTGCGCTACCCGCGCAATCCGCTCGACGTGCTGGCGCAGCAGATCGTGGCCATGACCGCGATGGACGAGTGGACGGTCGACGAGCTGGAGTCGGTGGTCAAGCGGGCCGCCCCCTACGCCACGCTGCCCCGGAGCGCGCTGGAGGCCACGCTCGACATGCTGAGCGGGCGCTATCCGAGCGAGGAGTTCGCCGAGCTGCGCCCCCGCATCGTGTGGGACCGCGTCACCGGCACCCTCCAGGGGCGTCCGGGCGCGCAGCGGCTGGCGGTCACCAACGGCGGCACGATCCCCGACCGCGGCCTGTTCGGTGTGTTCCTGGTGGGCGAGAAGGCCTCCAGGGTGGGCGAGCTGGACGAGGAGATGGTCTACGAGTCGCGCGTGGGCGACGTGTTCGTGCTGGGCGCGACGTCCTGGCGGATCGAGGACATCACGGCCGACCGGGTGCTCGTCTCGCCGGCGCCGGGCCAGCCGGGCAAGCTGCCGTTCTGGCACGGCGACGCGCCGGGGCGCCCGGCCGAGCTGGGCAGGGCGATCGGGCAGTTCCTGCGCGAGCAGGCCAAGGACGGCTCGACCGAGCGCATGCGGGCGGCCGGGCTCGACGAGTTCGCCGCGGGAAACCTGCGGGCCTACCTCCACGAGCAGCGCGAGGCCACCGGCTACGTCCCCGACGACCGCACGCTCCTGGTCGAGCGCTTCCACGACGAGCTCGGCGACTGGCGCGTGGTCATCCACTCCCCCTACGGCGCGCGGGTGCACGCCCCGTGGGCGCTGGCGATCAACCGGCGGCTGCGCGAGCGCTACGGCATCGACGTGCAGGCCGTCCACTCCGACGACGGCATCGTGCTGCGCATCCCCGACACGCTCGCCGAGCCGCCCACCGACGTGGCCGCGTTCGACGCGGAAGAGATCGAGCAGATCGTCACCGAGGAGCTGGGCGGGTCGGCCATGTTCGCCTCCCGGTTCAGGGAGTGCGCGGGGCGGGCGCTGCTGCTGCCGCGCCGCACGCCGGGCAGGCGCAGCCCCCTGTGGCAGCAGCGGCAGCGCGCCGCCCATCTGCTGGGCGTGGCCTCGCAGTACGCCTCGTTCCCGATCGTGCTGGAGACGATGCGCGAGTGCCTGCAGGACGTCTTCGACGTGCCGGGGCTCGTGCAGCTCATGCGCGACATCGCCGCGCGCCGCGTGCGGCTGGTCGAGGTGGAGACGTCGCAGGCCTCGCCGTTCGCCACCTCGCTGCTCTTCCACTACGTGGGCGCGTTCATGTACGAAGGCGACGCGCCCCTGGCCGAGCGGCGGGCACAGGCGCTGGCCCTGGACACCACGCTGCTGGCCGAGCTGCTCGGCCAGGCCGACCTGCGCGAGCTGCTCGACCCCGACGTGATCTCCGACGCCGAGCGCGAGCTGGCCAGGCTCGACCGCCCGCTGCGCGACGTGGAGGACCTCGCCGACCTGCTGCGCTCGCACGGGCCGCTGCTCGCGCCCGACGTGAGCGTGCGCGGCGGCGACCCGTCCTGGCTGGAGGCGCTCGAACGGTCGCGCCGCGCGATCAGGGTGCGCATCGCCGGCGAGGAGCAGTGGGCGGCGATCGAGGACGCGGCCCGCATGCGTGACGCGCTGGGCGCGCCACTGCCCGTCGGGGTGCCGCACGCGTTCCTGGAGCCCGTGGCCGACCCGCTGGCCGACCTGATGGCGCGGCACGCCCGCACGCGCGGGCCCTTCCACGCGGGCACGGCCGCCGCCCGGTTCGGGCTCGGCGTGGCCGTGGTGACCGACGCGCTGCGTCGGCTGGCCTCGTCCGGTCGCGTCGTGAGCGGGGAGTTCCGGCCCGGCGGGCGGGGTGAGGAGTGGTGCGACGCCGGGGTGCTGCGGATGCTGCGCCGCAGGTCGCTGGCGAGGCTGCGCAAGGAGGTCGAGCCGGTCGCGCCGGAGACCCTCGCCCGGTTCCTCCCGGCCTGGCACGGCATCACCGGCTCGGGCGCCGCCGGCCGGGCGGGCGGCGAGGCGGCGCGGGCCATGGACGCGCTGGTCCGCGCGATCGAGCAGCTCCAGGGGGCCGCCGTGCCCGCGTCCGCGCTGGAGACGCTGGTGCTGCCCTCGCGGGTCCCCGGCTACCATCCCGCGCTGCTCGACGAGCTGACCTCGTCGGGCGACGTGATGTGGGCAGGTCAGGGGTCGCTGCCCGGCGGCGACGGATGGGTGTCGCTCTACTACGCCGACACCGCGCCGCTGCTGCTGCCCGAGCCCGCCGAGATCACGATGACACCCCTGCACGAGCGCGTGCTCGAGCTGCTGGGCGGTGGCGGGGCGCTGTTCTTCCGCGGCATCTCCGACCAGCTCGGCGTGCTGGACGACGCGGCGCTGGCCGCGGCGCTGTGGGACCTGGTGTGGGCGGGGCGGATCTCCGGTGACACGCTGGCCCCGTTGCGGGCCACGCTCGGCACCGGCCGTCCGGCCCACCGGCCCGCCACCACGCGCAGGCGCCGGGCCGTGCTGCCGAGCAGGAGCGGTCCTCCCACGGTGGCCGGCCGGTGGTGGCTGCTGCCCGCGCCCGCCGACGACGCGACGCAGCGGGCCCACGCGCAGGCCGAGGTGCTGCTGGAGCGGCACGGCGTGGTGACCAGGGGCGCGGTGACGTCCGAACGGCTGCCCGGCGGCTTCACCCCTGTCTACCAGGTCCTGCGGGCTTACGAGGAGAGCGGGCGGTGCCGCCGGGGCTACTTCGTCGAGGGCCTGGGAGGCGCGCAGTTCGCGCAGCCCGGAGCGGTCGACCGGATGCGCGCCATGGCGCCCGGCATCGCCCCGACCGCCCATCAGGAGAGCGCGGGCTCCCGGGCCGTGGTGCTGGCCGCCGCCGACCCCGCCAGCCCGTACGGCGCCGCGCTGCCCTGGCCGCAGCACCCGGGCGACCTCGGGCACAAGCCTGGCCGGAAGGCCGGCTCGCTGGTCGTGCTCGTGGACGGCCACCTGGTGCTCTACGTCGAGCGAGGCGGCAAGACGCTGCTGTCGTTCGCCGACGACGAGCGGCTGCAGCCTGCCGTCGACGCGCTGGCGCTGGCCGTGCGGGACGGCGCGCTCGGAAAGCTGACCGTGGAGCGGGCCGACGGCGCCTCCATCATCGACTCCCCGCTGGCGGCGGCCCTGGAGGCGGCCGGGTTCCACCCCACTCCGCGCGGGCTTCGCCTGCGCGCCTGACGCCCACCAACCCGACGGAAGCGCTGAAAGGGCTTCCAAGAATTTGAATGGCCGTTTAAAGTTCTGAACGTGACGTCAGAAAGTCGTACGTTCATCGAAGAAGCGCGCAGGTCCCAGATCATCGCGTGCGCCATCGAGGTGCTCGCCGAGCAGGGGTACGCGCACACCACCCTGGCCAGGATCGCCAAGCAGGCGAAGATCAGCACCGGGGTGATCTCGTACCACTTCGGCGGCAAGATCCAGCTCATCGAGGCGGTCGTCACCGAGGTCGCCCGGCTGGCCACGGACATGATGGTCCCCCGGATCCTCGCGCAGCCCACCGCGACCGAGGCCCTGCGCGCCTACCTCGAAGGCAACCTCGACTTCATGCGCGAGCACCGCAAACCCCTCCTGGCCCTGGTGGAGATCATCACGCACATGCCGGGCGAGGAGGGCGGCCCGAGGCCGTACGCGGAGCAGGCCGAGATCGCCGTCGCGGACCTGGAGAAGGTCCTCGACTGGGGCCAGCGCTCCGGCGAGTTCCGCGACTTCGACAGGCGCAGCATGGCCATCACCATCCGGGGCGCCGTCGACGCCGTGCCCGGACGCCTCATCCACGAGCCCGACCTCGACCTCGATCTGCTCGCCCGCGAGCTCGTCACCACCTTCACGCTCGCCACCAGGAGACAGTCATGACAGCAGCGGCCTTGGAGATCAGCGGTTTAGCCAAGACGTTCGGCGAAAAGGTCGCCGTCGACCACGTGGACCTCGCCGTGCCCCAGGGCTCCTTCTACGGCCTGGTCGGCCAGAACGGCGCGGGCAAGACGACCACGCTCTCCATGGCGGTCGGCCTGCTCAGGCCCGACGACGGCACAGCGCGGATCTTCGGCGCGGACGTGTGGTCGGACCCGGCGCGAGCCAAGCAGCTGGTGGGCGTGCTGCCCGACGGGCTGGCCATGCCGGAGCGGCTCACCGGGCGCGAGGTGCTCACCTACCTCGGCCTGCTCAGGGGCCTGAGCAAGGCAGTGGTGGCCGAGCGGGCCGAGGAGCTGCTGTCGGTGCTGGAGCTGGCGGACGCCGAGAAGACCCTCGTGATCGACTACTCCACCGGCATGCGCAAGAAGATCGGCCTGGCCACGGCGCTGCTGCACGCGCCCAGGCTGCTGGTGCTGGACGAGCCCTTCGAGGCCGTGGACCCGGTGTCGGCGGCGACGATCAAGACGATCCTGCGCGGCTTCGTAGCGGGCGGAGGCTCGATCGTGCTGTCCAGCCACGTGATGGCGCTGGTCGAGCAGCTCTGCGACCACGTGGGCGTGATCGACAAGGGCCGGGTGGCGGCGGCGGGCCCGCTGAATGAGGTACGCGGCGCGGCCACGCTCGAGGACAGATTCGTGGAGCTCGTCGGCGCGGACTCCACCGGCGCCAAGGGGCTGTCATGGCTGTAGCGGTGACCCTGGTCAGGATGAAGATCGCGATTCTGCGCCACTCCACCAAGGGCCAGCGCGGCGGCATGATGGCCTCGGGCGGCGTTCTCGGGCTCCTGCTCGCGGCCGGCACGATCTACCTCGCCTTCCAGGACGGCGACTGGCTCGCCGCCGCCTATGCCGTGTGGATGCTCGGCTGGATCATCGGCCCCGTCTTTTCCGGCGGCGGCGACGAGACGCTGCGGCCGGAGTTCTTCGCGCCGATGGGGCTGCCCGCGCGGCGGCTGGCGGCGGGGCTGCTGGTGTCGGCGTTCGTGGGCGTGGCGCCGTTGATCAGCCTGGTCGCCCTGACGGGCCTGGTCTTCGCGGCCTCGCCGGGGAACGTGCTGGTGGCTGTGCCCGCGATGGTGCTGCAGCTGGCGATCTTCGTTCTGCTGTCGAAGGTGGCCGTGGGCCTGCTGGGCATCGCGCTGCGCTCCCGGGTCGGGGCGATCGGCGCCGGCCTGATCAACGGCGCGGTGCTGGCGTTCCTGGGCCAGGCGTGGGTGTTCGCGGTGGCCTTCGGCCAGGGCGGTCAGGTCCCGGCGTTCGTGCGTTACCTGCCGTCGGGGTGGGGGCTGCTCGCCGTACAGGGCGAGTACCTGGCGCTGCCGGCGATGGCGGTGCTGATCGCGCTGCTGCTCGCGGCGTGGGCGGCGCTGCTGGCCGGGCGGACGGGCGCGAGCCGGCCGTCGACGCGGGGCCGCCGTCCGATGCGGGCCGCCACCGCGCGGGAGGCGGTGGTGGCCAAGGAGCTGCGTACGTGGTCGCGCGATCTGGTACGCAACCACCAGCTCACGTTCGCGCTGGCCTACGGGGTGTTCTTCGCGGGCGCGCCGCTCGCGCTCGGCTGGACGGGCATGCTGCCGTGGGCGGCGCCGATCTTCATCGTGATGGCGGCGGCCATGACCGCCAACCTCTACGGCACCGACGGCACAGCGCTCTGGCTCACTCTCATGACGCCCGGCGCGTCCGACGTGCGCGGCCGGCAGCGGGCCTGGCTGGTGACCGTGGGCCCGGTCGCGGTGCTGCTGGCGGTGGCGTTGACGCCGGTCACGGGCGGCCCGTGGCCGCTGATCCTGGCGAGCGTGGCGGCGCTGCTGGGCGGCGCGGCGGGGCTGGTGCCGCTCGTCTCGGTGTACGCGCTGGTGCCCGGCACCGATCCCCAGCGGCGCGGCGGCAATCCGCTGCGCACGAGCGAGGACGACGGGGCCCTGACGGGCCTGGCCTACCTGATGATGCTGCTCGTAGGCCTGACGGGCGCGCCTGCCGTCGTGACGGCCCTGCTGTACGGCTGGTGGGGCGTCGCGGCCGGACTGGCGACGGGCGCGCTGTGCTACTGGGGCCTCGGCGTGCTGGCGGAACGGCGGCTGGCGGCACACGGCCCCGAACTGCTGCACATGATGTGCACCGGGCGGCGCCCTGAACGCGGGGGCACGGCGTTCAGACTGCCCGCCCTGCCGAAGCGGCAGCGGACGATCGTGGTGACGTGCCTGTCGCTCGGCGCTATCCCGCTGGTCCCCCAGGGCATCGTGGCCGCCGCGTTCCTGGCGAACGACCGGCTGCGGATGTCGTGGTTCCTGGCCACGTACCTGCCGCCCGGGCTGCGCTGGCCGACGGCCGTCCTCATGATCCTCATCGGCCTGACCATGTACGGGGCGGGCCTGTGGATCCCCTACCGGGCCAGGAAGCGGGTCACATCGTCGGGCAGGCACCCCGAACGCAACCCCTGATCCCGCTGTATACGATAAGTCGCCATATGACTGATTTGACGCTGGGCGCGGCTCACCGGACCTTGCGCGACGAGGTCACCGGGGAGCTGCGGCGCCGCATACTCACCGGCGAGCTGGCCCAGGGCGAGCGCCTGGTCGAGGACCGGCTGGCCGCCTCGCTCGGCGTGTCCCGCAACCCCGTGCGCGAGTCCATCCGGGTGCTGGCCGCCGAGGGGTTCGTCGAGGTGGTGCCCAGGCTCGGCGCCACCGTCGCACGGCTGTCCGCCGAGGAGGGCGAGGAGCTCTTCGACGTGCGCATGGCGGTCGAAGGGCTGGCGGCGCGGCTGGCCGCGCGCAAGCGGACGCCCCAGTCCGCCGAGCGGCTGCGCCGGGTGCTCGACCAGGCCAAGGAGGCGGTGGACAGCGGGCGGCTGGAGGAGGTGGCCGACCTCAACACGGCCTTCCACCTGGCCGTGGGCGAGGCGGCGGGCAACTCGTACCTCAGCCTCATGATGAAGCCCATGCTCCTGCGCGCGCAGTGGGTCTTCAGCCAGACCGCCGCCGTACGCGGGCCGCACTCCTGGGCGGAGCACCAGAGCCTGTGCGAGGCCATCGCGGCGGGCGACGAGGACGAGGCGCAGGCCAGGGCTGTCGCGCACGTCGCCGCCGCCAGGCGGTCCTTCCTCGCGGCCGTACGCACGACAAAACCCCCGAACGATTAGAAAACGGTCAGATAACAACGTCGGGTCACGAAACACCAGTGAAATGTCAGGTCTTGTATACAGTCTCCTAAACCTTTCAACGGAGGCCCCCATGAGACCGTCCCCCAGGCTGGTCGCGGCGCTCGCCGTTCTCCCCCTTGCCCTGGCGGCTTGCGGTGGAGGCGGGTCCGCCGGCGCACCCGCGGCCCCGCCCTCCATATCCGACGCCTCAGCCGACAACCGGCCCGTCAAGGGCGGCGGCACGCTCAACGTGGCGCTCAGCGCCGACCCCGACGCGCTCGACCCGAGCATCTCGACCACGCTGGTGGGCCGCGAGGTGTTCGCGAACATGTGCGAGAAGCTCTACGACATCGACGCGCAGGCCAACCTGGTCCCGCAGCTCGCCACCGCCCTGCCCGAAATCTCCGATGACGGCAAGGAGGTGACGATCAAGCTGCGCGAGGGCGTGAAGTTCAACGACGGCACGGCGTTCGACGCCGAGGCGGTCAAGAAGTCGCTGGACCGGCACCGCACCTGGGAGAAGTCCGCGCGCCAGGCCGACCTGGCCGCGGTCTCCAAGGTCACGGTGGCCGACCCCACGACGGTCAAGCTCACCCTGGCGCGCGCGTTCACGCCGCTGACCGCACAGCTCGCCGACCGCGCCGGCATGATCATGTCGCCCAAGGCGCTGGACGCGGGGAACGACAACTTCGGCGCGAGCCCGGTCTGCGTCGGGCCGTTCAAGTTCGCGAGCCGCACCTCCGGCAGCCAGATCGTGCTGGAGAAGGCGCCCGACTACTACGACGCGGCCAAGGTCAAGCTCGACCAGCTCGTATACAAAATCATCGTGGACCCGAACGTACGGGCCGCGAACCTGAAGTCCGGCGACGTGCAGGTGGGCGACAACCTCGCCACCACCACGGTCAAGGGCGTCCAGAGCGACCCCAACCTCAAGGTGGTCTCCGGCGGCGGCCTCGGCTACTACGGCATCACGATCAACACCGGCAACGCCACCGGCTCCACCGAGAAGCCCGGGACGGTCAACACCGCGCTGGCCAAGAGCCCGCAGCTGCGCGAGGCGTTCGAGCTGGCGCTCGACCGCGACCTGATCAACAAGACCGTCTACAACGGCCTGCACGAGGTGGACTGCTTCCCCGTGCCGCTGAACAGCAAGTACCGGGCCGCGGACCTGCGGTGCCCGAAGCGTGACCTGGCCAAGGCCAAGCAGCTCGTGCAGGCGTCCGGCGTGCCGACGCCGGTCCCGGTCACGCTGACCAGCCCCAACGACGCCACCAACGTCCGCCTGGCGCAGGTCATCCAGCAGATGACCAAGGAGGCGGGCTTCAACGTGAGCGTGCAGAGCGCGGAGTTCGTCAGCACGCTCGAGCAGGGCAAGTCCGGCAAGTTCGACGTCCTGCTGAACGGCTGGTCGGGCCGCGTGGACCCGGACGGCAACCTCACGAACCTCATCACCAGCCGCGGCAGCAACAACTACAGCGGCATGTCCGACCCCGGCATCGATGACCCGATCAAGCAGGCCGCCGCGGAGTCGGACCCGGCCAAGCGGGCCGAGCTCTACGCCGCCGCCATGAAGAAGGCCGCCGAGGTGCGCGGGGTCCTGTACCTCTACCACAACAAGTACTACCTGGGCATGAGCAAGAACGTCGCGGGGGTCCAGTACTTCCAGGACGGTCTGCCGCGCTTCGTCACCGCCGGATTCGCCGCGTAATGCTCTGGTTCATCCTCCGACGCTGCGGGTCAGCGGTGATCGTGCTGTTCGTGGCCAGCGTCCTGATCTTCCTGGGGATCAGGGCGCTGCCCGGCGACCCTGCCACGGTCATGGCGGGCGAGGAGGCCTCGCCCGCCGTGGTCGAGGCCATCCGGCACGAGTTCGGCCTGGACAAGCCGCTGCCCGCCCAGTACATCGACTACGTCGGCCAGACCCTGACCGGCAACCTCGGCCGCTCGACGCAGGACCAGCTCCCGGTGATCGACATCATCGCCGAGCGGCTGCCGGTGACGCTGGAGCTGTCGCTGCTGGCCATGCTCGTCGCCATCGTCGTCGGTGTCGGGGCGGGCATCGCGGCCGCCGTCCGGCGCGGCCGGCTCGCCGACTACGTGGCCACCGGGTTCGGCCTGGCCGGCCTGTCGGTGCCGCACTTCTGGCTGGGCCTGCTCGGCATCCTGCTGTTCGCCGTCACCTGGCGCATCCTGCCCGCCTCCGGATACGTCCCCTTCACGCAGGACCCCGCGCAGAACCTCCAGCGCATGATCCTGCCCGCCCTCGTGCTCGGCACCGGCTTCGCCGCCATCCTCATGCGGCAGACCCGATCGGCCATGCTGGGCGCGCTCTCCGCCGACTACGTCAGGACGGCCAGGTCGAAGGGCCTGTCCGAGGCCAAGGTCGTGGGCGCGCACGCGCTGCGCAACAGCCTGACGACCGTCGTCACCGTGCTGGGCCTCCAGCTCGGCGCACTGATCAGCGGCGCAGTGGTGACCGAGCAGATCTTCGTGATCCCCGGGTTCGGCAAGCTGACCGTGGACGCCGTGCTGACCAGGAACTACCCGGTCATCCAGGCCGTCGTGCTGATCACGGTCATCGGGTACGTGCTGGTCAACCTGCTGGTCGACATCGCCTACGCCTTCCTCAACCCCCGGATCAGGCTGTCAGGGGGCACCCGTGACTAAGCTCTGGCGCCGCTTCAGAAGGCGGCCGATGCCGATGGCCGGGCTGGTGCTCGTGGTCGCGTTCGTGCTACTGGCCCTGATCGGCCCGCTGGTGACCGGCGACCCGGCCGCGCAGGACTATCTGGCCACGCTCGCGCCCCCGTCGGGCGCGCACCCGCTGGGCACCGACGACCTGGGCCGCGACGCGTTCGCCAGGATCGCCCACGGCGCGCAGGTGTCCCTGCAGGCCGGGGTGCTCTCCACCCTGCTGGCGATGGTCGTGGGCATCCCGATCGGCCTGGTGGCCGGGTTCTACCGGCGCTGGCTCGACCCCGTGGTGATGCGGCTGGTGGACGTCACGCTGGCCTTCCCGTTCCTGGTCTTCGCGGTGGGCCTGGCGGCGATCATCGGACCCTCGCTGAAGGGCGTGGTGTTCGCCCTGGGCTTCTCACAGCTCCCCGCCGTCATCAGGATCACCCGCGGCGAGGTGCTGGCGGTCAGGGAGATGGACTACGTGGCCGCGGCCATCGCCGACGGCGCGGGCGACGGGCACCTCATCTTCCGTTACGTGCTGCCGAACTGCCTCAACCCGCTCATCGTGCAGGCCACCGTGGCGATCCCAGGAGCGATCATCGGCGAGGCGACCCTGTCGTTCCTGGGGCTCGGCGTGCAGCCGCCCACGCCCTCGTGGGGTGTGATGCTGACGACCGCGCAGCAGTACCTGAGCGACGCGCCCTGGCTGGCCGTCTGGCCCGGGCTGATGATCGCGCTGGCCACGCTCGGCTTCAACCTGCTCGGCGACGGGCTGCGTGACGTGCTGGACCCGAGGAGCGCCCGATGAGCCTGCTGGAGATCACGAACCTCACCGTCGGCTTCGACACCGAGGACGGCCTGGTCCAGGCGGTCAGGGACTTCTCGCTCACGCTGGACGAGGGCGAGATCCTGGCGCTGTGCGGAGAGTCGGGCTGCGGCAAGTCGGTCACCGCGATGTCGGTGCCCAGGCTGCTGCCGCCCGACACGACCAGGCTGTCCGGCTCGGTCAAACTGGACGGGCGCGAGCTCACCACGCTCCCCGAACGGGACATGCGGCAGGTACGCGGCAAGGACGTCTCGGTCGTCTTCCAGGAGCCGATGACCTCGCTGAACCCGTCGTTCACCGTCGGATACCAGATCACCGAGGTCCTGCGCAGGCACGAGCGCCTCTCGCGCCAGGCGGCGGCCGGCCGGGCCGTCGAGCTGCTGGAGCTGGTCGGCATCCCGGCGCCCCTGCGCCGCATGAAGGAGTACCCGCACCAGCTCTCCGGCGGCATGCGCCAGCGCGTGATGATCGCCATCGCGGTGGCCTGCTCGCCGCGGGTGCTGATCGCCGACGAGCCCACCACGGCGCTCGACGTGACGATCCAGGCGGGCGTGCTGGACGTGTTCCGCGACCTGCGCGACCGGCTCGGCACGGCGATCATCCTCATCACGCACGACCTGGGAGTGGTGGCCGACATCGCCGACCGGGCCGTGGTCATGTACGCGGGCCGCGCCGTCGAGCAGGCCCCGGTGACCGAGTTGTTCGCGGAGCCGCGGCACCCGTACACGCTGGGTCTGATGAACGCGCTCCCGTCCGCGGCCGTCAACGGGCGGCTGGCCGAGATCCCCGGCATGGTGCCCTCGCCGCTGACGGACCCCGACGAGTGCGCGTTCCAGGCCCGCTGCCCGCGGGCCCAGGACGACTGCCGGGCGGCCAGACCCCCGCTCGAGCAGCACGCGGACGGCCATCTGGCGGCCTGTTTCCACCCGGGAGGCAAGCGATGATCCTGCGCATCGACAACCTGGTCAAGCATTACGGCCAGGTGCGCGCCGTGGACGGCCTGTCGCTGGAGATCGGCCAGGGCGAGGTGCTCGGCCTGGTCGGCGAGTCGGGCAGCGGCAAGTCCACGGTCGGCAAGTGCGTGCTGCGGCTCACCGAACCCACCTCGGGCGCGATCGAGCTGGACGGCCGCGACATCACCCACCTGTCGCGACGGGCCATGCGCCCGCTGCGCAGGGACGTGCACATGGTCTTCCAGGACCCCTTCTCCTCGCTCAACCCGCGCTTCACGATCGGCCAGATCGTCGCCGAGCCGCTGCTCAGGCACAAGGTGGCCGGCCGGCGCGAGGTGCCGGAGCGCGTGTCGGCCATGCTGGAGAAGGTGGGGCTGCGGCAGGAGATGCGCTCCCGGTACCCGCACGAGCTGTCCGGCGGGCAGCGGCAGCGGGTCGGGCTGGCCAGGGCGCTGATCCTGGAGCCCAAGCTGGTCGTGGCCGACGAGCCGGTGTCGGCGCTGGACGTGTCGGTGCAGGCGTCGGTGCTCAACCTGATCAGCGATCTCCAGCGGGACATGGGGTTCTCCTGCCTGTTCATCACCCATGACCTGTCGGTGGTGGAGTTCCTGGCCGACCGGGTCGCCGTCATGTACCTGGGCCGGATCGTGGAGTCGGGCCCGACGGCCGAGATCTTCGCTGGGCCGCGGCACCCGTACACACAGGCCCTGCTGTCGGCGGCCCCGGTGGCCGACCCGGTCAGGCAGCGGGAGCGGCGCAGGATCGTGCTCGGCGGCGACGTGCCGAGCCCGGTCGACCCGCCTGCCGGGTGCCGGTTCCACACGCGGTGCCCGCTGGCGTACGACGCCTGCCGTACCGAGGAGCCCCTGCTTCAGGACCCTCGCGGGAACGGTCATCCCGCCGCGTGCCATCTTGTAACGGCGGACCGCGTCCCCGACGCGGCCGCGAATCTGTAGAAGGAGAGATCTTGTTCACCACCAGGCCCGAGCTGTCGGGTGACTTCGGCATGGTCGCCAGCACGCACTGGCTGGCCTCGGCCACCGGCATGGGCGTCCTGGAACGCGGCGGGAACGCCTTCGACGCGGCGGTGGCCGCCGGGTTCGTGCTCCAGATCGTCGAGCCGCACCTGAACGGCCCCGGCGGCGAGGTGCCGATCCTGCTGTGGAGCGAGGCCGAGCAGCGGGTGTCCACGGTGTGCGGGCAGGGCGTGGCGCCCGCCGCGGCCACCATCGAGCGCTTCCGCGAGCTGGGCCTGGACATCGTGCCCGGCACGGGGCTCCTCGCGGCCACCGTGCCGGGGGCCTTCGGCGGCTGGATGCTCATGCTGGAGCGCTGGGGCACCTGGTCGCTCGCCGACGTGCTGGCGCCGGCGATCCACTACGCCGAGCACGGGGTGCCGGTGCTGGAGCGCATCTCGGCCACGATCGAGTCGGTCCAAGGCCTGTTCACCCATGACTGGCCGACGTCGGCGGCGACCTGGCTGCCCGGCGGGAACGTCCCCCCGCCCGGGTCGAAGCTGGCCAACCCGGTGCTGGCCGCCACCTACCGGCGGCTGGTCGCCGAGGCCGAGTCCGCGTCGAGCACCCGTGAGGGCCAGCTCGCCGCCGCCAGGAGAGCCTGGTACGAGGGGTTCGTCGCCGAGGCGATCGCCGAGTTCAGCGCCAGGACCGCCTGGCTGGACAGCTCCGGCGACGTGCACGGCGGGCTGCTCACCGGCGACGACCTGGCGGGCTGGTCCGCCACCGTCGAGGAGCCCCTCGCCTTCGACTACCACGGGCACACGGTCTACAAGACGGGGCCGTGGGGGCAGGGGCCGGTGTTCCTGCAGCAGCTCGCCCTGCTGCGGGGCTTCGACCTCGACGCGATGGGCCACCTCAGCGCCGACTACGTGCACACGGTGACCGAGGCCGCCAAGCTGGCCTTCGCCGACCGCGAGGCCTGGTACGGCGACAACCTCGACGTGCCGGTGTCCGACCTGCTCAGCGAGGCGTACAGCGCCGAGCGCCGCACGCTGGTCGGGGCCGAGGCCAGCTTCGAGCTGCGGCCCGGCGCGCCCGGCGGCCGCGCGCCCAGGCTGCCCGACTTCCCCGCGCCCGGCACGGCGAGCGCCGCGCCCGGCATCTCGGGTGCGCGCTCCCCGCAGGGTGTCGGCGAGCCGACCGTGGCCCGTGACGGCACGGTGAAGGGCGACACCTGCCACCTCGACGTCGTGGACCGGCACGGCAACATGGTCTCCGCCACCCCCAGCGGCGGCTGGCTGCAGAGCTCCCCCACCATCCCCGAGCTGGGCTTCTGCCTGGGCACCAGGGCGCAGATGTTCTGGCTGCAGGACGGCCTGCCGGCCTCGCTGCGTCCGGGGACGCGCCCGCGCACCACGCTCTCGCCGTCGTTCGCGCTCAAGGACGGCAGGCCGTGGCTGGCGTTCGGCACCCCCGGCGGCGACCAGCAGGACCAGTGGAGCCTGAACTTCTTCCTCGCCGTCGTCCACGGCCGCCTGAACCTGCAGGAGGCCGTCGACGCGCCCATGTTCCACTCCGAGCACTTCCCCAGCTCGTTCTTCCCGCGCGGCTCCCGTCCCGGCGTGCTGCACGTCGAGGACCGCCTGGACGAGGGCGTGCTCGCGGAGCTGCGGCGGCGCGGGCACGAGGTCGAGGTGCAAGGCCCGTGGACGCTGGGCAGGCTCAGCGCGGTCGCCCGTGACGGCGCGTTCCTCAAGGCCGCCGCCAACCCGCGCGGCGCCCAGGGCTACGCAGTCGGCCGATGACCGATCTGCTCTTCCTGCTGGGCGCCGGCCTGCTGGCCGGTGTGGTGAACGCGCTGGCCGGCGGCGGGACGCTCATCTCGTTCCCCGCGCTGCTGGCGCTCGGCTACCCGAGCCTGACCGCGTCCGTGACCAACGCGGTGGCGCTGTGGCCCGGCTACCTGGGCGGCGTGCTCGGCTACCGGGCCGAGCTGCGCGGCCAGCGGCGCCGGGCGACGGCGCTGTCGATCACGACCGTGCTGGGCGCCGTCGCGGGCAGCGCCCTGCTCCTGCTCACGCCGGGCCGGCTGTTCGAGTCGCTGGTGCCGTGGCTGGTGGCCTTCGCCAGCCTGGCGCTGCTGGCCCAGCCGTGGCTGCGCAAGCGCTTCGGCGGCGAGGCCGGCGGGCCGCCCAGCAAGATGGTGTACGCGGGAGTCTTCCTGGGCGGCTGCTATGGCGCCTACTTCAACGGCGGCATGGGCGTGCTGCTGCTGACCGTGCTCGGCATGTTCCTGCACGACAACCTGCATCGCGTCAACGCCGTGCGCGCCACGCTGTCGCTGGTGACCAGCACGGTGTCGGTCGTGGCGTTCGCCCTGTTCGGGCCCGTGCAGTGGCAGGCCGTGGCGGTGGTCGCGCCGGCCAGCCTGGCGGGCGGGTTCCTGGGCACCCGCGTGGCCAGGCTCATGTCGGCCAAGGTCCTGCGCGGCGTCGTCGTCGCGTTCGGCCTGGGCGTGGCCGTGGCGCTGGCCCTGCATTAGGCGCGCATCTCAGGCGACGGTGGCCTCGATGAGGTCGTCCACGACGTCGGCCAGGTCGTTGCCCCTGGCGTGCACCCGGCGCTGGCGCATGGCTCCCGAGCCCTTCGCCAGCAGCCGGTCCAGCCCGTCCTGGACGAACGCCAGGTCGCCCGCCTCCGCCAGCGCCGGCCGTACGTGCGCAAGGAGGCGGCGCGCCATCACTGGCGCGGGCACGAGCGTGCCCTGCCGCACGTCCATGCTGTCACCCGTCAGCCCGTCGCGGGCGGCGCGCCAGTAGGCGGCGCGCAGCACCTCCGACGGGACGGGTAACCCGCGGTCACCCCGCCGCACCGCGGCCAGCGCGGTCACGACCAGCGCGCGGACGAGCCCGATCAGCGTGAGGCTGTCGCTCACGTCGAGCGGCACGTCGGCCACCCTGATCTCGACCGTGGGCAGCCGGGGCGACGGCCGGGCGTCCCAGTAGACCGTCTTGGGGTCGAGCAGTGCGCCCGACTCGGTGAGCGCGCGCAGGGCCAGCTCGTAGTCGCCGAACGACGGGAAGTACGGCGGCGCGCCGGACACCGGCCAGCGGCCCCAGCTGATCACCCGCCAGGACGCGTAGCCCGTGTCGCGGCCCGCGAAGAACGGCGAGTTGGCGGCCAGCGCGATCAGCGTGGGCAGCCAGGGACGCAGGTGGTTGCCGACGAAGACGGCCTGCTCCTGGTCGGGCACGTCCACGTGCACGTGCAGGGCACAGATGCAGATCTCGTCCTGGAGCGCCCGGTAGAGCACCCTGCCCCGCAGGTAGCGGACGTCGTCGGTGAGCGGAGGCGACATGACGTTCCCCAGCACGGGGATGCCGCTGGCGACCACGGCGAGCCCGCACGAGCGGGCCGCCGCGGCCACTCCCTTGCGCACGGTACGCAGTTGCGAGCCCAGCTCGCAGAGGTCGGCGGAGGGCGGCGTGCGAGCCTCCACCTGGAACCTGGTGATTTCGTACACCACGTCGAGCACATCCGTCGCCGCGGCCAGGACCTCGGCCGCTCGGGGAGCCACGTGGCGGGTGCGGGGATCGACGACGAGGTATTCCTCTTCGATCCCGATCAACGGAACCATGCCCACACCTCGCTGGGGAGTCCAGAACTCTCCGGAATGAGGTTGTGCCCGTCCCCCAGCCTCTGGAAAACCCGTTCGGCAAACGGTTGTCAGACGGGGCCGTAAAGGGCGTGGGGAAATCCCGTGGACATGGCCCAGTAACGGTCGCCGTACGACCAGTGCCACCACTCCGTGGGGTAGTTGACCAGGCCGGTCGGCTCCAGGGCGGCGGCGAGGACCTTGCGGTGATTACGGGCCTCGGCGGAGATGTTGGGGGCCTGCGTGTAGCAGGCGCCGTCGCTCTGCTCCGGATTGTCGTTGACCTGGGTGCCCATGTCGTACTCGACGCCGTCGGGATCGCACAACGTCAGGTCCACGGCGGCGCCGGCGGTGTGGGGGGCGACCTCGACCGGGGACACATACCGACTCGCCGCGATATATGCCTCTTCGGGGGAAATTTCAGGGAAGGTGCGCTGGAGCTCCGCCCGGTACCCGTCGAAGATGCGGCGCTGCGTCTCGATGGGCCGGTAGCCCTCGACGATCAGCAGGTGGAAGCCGCCGGGCAGCAGGCGCTCGGCCTGCTGCAAGCGGTCGAGCAGGCCCGAGCGCAGATGCGCGTACGCGCCCTGGTCGTCCGCCAGGCGCCCGTCCACGCGCAGCCGCCCGCGCACGTCGGCCAGCGGCTCGCCGCACTCCCGCACGGGGATCCCGGTCACCCGGGGATCGGAGATCAGGACGACATCGTTGGGGGACTGCCACATGGGCAGAAATTCTCACACAGTGTCGGAGAAGACCTGCTCCCGGGCCTGCTCCAGAGCCGCCACCAGCGCGCCACGCAGCACCGGGTTGCCCGCGACCCCCGTCGTGACCACGGTGGGCCGGCTCAGGCACACGCGGGCCACCGCCTCCTGCACCTTGGCGGCCAGCCGCGCGCCGCCCGCCCTGCCGATCTCGCCGCTGAGCACGATCAGGCCGGGATCGAGCACGACGGTCACCGCCGCCGCGCCCACGGCCAGCCGTCCCGCCACCTCGTCCAGGTAGCCGTCGTCGCCGTCGCGCACCAGGTCGGGCACCGACTCACCGGTGACGCCGTGCCGCTCGGCCAGCTCGCGCAGCGCGGCGTGGCCCACCAGGCGCTGGAACGAGCCGGACTGCGGCTCCGCGACGTCGGACGGCAGCGGCTCGCCGGGGACCGGCAGCCAGCCGATCTCACCCGCTCCCCCGCCGATGCCCCGGTGCAGCCGGCCACCCAGCATGACGCCGAGGCCCTGTCCGACACCGGCCCAGATCACCACGAAGTCGTCGTGGCCGACGGCCGCGCCGTGCTTGTGCTCGGCGAGGGCGACCAGGTTGACGTCGTTCTCGATGGTGACCGAGGTGCCGAGCGTCTGACGCAGGCTGGCCAGCACGCCGACGTGCCAGTCCTGCAGGTCGTACGACCAGCGCACGTCACCGGTGGCCGGGTCGACCACGCCCCGCGTGCCGATGACGAAGGCGCGCAGCCGCGACAGGCCGACGTTCGCCGTGTCGCAGGCCCGCTGCACGGCCTCGTGGACCGCCTTGACCGGGTCGCGGCCGTCGGACGGGTTGACCGTGATCTCCACGACCACCCTGCCGGTGATGTCCGCCACGGCGACCCGGATGCTGTCGGGCAGGACCTCGAGGCCGGCGACGTAGGCGCTGGAGGGCACGACGGCGTACACGGCGGCGTGCGGCCCCCTGCCTCCGGCGCGCTCGCCCGCCACCTCCACCAGCCCCCGCTCCTCCAGCCGCGCGAGCAGCTGGCCGGCGGTCACCTTGGAGAGCCCGGTCCGTTCCCCCAGCTCGGCCCGGGTGAGCGGGCCGTCCACAAGGAGCAGTTCGAGCGCCGCGCGATCGTTCAGCCTGCGCAGCAGCCGGGGGACCCCCGGGCTTCGACTCATTAGCGCACCCCTCTCGTCACGAATGGCTAACGGGCGTTTCTTTTAAGAAAGTTTCTTGTTAGTTTAGCAGCGCCGTTCGACATTTGACGATCAGCCTGGTGCGGACCGTAGGCCGGCACCCGGGAAGGGAGAACCCTGTGAGGATCGCGAAGATCACAGCCGCTACGGTCACCTCGGCCGCACTGGCCCTGGGCCTGGCCGCCTGTGGCTCCGGCGAGGCGCCCACGTCCTCACCCAGCGCGGCCGCGCCCGCGAGCAGCGGCCCCAAGTACGCGGGCAAGACGCTGACGTTCTGGCGCCTGGGCGACAGCAACCCCGCCGCCAAGAAGTACACCGACGAGCTGACCGCCGAGTTCGAGAAGCAGACCGGCGCCAAGGTGAACGTGGAGTGGATCCCCTGGCCGCAGGTCAACGACAAGTTCACGGCCGCGGCCGCCGGCGGCGCCGGCCCTGACGTGACCGAGATCGGCAACGACCAGGTCCCGCTCTGGCAGAGCCAGGAGGCCCTGGAGCCGATCACCGACATCGTCGCGGCCGGCGACCAGGCCCAGATCCCCAAGAACCTGATGGGCCTCGAGACCATCGACGGCGAGACGTACGCCGTGCCGTGGGGCGGCGGCAGCCGGGCGGTGCTCTACCGGGCCGACTGGTTCAAGGAGCTCAAGATCGAGGTCCCCAAGACCTGGGACGACCTCGTGGCCGCGGCCAAGAAGATCCAGGCCAAGAAGGGCAAGGACGTCGACGGCTTCGCCTTCAACGGCGGCTCCGACGCCAACCACCTGCTGGGCGCCCTCGCCTGGACCGCCGGCGGCGACTACGCCGTCAAGGAGGGCGACAAGTGGGTCGGCAAGCTCACCGAGCCGGGCTTCAAGGAGGGCTTCGCCCAGTACACCAGCCTGGTGACCGACGGCCTGTCCAGCAAGTCGCGCCTCAACCAGAACAGCAGCGAGATCCGCACCCGCTTCTCCAACAACAAGGTCGGCATGTACCTCACCGCGTCGTGGGACCTGGCCACCATCGCGGAGGAGAGCAAGGGCAAGATCAAGGGTGACAAGGTGGCCTTCTTCCCGCTCCCGTCCAAGGCGGGCGGCGAGGCGCAGTCCTTCCTCGGCGGCAACGACATCGCTGTGTGGGGCTCCTCGAAGGAGAAGGAGGCGGCCAAGGAGTTCGTGAAGCTGGCCTCGGACAAGCAGTGGGGCGTGAAGTACGCCACCGACGGCGGCCTGCTCCCCGTCTACCCCGAAGCCCTGGCGGCCCTGTCCAGCGACCCGGCGCAGGCGCCGTTCGCCGCCGCCTTCGCCAAGGCCAAGGCCTTCCCCGCCGACCCGCAGTGGACGGAGGCCAACGAGACCAAGGCGGTGCTGCAGAACGCGGCCCGCAAGGTCATCGAGGGCAAGGCGAGCGCGGATGACGCGCTGGCCGCGGCCAACAAGGAACTCGAAGACATCCTCAACGCCTCCTGACACCTATGACGAACACGTCAACGCTCGCCCGGGGCGGAGGCCGCGCCTCCACCCCGGGACCGCGCCGCGCGAACCGGCCCGCGCGGGGCGCCGGGCTCCCCACCTGGTCGATTCCCTACGTCCTGCTGATCCCGGGACTGCTGGTCATCGGGGCACTGCTGCTCTACCCGCTGGTCCAGATGGTGATCATCTCCTTCCAGAAGGTGGGCCTCGTCCAGATCTCGGGCAGGAAGCCGGCCACCTGGGTCGGCATCGACAACTACACCAACATCCTCAAGAACGAGATCTTCTGGACCTCGCTCCGCAACACGGTGGTGTTCGCCGCCATCGCGGTGCCGCTCACGCTGATCCTCGGCACGGCCGTCGGAGTGCTGCTGCACCGGCTCGGCAAGAAGATGTCGCTGTTCGTCATCATCGGAATCATGTTCGCCTGGGCGGTCCCGCCGGTGGCGCAGGGCGTGATCTGGCGCTGGCTGTTCGACTCCGAGGCCGGTGTCATCAACTGGGCGCTCAACCTGCTGCCCGCCTGGCTGACCGGCCGGGCCGACTGGACCGGGCAGCCGTGGCTCAACGACGCCTGGTCCGTCTACATGGTGCTGATCATCTGCGTGGTCTGGGCGGGCTTCCCGTTCATCGCGGTCTCGGTGCTCGCCGGGCTCAAGGGCATCCCCGCCGAGCTCTACGAGGCCGCCAAGGTGGACGGATCGGGAGCGTGGCGCACGTTCAGGAAGATCACCTTCCCGCTGCTCAAGCCGGTGTTCGCGGTGCTGACCGTGCTCTCGATCATCTGGGACTTCAAGGTCTTCGCCCAGCTGTACGTGCTGACCGGCACCTCCAACCGCGAGGCGTACAACCTGTCGATGTACGCGGTGACGGAGGCGTTCAAGGCCCCGCCGAAGATGGGCTCGGGCGCGGCCATCGCGGTGGTGCTGACCGTGATCCTGCTCATCGTCACCGCGGCCTACATCCGCCAGATGTTCAAGCAGGAGGAGCTGTGATGAGCCCGCTGGCCCGCAGGCGCCTGGGCAAGGTCGCGCTCAACGCGGCAGGCGTGCTGGTCTTCGTGATCGCCATCTTCCCCGTCTACTGGATGGCCTCCACCGCCTTCAAGGCGAACGACCAGATCTTCACCACCGACTTCGTCCCGTTCCCCACGCACTTCACCTTCGAGCACATCACCCGCGTGCTCACCGACGGCGTGGCCGAGCACTCGATCTGGCTCTACCTGCGCAACAGCGCCATCGTGGCACTCGGCACGGTCCTGATCGGCGCGGTCTTCGCGCTGCTGTCGGCGACCGCGGTGGCCCGCTTCCGGTTCAAGGGCCGCACGGCGTTCCTGGCACTGCTGCTGATCGCGCAGATGATCCCGGCCGAGGCGCTGGTCATCCCGCTCTTCCTTAGCGTCAAGCGCCTCGGCCTGTACGACCAGTTGCTCGGCCTCATCGTCACGCAGGTGGCGCTGACGCTGCCGTTCGGGATCTGGATGCTGCGCACGTTCGTGGCCGCCGTGCCCAAGTCGCTGGAGGAGGCGGCCTGGATCGACGGCGCGAGCCGGCTCACCACGTTCTGGAAGGTGCTCTTCCCGCTGGTGGCCCCGGGCCTGGTCGCGACCAGCATCTTCTCGTTCATCACCGCGTGGAACGAGCTGATCATGGCGCTGTACCTGATCAGCGACCCGACCAAATACACCATGCCCGTCGCCCTGCAGTACTTCTTCGGCCAGAAGGGCACGGACTGGGGCGCCATCATGGCCAGCTCCACGATGATGACCATCCCGGTCGTCATCTTCTTCCTGCTGGTACAGCGCCGCATGGTCTCCGGCCTGGTCGCCGGGGCCGTGAAGGGCTGACATCCCGCTGGTCGGACGCCTGTCCGAGCATGCCTACATTCCGATGAGGAGCCATGAGTCAGAGTGATCGGGGGCTGCGCCGTCTCGCGGCCGGCACACTGCTCGTCGCCTTCCAGGGGACGACGGCGCCCGAATGGGTGCTGCGCGAGCTGGAGCACGGCCTGGGCGGCGTCACGCTCTTCGGCTTCAACGTGGCCGACCCCGGCCAGGTACGCGAGCTGACCACCGCGCTGCGGGGAGCGGGTGAGCCCGTCATCTCGCTGGACGAGGAGGGCGGCGACGTGACGCGGCTGGCGTACCACGTCGGCAGCCCGTACCCGGGCAACGCAGCGCTCGGGGCGGTGGACGACGTCGAGCTGACCCGCCGCGTCTACCGCGCGATCGGCTCGGAGCTGGCCGCCTGCGGCATCAACCTGGACATGGCGCCCAGCGCCGACGTCAACACCGAGGCCGACAACCCGGTGATCGGCACCCGCTCGTTCGGCGCCGACCCGGGGCTGGTCTCCAGGCACACGGTGGCGGCCGTACAGGGCCTGCAGTCGGTGAACGTGGCGGCCTGCGTCAAGCACTTCCCCGGCCACGGCGCGACCCGGGTGGACTCGCACCTGGCGATCCCGGTCGTGGACGTGAGCATCGACGTGCTGCGCGAGCGCGAGCTGGCCCCGTTCCGCGCGGCCATCGGGGCGGGGACGAGGTCGCTGATGACCGCGCACGTCGCGGTGCCGGCGGTGACGGGCGAGACGCCCGCCACGCTGTCCGGCGCCGCGCTGACCGGGCTCCTCAGAGGAGAGCTCGGCTACGACGGCGTGGTCGTGACCGACGCGCTGGACATGCACGCGATCACCAGGAGCGTGGGGCTGGCCGGTGGCGCCGTGCTGACGCTGGCGGCCGGGGCCGACCTGCTCTGCCTGGGGCCGTTGCCCACGTACGACGACGTCCAGGCCATCATCGCGGAGATCGTCTCCTCGGTCCGCGAGGGCCGCCTGTCGCCGGACCGGCTGGAGGAGGCGGCGGCGCGAGTGGCGGCGCTCCGGGCCTGGTCGGCGACGCCCGCGCCCGTCGCGGCCGAGCAGAACGGGGTGGGCCTGCACGCCGCGCGCCGCGCCGTGCGGCTCACCGGAGAGACGGAGCCTCTGATCGAGCCCCTGGTGATCGAGGTGGACACCCCGCCGACGATCGCCGTGGGCGACGTGCCGTGGGGCGTGGGGCCGTGGCTGCCGGACGCCGAGATCGTCCGGATCGAGCCCGCGGCCGCCGACGTCCCTGCCCTGCTGGCCACGGCCGCGAACCGGTCGCTGGTCGTCGTGGTCAAGGACGCGCACCGCCACCAGGCCAGCCAGGAACTGCTCTCCGCGCTGGTGGCGGCCCGCCCCGACGCGACGGTGATCGAGATGGGGCTGCCGGTGTGGCGGCCCGGCAGCGCCGCCTACATCGCCACGTACGGGGCGGCCAGGGCCAACGCCCAGGCCGCCGTCGAGCTCCTCACCGCCTAGCCGGTGGCTATGCCGGCCACAGGCCGAGATCGTGGGTCTTCACCGCCACCAGGACGGCGAGCAGGACGAGCATCGCGCCCATCGCGGCAAGATGATATTTACGCGGCAGATAAGCCAGCGTGAGCGCGGTCCCGCCACCCACGATCAGGCCGCCCAGATGCCCCTCCCAGGAGCTGAACCCGGCCGAGACGACCAGCCAGATCAGGAAGAAGACGATGAGCCGGCCACCCCCGAGCGGGTCGTGGCCGAGCCGCCGGCTGAAGACGAAGTACGCCGCCCCCAGCCCGAAGATCGCCCCCGAGGCGCCGACCGCGGCCGTGTCGGGCGAGATGAGGTACTCGAAGACCGAGCTGCCCACGGCCGCCAGCAGGTAGAGCCCGGCGAAGCGGAGCCTGCCCAGCATCTCCTCGACCACCCGGCCGAGGGTCCACACCCAGTACAGGTTGAAGACGATGTGCAGGATGCCGAAGCCGCCCTCGGTGGGCTGGAGGTGCAGGAAGTTGGCGGTGACGAGCCGGTACCACTCGCCGGCCGCCACACCCACGGGCTCCAGGCCCGTGTCGCTGTCGTAGACGTAGTACCGGCCGTCCACGTCGCGCAGCCCGATGCCCAGGCCGTCCAGCCGGTCCACGATCGAGGGCATGGCGATTTGCGCGGCGTAGGCCAGCACGATGGCGGCGATCAGGACGTAGGTCACCACCGGAACGGCGGACACCTTGCCGCCGAAGACGGTCCTGGCCTGCCGCACCGACTTGTTGCCCTCGCGTACGCACTCGACGCACTGATGGCCCACGGCCGCGTCTCTCATGCAGTCGGGGCAGATGTAGCGGTCACAGCGGGTGCAGCGGACATAGGTCTCGCTCTTGGGGTGCCGGTAGCACGTCGGCACCCCGGCGATCTGCTCTTCCATGTCCCTTCACGTCCCTCCACACCTTCACGCGGCTCCGGCGGAGAGCGAGGGTATCGAATCGCCGACATGGAGGGGCTTTTGTGATCAAATCGAGTCGCCCTCTAGGGCGCGAGCAGCTCCTCGCGGGCCTGGTCGAGCGCGGCCAGCACGGCGCCGCGCAGCACCGGGTTGCCGTGGGTCACCTTCGTGGTGGCGACCTGGGGGCGCACCGGGCAGATGCGGGCCACGGCCTCCTCCACCCGGGACGTGAGCGCCGGGCCGCCCGCGTGGCCCACCTCGCCGGCCAGCACCACCAGCCCGGGGTCGAGGATCACGCACACGGCGGCGACGCCCAGGGCGAGCCGGTTGGCGATCTCGTCGAGCAGCGGCTCACCCTCGGCGCCCGCGGCCATCGCGACCTTGACGCACTCGCCCGCGCTGCCGGCCGCGAAGCCGTAGGTCTGGGCCAGCTCGGCCACCGCCTCGGCGCTGACCAGCGACTGCAGGCCGCCCGCCAGCGACGGCAGCCGCCCTGGCTCGGTGCGGATGTCCTCGGGCAGCGGCACGCCGGGCACCGGCAGGTAGCCGATCTCGCCCGCGCTGCCGGAGCGCCCGCGGTGCAGCTTGCCGCCGAGCATGACGGCCAGGCCCAGGCCGCGGCTCGACCACAGCAGCACGAAGTCGTCGAGCCCCTTGGCCGCCCCGTCGGCGTGCTCGGCGATGGCGGCGAGATTGACGTCGTTCTCGATGGTCACCTCGCGCCGCAGGTCGCCCGCCAGAGCCTCGTGGATGCCCTCGTGCCAGCCGGGCAGGTCGAACGAGAAGCGCACGTCGCCGCTGCGCGGGTCCACCACGCCCGGCGTGCCGATCACGACGCCGCGCAGCTTGGACAGGCTGATCTTGGCGCTGCGACAGGCCTTGACGATCGCGCCGTGGACCACGGAGACCGGGTCGTCATTGCCGTCCGGATCGACCGTGACCTCGGCGATCGTGTTGCCGTGGATGTCGGCGACCGCAGTGGAGATCAGCTCGGGCCCGACCTCGAGGCCCGCCACGTAGGCGCTGGAGGGGATCACCGAGTAGAGGGCCGCGTTGGGCCCGCGGCCGCCCGCCTGCGTGCCGACCACCTCGACCAGGCCGCGCTCCTCCAGCCTGGCCAGCGTCTGCGAGGCCGTGACCTTGGACAGGCCGGTCAGATCGCCGATCTGACCGCGTGTCATGGGACCGGTGGCGAGCAACAGCTCCAGCGCGGCCCGGTCATTGATCTCCCTGAGCAATCTGGGCACACCAGGGCGTCGCTCCACGCTGAATCCTCCGGTGCCGATCAGGCCGTCCAATCAGAAAGGTTGTTGGAAGTTTAGCGCTCTCACCATCGGGTGCATCCCGATCATGTGCCCGTTCTGACGAACTTGCACCTAACCAGTGTTGACCAGGGGGGATAATCGAGAACATGCGCCTTTCCGCTCGTGTCGACTACGCCCTCCGTGCCGCCGCCGAACTCGCCGCAGCAGGTGCAGGCCCGACTACAGTGGGCGAGCTGGCCAAGGAACAGGACATGCCGCCCAAATACCTGGAGAACATCCTGTTGCAGATGCGCAGGGCCGGGCTCGTGCGCGGGCAGCGGGGGCCTGAGGGTGGTTACGTGCTGGCCAGGCCCGCTGCCGACATCTCGCTGGCCGATGTGATCAGGGCCGTGGACGGCCCGCTGGCCAACGTGCGCGGCGAGCGCCCGGAGCACGTCGGCTACCGGGGCCCCGCCGAGTCGTTGCAGCAGGTGTGGATCGCGCTGCGGGCCACCGAGCGCTCCATCCTGGAAGAGGTCACCCTGGACAACGTCGCCACGGGGGCGCTGCCCGAGCGCGTCCGCCAGCTCGCCGCCGACCCCGCCGCCTGGGACTGATCTCCAGGACGGAGGGCGCCGCCTGCCCGCCGCCTGGGACTGATCCGCAGGACGGAGGGCGCCGCCTGCCCGCCGCCTGGGACTGATCTCCAGGACGGAGGGCGCCGCCTGCCCGCCGCCTGGGACTGATCCGCAGGACGGAGGGCGCCGCCTGGCCGCCGCCCAGACCGCCACGGCCCCGCGGCCGCGTTCCTAGACTGGAAGGATGCCCGAAGGAGACGCCGTCTACCGCACGGCCGCCCGCCTCCGAGGCGCGCTGGACGGGCGCGTGCTCACCAGGTCGGACTTCCGCGTGCCCAGGCACGCCACCGCCGACCTCGTGGGCCGCGCGGTCATCACCACGGTCTCCAGGGGCAAGCACCTGCTCACCCGCGTCGAAGGCGACCTGACCGTGCACACCCACCTGCGCATGGACGGAAGCTGGCGGGTGATGGAGGCGGGGCGCCGGACCGCGCCGGGCGACCAGGTGCGGCTGATCCTGGCCAATCAGCAGTGGCAGGCCGTGGGGGTCAGGCTGGGCATGGTGGATCTCGTCAGGACCGGCGACGAGGAGCGTCTGGTCGGCCATCTGGGGCCGGATCTGCTCGGCCCGGACTGGGACCCGGATGAGGCCGTGCGAAGGCTGCGAGCGGCGCCCGGCAGGACCATCGGGGAGGCGCTGCTCGATCAGCGCAACCTGGCGGGGATCGGCACGATCTATCGCGCCGAGACCCTGTTCCTGCGCGGAATCTGGCCGTGGAAGAGGGTCGGGGAGATCGAGGATCTCACCGGGCTCGTGTCACTGGCCCAGCGGCTGCTGGACGCCAACAAGAGTCATGCGGGCACGGTGACCACAGGTGATCGCCGCCCGGCGTACCAGACGTGGGTCTACGGCAGGGCGGGGAGGCCCTGTCGCCGATGCGGCACCCGCATCAGCCGCGGGGAGATGGGAGCGCAGCCACAGGAGCGGCTGATCCTGTGGTGTGCGGGCTGCCAGCCGAGCTAGGCAGCCACCATTGCCTTGGCTTCGGGGAACACGGAGTCGGAAATCGACCCGGGAACCGTCTCCGTAAGGCCGAGCCGCTCGTGCTCGGGCACGTCGGCCAGCACAGGGGCAGCCTGGAGCTCCGCCAGCGCGAACTGGTCGGAAACCTCACGGAGCACCTGCGAAAGGGGCACCTCGAGTGCGCCGCAAATGGACGCCAGCAACTCGGACGAGGCCTCCTTCTGGCCGCGCTCCACCTCGGACAGGTAGCCGAGTGAGACACGTGCCTGGGTGGACACCTCGCGTAGCGTGCGTCCCTGCCGCACCCTCAACCGCCTCAGCACGTCGCCGAGCAGCTGACGCAGCAGAATCATCTGTCGCTCCCTCCCCGGCGCGGACTTCACCACGCCCCGCGCGATCGGTTCGTGCCGCACATTGGTCTTCTTAGCTTCGTACATACTCCTCGCCGTCATCATGGGGCGACGCCGCCCCTGGACCGCCAGTCGCGACTCATCAGGCCCGCCTGCCGGGCGCTCGGTGCTTGCAGTTGGCTCACGGACCTCACTCACAGCTCCACCGTACCCGTATCCACCGACACCGCGTCAGACCGTCCATCGCATGTTCGCTCGGGACGTAACACGGTAATCACCCGGAATGTTCCCCTATGTTCGGCTTAAGCACACCTGACAGTAGATCTACTGCCTCGTCCACCGTCTCTACCCTGATACGTTCACGTGATCCCGTCAGGCTCAATTCGCGGCCCCAAATTGTCCCGTCAGGTCCGCAGACGGCCGCGTACACGGTGCCGACCGGCTTGCCGTCCTGCGGCTCCGGCCCCGCGACCCCCGTCACGGCCAGCCCGTACGTGGCCCCGCACAGCCGCGCGACCCCGGCCGCCATGGCCGCGGCCACGTCGGGATGCACGGCCCCCTCACGCCGCAGCAGCTCGTCCGGCACCCCCAGCAGCTCGTGCTTGAGGTCGGTGGCGTACGAGATCACCCCGCCCCTGAACGCCTTGGACGACCCCGACACGGACGTGATCGCCGCTCCGATGAGCCCTCCGGTCAGCGACTCGGCCACGGCCACCGTGGCGGACCGGCCCACCAGCATGCTCAGAACCTCGGCCACATCCGCCATCGATCACTCCCCGCGCGCCTGCTTCGCGACATTGCGTAGTTTGACGGCCCTGACGAGATAGTCGACGCCCGTGCCCACCGTGACGACCAGCGCCGCCCCCATCACCACCCACCGGACGGGCCCCGGCACCCACGGAAGGAGATAGAGCACGATCGCGGCGATCTGCAGCACGGTCTTGACCTTGCCGCCGTAGCTGGCCGGGATGACCGCGTGCCGCAGCAGCACGAACCGCAGGACCGTGATGCCGATCTCCCTGCCGAGTATCGGGATCGTCACCCACCAGGGCAGCTCGTGGAGTATCGACAGGCTCACCAGCGCGGCGCCCGTGAGCGCCTTGTCGGCGATCGGATCGGCGATCTTGCCGAAGTCGGTGATGAGGCCGTAGCGCCTGGCCAGCTCCCCGTCGAGGTGGTCGGTGATCGAGGCCACCGCGAAGACCCCGAGCGCGGTCACCCGCCAGCCCGTGCCCGGCAGGAAGAGGCAGACGACGAAGAAGGGGACGAGCGCCAACCGGAGGACCGTGAGGACGTTGGCGATGTTCCACGGGCTCACCACCCGGCGCTCGTCCCTTTTCATGGACTTGCCTTGATGCGCGCGATCAGGTCGACGCCCTCGGCGTCGACCACGACTGCGCGCACGATCTGCCCCCTGACCAGGCCGATGCCCTGCACCGTCACGGAGCCGTCGACCTCGGGACCCTGGTGCGCGGCGCGGCCTTCGTAGCCGCCGTCGCCCAGGTCGTCGTCGATCAGCACGTCGACCTCGGTGCCTATGCGCTCCTCCGCGCGCTGGGCGGTCAGCTCCTCGGCCAGCTCGGTGAGCACGCGCACGCGCTCATCGATGACCTCCTGGTCCAGCTTGCCCGGCAGGCCGGCCGCCTCCGTGCCGTCCTCGTCGGAATAGCCGAACACGCCGATCACGTCGAGCCTGGCCGCCTCCAGGAAGCCGACCAGCTCGCCGAACTCCTCCTCGGTCTCTCCGGGGAAGCCCACGATGAAGTTGGAGCGCACGCCGGCCTCTGGGGCGCGCTCGCGGACGGTCTGGAGCAGCCCCAGGAAGCGCTCCGGGTCGCCGAAGCGGCGCATCCGGCGCAGGACGCCGCCGCTGGCGTGCTGGAAGGACAGGTCGAAGTAAGGGGCGACGCCGTCGGTGCCGGTGAGCACGTCGATCAGCCCGGGGCGCAGCTCGGCGGGCTGCAGGTAGCTGACCCGCACCCTGTCGATGCCTTCGACGGCGGCGAGCTGGGGCAGGAGCTTCTCCAGCGCCCGCAGGTCGCCCAGGTCCTTGCCGTAGGAGGTGGAGTTCTCGCTGACCAGGACGAGCTCGCGCACGCCCCTGTGGGCCAGCCAGTCGGCCTCCGCCAGGAGCTCGTCAGGCTTGCGCGAGACGTAGGAGCCGCGGAAGGCCGGGATGGCGCAGAACGTGCAGCGCCGGTCGCAGCCGGAGGCCAGCTTGAGCGAGGCCACCGGGCTCTCGTCGAGCCGCTTGCGCAGCACGCGCGGGCCGCTCGCGGGCGCGAGGCCCTCGGGCAGGTCGCCGTGGCCGGGGATGTTGGCCTTGGGCGCGCTGGCACGGTCCACCGGCGAGATGGGCAGCAAGGTGCGGCGGTCGCGTGGGGTGTGCGGCGTGAGTGACCGCCCGGCGAGCACGTCGTCGAGGCGCTCGCCGATCTCGGCGTAGTCGTCGAAGGAGATGACCGCGCCGGCCTCGGGCAGCGCGTCGGCCAGCTCCTTGCCGTAGCGCTCGGCCATGCAGCCCGCGGCCACGACCTTCGCGCCCGAGTCGGCGGCGGCCAGCAGCGTGTCGATGGAGTCTTTCTTGGCCGAGTCGATGAAGCCACACGTGTTGACGACGACGACGTCGGGGTCGTCGTCGCCCAGCTGCCAACCGGCAGCCTCAAGACGCGCGGCCAGCTCCTCGGAGTCGACCTCGTTACGGGCGCAGCCCAGGGTGATCAGCGATGCGGTTCGGCGGGATGACATGGTGAACACTACGGTATCGGGAGTTGGCCACCACCCGATGCACGGGCTCCCGCCATGCGCCTACCGGGAGGGTGGCTTGGCCGCCCCGAACGAGCGCCGCACGATCTCTCCCCTGCCCCCGAGCCGCCCCACCTTCTTGCCGTTGACCTGCAGGGACACCGCCGACGCGTCGGCCAGGAGCAGGTTCACCCGATCTTCGGCCTGCCACGTGGAGGTCTCTCCCTCCTTCATCGTCCCGGCGAAGAGCTTGCGCCCCTTGGCGTCATGGGCCTGGACGTACGACGTCCGCTTCGCCTTGATCGTGATCGTGACGATGCCCTTCTGCGCCTTGCCCGACGCGGGCTTGGGCCGCTCGACGACCGGCATGTTCGGCGGGACGCTCGGCCGGGCCGAGGCCGCCTGCACGTCGGCCGTACGCACCTGGTCGCTCGCGCCGCCCAGCACCCGCATCAGGCCGAAGACGACCACGATCGCCAGCGCGACCCCCAGGGCCATCGACCAGTTGGGCCCACGCCGCTCCGGCACGTGGATCTTGCGGTCGGCCTGGAACACCGCCGAGGCCGCCACCGGCCTGGGCGCCCCGCCGTGCTGCTGGTCGTACAGGTGGACCGTGGCCTCGGGATCGAGCCCCACGGCCTTGGCCACGGCCTTGACGTGCCCTCTGGTGTAGAAGTCGCCGCCGCACTGGCTGTCGTCATCCTGCTCCAGGCCATGGATGATCGCTTCACGAATCCTGGTGGCCGCGCTGACCTGCTCGACCGTCAGCCCCGCCGACCGCCTCGCCGCCGCCAGCATGGCTCCGATGCTCTGCTCCTGCACAGCGAACGCCTCCCCACGGCACCCACCACAATAGGTAGTGACTTACATTCAACCAGTTACTACCCCGCAGGGATGCATTGGGGTCATTCGCCACGCAGATCGGCCAGCAAACCAGGGAGATCGTCCGGCTTGACGAGCACCTCCCGCGCCTTGGAGCCCTCGCTCGGACCGACCACGTTCCGGCTCTCCAGCAGGTCCATCAGCCGCCCCGCCTTGGCGAACCCGACCCGCAGCTTGCGCTGCAGCATCGAGGTCGAGCCGAACTGGGTGGTCACGATCAGCTCGGCGGCCTGGATCAGCAGATCGAGGTCGTCGCCGATGTCCTCGTCGATCTCCCGCTTGACCGGCGCGGCGGCGACGTCCTCCCGGTATTCGACCTGCATCTGCGTCTTGCAGTGGCCGACGATCTCGGCGATCTCCTTCTCGGAGACGAACGCGTTCTGGATGCGGATGGGCTTGCTCGCGCCCATCGGCAGGAACAGCGCGTCGCCCTGCCCGACCAGCTTGTCGGCGCCCGGCTGGTCGAGGATGACCCGCGAGTCGGTGAGGCTCGACACGGCGAACGCGAGCCTGGACGGCACGTTCGCCTTGATCAGGCCGGTCACCACGTCGACCGACGGCCGCTGGGTGGCGATCACGAGGTGGATGCCCGCCGCGCGGGCGAGCTGCGTGATGCGCACGATCGAGTCTTCGACGTCGCGCGGGGCCACCATCATCAGGTCGGCCAGCTCGTCCACGATCACCAGCAGGTACGGGTACGGCTGGTAGACCCGCTCGCTGCCGGGCGGCGGCTGCAGCTTGCCCGCCCGCACGGCCTTGTTGAACTCGTCGACGTGCCGGAACCCCGACGCGGCCAGGTCGTCGTAGCGCCGGTCCATCTCGCCCACGACCCATTCGAGGGCCTCGGCGGCCTTCTTCGGGTTGGTGATGATGGGGGTGATCAGGTGGGGGATGCCCTCGTACACGCTGAGCTCGACCCGTTTGGGGTCCACCAGCACCATCCGCACCTCGTCGGGCGTGGCCCGCATCAGGATGCTGGTGATCAGCCCGTTCACGCAGACGGACTTACCGGCGCCGGTGGCGCCCGCGATGAGCAGGTGGGGCATCTTGGCGAGGTTCGCGACGATGGTGCGGCCCTCGACGTCCTTGCCCAGGCCGACGATCATGGGGTGGTGGTCGGCCTGCGCCACCTGCGAGCGCAGCACGTCACCCAGGGCCACCAGGTCCTTGTCGGCGTTCGGGATCTCCACCCCGATCGCCGACTTGCCAGGAATAGGCGACAAAATCCGGACATCGGCGGACTTGACGGCGTACGCGATGTTCTTGGTGAGCGCCGTGACCTTCTCCACCTTGACCGCGGGCCCCAGCTCGATCTCGTACCGGGTCACGGTCGGCCCCCGGGTGAACCCGATCACCTGCGCGTCGATGGCGAACTGCTCGAGGACGCTGGTCAGCGCGTTCACCACGGTGGTGTTGGCCTTGGTCTGCGGCTTCGGCGCCGTGCCCGGCTTGAGGAACTGCAGGTCAGGCAGGCTGTACGGCCCCGCCTGCGGCGACAGCACGAGCTGCTCCACCTTGCGCGGCGCGGGCGTCGGCAGCGGCGGCTCCGGCCTCCTGTCGGCCTCGGGAGCGGGCGTCTCCTCCTCTTCCGTCAGCCCCGGCACGATCTCGGGCGAGTGGTCGGGCCGCTTGTCGGCGTTCTCCGCCAGAACGGGGGTGTCGTACGGCTTGACCGTGTCCGCCCGCTCTTCTGGAGACTTCTTGGCGGCCCTGGCCCGCTTCTTGCCCGGCTCCCGCGGCGCGGGCTCGGCGTGCCGCTCGAACAGCATGTGCCTGAGCTCGGCGAGCCGCTCCGGGATCCGGTGCACGGGGGTGGCGGTGATCACCAGCACGCCGAACCCGGACAGGAGCAGCAGCAGCGGGATCGTGATCCACGGCGGCAGGATGCTCATCGGCGGCGCCGACACGATGAACCCGATCATGCCGCCGGCCGCGGATATCTTGTCCATGCCCTGGCCCTCGCCGGCCGGGTAGGGGGTGCCGTTGGCCACGTGGATGACGCCCAGCACGCCGACCAGCAGCGCGGCCCACCCGATCACCATGCGGCCGGTGTCGGCGTTCTGGTCGGGGTGGCGCAGGTAGCGCCAGGCCAGCAGGCCGAGCAGCAGCGGCAGCGCCCACGCCAGCGAGCCGAACACGCCGTGCACGGTCGCGTTCACCACGCTGGAGACGGCACCGTCGGCGTTGCGCCACGTCATGGCCGCCAGCACGATCGCGCCCGCGAGCACGGTCAGGCCCACCCCGTCGCGACGGTGCGCGGGATCCAGCTCGCGGGCGTTCTTGCCCAGCGCGCGAGCCGTGCTGCCGATGCCGTTGGCGAGCAGCATCCACAGCCCGACGATCAGCTTGCCGATCATGGTGAAGACCCAGCTGATCGGGTCCTGGTGGGTCATCGAAGGCTTGCGTCCGGAGGCCGCCCTGGAGCGCCCCGCCGACGAGGCCCCGCGCTTGGCGGGCGTCGAGCGGGACGAGGTCGACCGCTTCGCCGGCCCCTTCGATGCGCTTTTCGGCGTACGGGTGGCCATGATGCCAAAGGTACGTCGGAGACACCGCGGAACGCGCGTAGGCTCGCCGAGCATCCCGCCACACTCCGTACGGGGGCTCCATCTCCGCAACCCAACGTATCGACGGGCACATGTCTGCCACTCTGAGAGTGACCGAACTAACACATCGAGTGATGTACTAGGACGCAGAGTGGACACGACCAGGGTGTCGAGCACCGCTTTCGACGGGACCCCCCATGCCCCGGCACACGCGCGCAGGTTCGTCCGCCAGGTGCTCGGCGAATGGCGGCTGAGCCATCTGACCGAGGACGCCGTCCTCCTGACCAGCGAACTCGTCACGAACGCCGTCGTGCACGCGGGCACCGGCATCGAGCTGACCTGCCGCCTGGACGTGGACGCCGACCCCGCGAAGCTGGAGATCGAGGTCGACGACCACCACCCGACGCGGAAGATCCTGGAGGCCGAGCCCGCCCCCGACTCGACGCG
Source organism: Nonomuraea sp. NPDC050786 (assembly GCF_040654115.1). NCBI lineage: Bacteria > Bacillati > Actinomycetota > Actinomycetes > Streptosporangiales > Streptosporangiaceae > Nonomuraea > Nonomuraea sp. NPDC050786. The sequence goes on from NZ_JBFAHJ010000012.1 coordinate 241,630, forward strand.
CACCTCGGGGCGCGGCCTCGCGCTCGCGGGCATGCTGGCCGACGCCTGGGGCGTCACCTACACCAGGACCGCCAAGCGCGTCTGGGTGCGCATGGAGCTCGCCGACGGCTACGACCCGCAAGAGGCCGCGCCGGCGCCCTCCCGTACCGCTCCCGTCGAGACGCTGCACGTCGGAGTGGTCGTCGCCGACCGCGACGGGCTGGTGCAGTCGTGGAACGCGGAGGCGGAGGAGCTGCTCGGCTGGCGGGCCGAGCAGGCGGTCGGCCGGCCGCTGGAGAAGCTGGTGGACTGGCGGGGCCACGGGCCGTACGCGCTGTCGCTGGCCGACACGCTCGACCTGGGCCGCTGGCGCGGCGAGGCACGCATGCGGCACCGCGACGGCAGCCTGCTCCCCGTCTACGTCTCCCACCTGCGCACGAAGGGGCAGAGATGCTCGATCTGGATGGTGGTGGCGCGTGAGCACGGCTATCTGCTGACGCCACCGCTGCGGCGGGAGGCCGGGCGGCGCATCATGGACCTGCTCGACCAGGACATGCCGTTCGCGGAGCTGCTCGACACGATCGCCCAGATCGTGCAGATGTCCAGCGGCGGCGACGCCGCGTACGTGCTGCTGGCCGCGGAGGGCGGCAACGGGTTCGGCGTGGCGGCCGGCGCGGGCGCGACGGCGGGGCTGGTGGGAGTGCTGGCCCCCGGCGTCTTCGGGGCGGAGCGCAGGACGCCCACGATGATCGAGGATCTTCTCGCCGTGGACGTCGAGCTGGCCCAGCAGCTGAACGCCAGGTCGCTGGCGTGCGCGCCGCTCCTCGTGAACGGCGAGGCGGCCGGCTCCATCGTGGTGACGGCCGCGCAGCCGGGCCGCTTCGACGACGAGCTCACGGTCAGCCTCCAGCACATCGCCGGCCAGGTGGCCGGTCCGGTGCAGCGCGAGCGGCTGGCCGAGCAGGACCGCGCACACCGGGGCCGGCTCTCGTTCCTGGCCGAGGCGGGCGAGCTGCTGGCGGGCGTGCACGACGACGAGCTGATCGCGGCGCTGACCGCGCAGCTCGTCGTGCCCAAGATCGCCACCTGGGCGGCCGTCTACCTGACCGATCTGACGGGCATGACCAGGCTTTCGCACGTCTGGCACAGCGAGGAGCGCCACAACTCCGACCTGCGCAAGTCGCTGCCCGCCGTCCCGCGCACCGCGATCGAGGAGGTGAGCTGGCCGGTGGGCCCGGAGACCGTGCTGTCGTTCCCGCTGGCCACCCAGGGCAGGTCGTACGGCGCGCTGGTGATCGGCCGGGCCGAGCCGACGCTGCCGCTGGAGACGGCCGACCTGCTGGCGGACCTGTGCCGCCTGGTGGCGCTCAACCTGCACACCGCCATGCTCTACGCCAGGCAGGCCACCACCTCGCGGGTGCTGCAGCGCAGCCTGCTGCCCATGCGGGTGGCGCCGATGCCGGGCCTGGAGTCGGCGGTCGTCTACGAGCCCGCCGGCGAGGGCACGGACGTCGGGGGCGACTTCTACGACCTGTTCACGGTGGGCGACCACTGGTGCTTCGCGCTGGGCGACGTGTGCGGCTGCGGCCCGGAGGCGGCCGCGGTCACGGGGCTGGCCCGCCACGCCGTACGCCTGCTGGCCAAGGAGCACTACACGGTGGCCGACATCTTCGACCGGCTCAACCACGCCCTGCTGGAGGAGGGCGAGGAGGGCAGGTTCCTCAGCCTGCTCTGCGGCGAGCTGACCCCCCTCCCCCAGGGTGGCGCGCTCTGCACGATCGCCTCGGCCGGCCATCCGTCTCCGCTCCTGCTGCGGCCGGACGGCAGGGTGGAGGCGGTGGCGACCCCGCAGTTGCTGCTGGGCATCGAGGGCGGCGCCAGGTTCTACGTCGAGACGTTCGAGCTGGCGCCGGAGGAGGTGCTGCTCTGCGTCACCGACGGGGTGACCGAGCGGCGCGACGGCGACCGGCTGCTCGACGACGGCGACGGGCTGGCCGCGCTGCTGTCCGGCTGCACGGGGCTGAGCGCCCACGCGGTGGCCGAACGGGTGCGGCACGCGGTCGACACGTTCGCCGAGGAGCCGTCGCAGGACGACGTGGCCCTGATGGTGATCAAGGCCTCCGCCGCCCTGCGTCCGGTCAAGAGCTGAACTTGTAGCTCGTGGTCGAGGTGCGGCGCTCGCCCGGCCTCAGCACGGTGGAGGGGAACTGCGGCTGGTTGGGCGAGTCGGGGAAGTGCTGGGTCTCCAGGCACAGCCCGGCGAAGGGCCCGTACGGCGTCGCGGTCGCGTCGAGCATGCTGCCCGTGTAGAACTGCACGCCCGGCTCGGTCGTCGTGACCTCCATGGTCAGGCCGCCGGCCGTCACCTTGCAGCCCTCACCGCTGAACACGAAGCAGTGGTCGTACTGGCCGTCGTACCGCTCGGCCACAGCGTGCGGCTCGGTGAAGTCGAACGGCGTGCCCTTGACCGGCGCGAGCTCCCCCGTGGGGATCTTGTGCTCGTCCACCGGCAGGTAGTGGTCGGCGGCCAGCTGCACGACGTGGTCCCGTACGTCGCCTTCGCCCTTGAGGTTGAAGTAGGAGTGGTTGGTCAGGTTGACCACGGTCGGGGCGTCGGTCTCCATGGCGTAGTCGATGCGGAGCGCGTCGTCCTCGAGCGTGTACGTGACCCAGACCGTCAGCGTGCCCGGGTAGCCCTCGTCGCCGTCGGGGCTGACCAGCTTCAGCGTCACCGAGCCGTCGGTGCGCTCCTCGATGGACCACACCTTCTTGTCGAAGCCCTCGATGCCGCCGTGCAGGCTGGCGGCACCGTTGTTGAGCGGGAGCTCGTACTCGACGCCGTCCAGGGTGAAGCGGCCGTTCGCGATGCGGTTGCCGTACCGGCCGACGACCGCGCCGAAGTAGCGGCTGCGGGTCTGGTAGTCCTCCAGCGTGTCGAGGCCGAGCACGACGTTGCGGCCCGACACCTCCAGCGAGCGCACGATGGCGCCGTACGTGAGCACCTCGGCGCGCAGCCGTCCCGACGACAGCTCCACCTGTTCGACGCTCTCCCCCGAAGGCAGCGTTCCGAAGATCATGTTTGGGCCCTTCCCGTGGACTCGCGGACTATGAGGGCGGTGTCGAGGGTCACTGTCGCGCCCTCGCCCCCCGACTGGAGCAGCAGGTCGACGGCCATCCTCCCCGCGGCCACGGCGGGCATGGCCACGGTGGTCAGCTTGGGCCGGTTGAGCCGCCCCGGAAGGATGTCGTCGAACCCGATCACGCTTATCTTCTCTGGTACCCCGATCTCCATCGCCAGCAGCCCCTCGATGAGACCGAGCGCCACGAGGTCGTTGTACGCGAGCACCGCGGTCGCCCCGCAGGCCGCCACGTCCGCGGCCACCGACAGGCCGCCCGCCTCGGTGGGCTGGTTGGGTCCGAAGAAGACGAGGTCGAGCCCGGGGGCCTCGGCGGCGGCGCCCTGCATCTCGTTGCTGGTCCACGAGCCGATGGGGCCCGACACGAGCGCGATCCTGCGGTGGCCGAGCCCCGCCAGGTGCTCCAGCGCGAGCTTGGCGCCCTGGGCGACGTTCATCAGCACGGCGGGCATGCCCTTGATCCGCCGGTTGATCACCACGAAGGGCACGTCCTCCGCCAGGCGCTCGATCATCTTGTTCGACAGGCGGGGACTGCACAGCAGGACGCCGTCCACCTGCTTGGTGAACGTCCTGATCAGCTCCTCCTCGACCCGCGGGTCCTCGTCGGTGTCGGCCACGAACACGTGGTAGTCCCGGCCTCTGGCCTGCGCCTGGGCGGCCTTGATGAGCGGCGGGAAGAACGGGTTGGAGATGTCGGCCACGATCAGGCCCATGTTGAACGTGCGCCCGGTGGTGAGCGCCCTGGCCGCGCGGTTGGGGCGGTAGCCGAGGTCGTCGGCGGCGGCCAGCACGCGGCTCCTGGTGGCAGGATTGACCAGATGCGGCGCGGAGAAGGTGCGGGACACGGTGGACACGTGCACGCCGCAGGCGCGCGCCACGTCCTTGATCGTCGCCGCCATCGCCGTCCTCCCTTGCAAACGGTTGCCAGACTAAACCTTGACCTTCATGCCCATGGTCGTCAAGGTTCTTGCAACCGGTTGCTCCAGCGGAGCGGTGTTACCAGCGCTCCCCCAGCTCGTTGAGGGTGAACACGCCGCCGGCGCGGTCGTGGAGCGGCTGCGAGAGGTCCGGTTCGCCCTGTTCGGCGATGAGCGCCGCCGCCATGGGCTCGGAGGAGTCGCGGGAGACGTACCCGATGGACTTGGCCTCCTCCAGCGACCACCACCGCCGCGCGTTGTCCGAGACGCCCCAGACCACGTGGTATCCGGGCGCGGTCAGCGCCGCCTCGATCAAGCGGGTCAGGTCGTCGGCCGAGATCCAGGTGGCCAGGCCGCGCGTGTCGCCGGGGGCCTCGTTGCAGGTGCCGAGCCGGACCACGGTCACGTTCATGCCGAACCGGTCGTGGTAGAGGCTGCCGAGCGCCTCCATGACGACCTTGCTCACTCCGTAAAAGGTGTCGGGCCGGGGAAAGGCGTAGTCGGGCAGATCGGAGCCGTCGGCGGGGCGGGTCTGGAAGCCGGCCGCGTGGTGGCTGCCCATGAGCACCAGGTGCCGGACACCTTCTTCGCGGGCGGCCTCAAGCAGCACTTGCGTCCCGTTGACGTTGGCCTGCACTATGTCGGCCCAGGGAGCCTCCCGGCTCTCGCCACCGAGATGGATCACCGCGTCCACGCCCTTCATCGCCTCGGCCACCTGGGCCGGGTCGGCGAGGTCGGCCGTGACCCACTCCTCACCGGGGCCCGGCTCCACCGGGTGCAGGTCGGAAAGCCGCAGCGTGCGGCCTTCGCGGGCGAGCCGTGGGCGGAGCAGCGTGCCGACTTTTCCAGCGGCTCCGGTCATAAGAATGCGCATGCATCCATGATGTACACGATTCTGACAGAAATTCACATCCTTGAATATTGACCGTGAACCATGCAGATAGTTACGTTCACAGGCACCAGTTCAAGTCCACGACTCAAGTCCACGTATGTGAACGGGAGGCGGTCTGATGTCACGTCGTCTGCTGGGGGTCGCGATCACGGCGACCCTGGCCGTAACGCTGACAGGCTGCGGTTCCGGGGGATCGGGTTCAGACAACGCTCTGGAGATCTGGATCAGGCAGGCGCCCGATTCCGACTCCGCCAAGACGGCGGTGAAACTCGCCGACGCATTCACCAAGGCCAGCGGGGTGAAGACGAAAGTCGTCGCGCTCTTCGACGACTTCGAGACCAAGCTGAACCAGCAGGCCGCCCAGAAGAAGCTTCCCGACATCGTCATCAACGACACCGCCCAGCTCGGCAACATGCACTCGCAGGGCTGGCTCCGCGAGGTCGACAAGGCCGCGCTCGCCGGTGGCGACAAGCTGTCCGACCGCGCGTGGCAGGCCGCGACGGGGGCGGACGGCAAGTTCTACGGCGCGCCGTTCTCCGCCCAGGCGTTCGCGCTCATCGTACGGAAGGACTGGCGCGAGAAGGTCGGCATGGAGCCGCCCAAGAGCTGGGACGACCTGGCCAAGCTGGCTGAGGCGTTCACCCAGAAGGACCCCGACGGCAACGGCAAGGCCGACACGGCGGGCTTCGTCATCCCCGCGGGCACCAAGCGCGGCTACGCCTCCTGGTACGCCTCCTCCTACATCTACGGCAACGGCGGCGACTTCATCAAGAGCACCGGCGGCGGCCACTTCCAGTCCACGGTCAACGACCCGAAGACGGTCGAGGCCGTCCAGTACCTGCAGGACCAGTTCTGCAAGGCCAAGACCGTCAACCCGGGCGCGGTCAGCAACGACACCACCGTCACGCACGAGGTCTTCGAGAAGGGCCAGGGCGGCATCTACCTGGTCGGCCCGTACGTGCTCGCGAGGTTCGTCAAGAGCATCGGCACCGACAAGATCGAGGTGCTCCCCCTGCCCAAGGGCCCGACCGGCGGCCCCGGCACGCTCGGCGAGGGCGAGAACGTCTACCTGATGGCCGGCTCCGACCAGCAGGACGCGCAGAAGAAGTTCGCCGAGTTCGCGATCTCCCCCGAGGGCCAGAAGATCGGCATGAACAAGGACGCCAACGGCGCCATCGTCCGCCTGCCCGTCAACACCCAGGTCGACATGGCCGGCGAGCGGCAGGACCCGCGGTGGAAGGTGTTCCAGGACGCCTACGCCAACGCCGTCTACGCCCCGCCCGTCCCGAACTGGGCGCCGATCCGCCAGGACTCCGCCGACTCGATCAACGCGGTCTGGGCCGACTGCTCCGCGAACGTCAAGACGGCGATGGACCAGCTGAACACCAAGCTCACGCAGGAACTCCAGAGCCAGAAAGCGTCATGACCTCCACACTCACGCCGGCTCCCGGCCGCACGGCGACCCCCCATCGCCGCACCAAGCGGGTGCGGTGGCGGGGGCCGCTGATGGCCTGGCTGTTCCTGGCGCCCGCTCTCCTGCTGTTCCTGTACTTCAAGTTCATCCCGATGTTCGTGGGCCTGTGGAAGAGCTTCTTCAAGGTCCAGACGTTCCTGGGTGACGAGTGGCTCGGTCTCGAGAACTACAAGACGATCATCAGCGACGCCGACTTCGCCGCGGCCATCTGGCACAGCATCGTGCTGGCGATGGGCACCACGATCGGCTCGCTCGTGCTGGGCCTCGGGTTCGCGCTGCTCATCGAGGGCCCCGCCCGTTATCTGTGGTTCGTACGGACTGCCGCCTTCCTGCCGGTGGTCACCACGATGGCGGCGGTGGCCGAGGTGTGGCGGATCATGTTCCACCCGGCCGACAGCGGGATGCTCAACACGATCATCGGCTGGGCCGGCATCGATCCCCAGCCGTGGCTGGCCAGCGAGCACTCCTCGCTCTGGTCGATCATGCTGATGAGCATCTGGCGCGGCACGCCGTACGACATGATGATCTTCCTGGCGGGACTGGTCGGCGTCGACCGCACGCTCTACGAGGCGGCGGCCGTGGACGGCGCCTCCACCTGGCACCGGCTGCGGCACATCACGCTGCCCGCCCTGCGGCCGGTGTTCTGGATCCTGTTCACGCTGGCGGCCATCCGCGGGCTGCGGGTCTTCGTCGAGGTGTACGTCCTGACGAACGGCGGTCCGAACGGCTCCTCCGAGGTGCTGATGACGCTGATCTACAAGCTCGGGTTCCAGAAGAACGATCTGGGCGTGGCCTCGGCGGGCGGGATCGTGCTGTTCCTGGCCACGCTGGCGCTCACCCTGATCGCGCAGATGCTGCGCAGGAGGCAGGCGAGATGAGGTTCGACAGCGCGCTGGGGCTGGAGTCGCGCAAGGGCCCCCTGGCCGTTGCCGGAAAGGTCCTGATTTATGGCTTTATGGTGGTGGTTTTCACCGGGCCGCTGGTCGGACTGCTGATGAGCGCGTTCAGCAAGACCCTGGACCCCACCTCCTTCTCCCTCTGGCCGGACGACTTCACCCTGGAGAACTTCGTCCAGGCCAAGGAGAAGAACGTCTACCTCTATCTCCTGAACTCCTTCATCGTCGTGGGCTTCGGCCTGCTGCTGCAGATGCTCGTGAGCGTCTTCGCCGCGTACTCGCTGGCACGCAAGAAATTCCGCGGGATGACCGTCGTGCTGCTGCTCATGCTCACCACGATGATGCTGCCGGAGGAGATCATCGCGATCCCCCTCTCGCTCGTCCTGTCCGACATGCCGCTGCTGCACATCAACCTCATCGGCACGTACGCGGGCATGATCCTGCCGGTCGGCGCCTGGGGCTTCTCCATCCTCGTCATGACCGAGTTCATGAAGGAGGTGCCGGTCGAGCTGGAGGAGGCGGCCCGCATCGACGGCGCGGGCGAGCTGCGCATCTTCGCCACCATCATCGTGCCGCTGTGCCGTCCGGCGCTCGGCGTGATCGGGGTCTTCGGCTTCACCATGATCTGGGACCAGTATCTGCTGCCCCTGATCGTCGCGCCGGAGTCGAGCATGTGGACGCTGCCCATCGCGCTGCGCTCGCTCCGCTCCGACGAGGAGGTGGGGATCGGCGTCCTGCTGGCGGCCTCGCTGCTGGCACTGCTGCCGTCGATCATCGCGTTCCTGGCCTTCCAGCGGCAGTTCATGCGCGGTCTGACGAGCGGCGCCATCAAGGGCTAGACGTCCATGTATCTGGACGAGAGCCAATATTCTGGATCTCCGTAGCCGCAGTCGAGATGGGATGAGTATGGAGCCTCAGCTGGTCAAGTCCGCGGAGCGGACGGTACGCATCCTGGAGGCCCTGGCCGAGTCGCACAACCACCTGACGCTGTCGGAGCTCCAGCAGCGCACCGGCTTCCCGCGGAGCAGCCTGCACGCCCTCATGCGGACGCTGGTCGAGCTCAACTGGGTCGAGACCGACTCGGCGAGGTCGGCGTTCGGCATCGGGCCGCACGCCCTGCTGACCGGCACCGCGTACCTCGACAAGGACCCCGCGCTGCCGTTCGCCCAGGAGACCCTGGAGGACCTGCGGGCGGAGATCGGGCAGACCGCCCACTTCGCCCGCCGGGACGGCGCGCACGTCCTCTACCTGGCCACTCGCGAGTCGCGCGAGGCCGACCACGTCATCCCCAGGGTGGGCCGGCGCCTGCCCGCCCACGTCACGGCGCTCGGGCAGGTGCTGCTCGCCCAGCTCACGGACGACGAGGTGGTGGCGCTGCTGCCCGAGCCGCTGGAGGGACTGACCGAGCACTCGATCACCGATCTGAACAAGCTGACCGGCGAGCTCGACCAGGTCCGCACCCGGGGCTGGGCGTACGAACGCGAGCAGGGCACGCCCGGACTGGCCTGCGTGGCCGTCGCGGTCGACTACCGCATCCCGGCCACGGACGCGATCAGCTGCGCGATGCCCGCGAGGCTCGGGCCCGCCGAGGTCGAGCGGGTCACCGAGGCAGTGATCAAACACACCCGCAAGCTGGCTGCCACGCTCCGCAGGGAGGGCATCCGCTAGAAAGGACTGTCGATGCGGCTGGATGGCGTTCTCTTCTTTCCGGTGACCCCCTTCGACGCCGATGGCGACCTCGCCGAACCCGCTCTGGCCCGGCACGTCGCCGACGGGGTCGCGGCGGGGGCGGGAGGAGTGTTCACCGCATGCGGCACCGGCGAGTTCAGCGCCCTCGACCTCGACGAGTACACCCGCGTGGTGGCCGTCTCCGTCGCCTCCGCCGCGGGCCGCGTCCCCGTCTTCTCCGGCGCCGGCGGCCCGCTGCCCGCCGCCAGGGCCACCGCTCGCGCCGCCGCCGCGCAGGGCGCCGACGGGCTGCTCCTGATGCCTCCCTACCTGGTCAGCGGCCCTCCGGCCGGCCTGGTGCGGTACGTGCTCGAGGTGGCCGCGACCGTCGACCTGCCGGTCGTCATCTACCAGCGCGGCACCGCCCGCTTCTCCCCCTCCGCCGTCGCCGAGCTGGCTGCCTCGGTGCCCAACGTGGTCGGCTTCAAGGACGGGCTCGGGGACTTCGACCTGCTCCAGCGGATCATCCTGACCGTGCGCAGCTCGACCCCGAAGGACTTCACCTTCTTCAACGGCCTGCCCACCGCCGAGCTGACCGTGCCCGCCTACCGAGGGCTCGGCGTGAGCCTGTACTCGAGCGCCGCGTTCGCGTTCGCGCCCGAGATCGCGCTGGCCTTCTACAAGGCGGTCACGGGCGGGGACGAGGTGCTGGCGCAACGGCTGCTGACCGGGTTCTACCTGCCGCTGGTGGAGCTGCGGGACCTCGTGCCCGGCTACGCGGTCTCGCTGGTCAAGGCGGGGGTGCGGATGCGAGGGTTGGAGGTGGGAGGCGTACGGGCGCCGCTGGTGGACCCGGCGCCCGAGCACCTGGAGGCGCTGGAACGGATCATTGCGAACGGGCTGGAAATCGCCGGCGCCTGACCGTCATCTTCGGCAGCCGGCACCTTCGGCGTTCCGCCCCGGGAACCCGACGGCACCCGGGGCGAACCGCGCTCACGCCTCCAGACGGCCGTCGACCCTCCGCGGGATGGACAGCGGGTTGCCGTCCTTCAGCTCGTCCGGCAGCAGCGCCTCCGGCCAGTCCTGGTACGCCGTGGGCGCCAGCCACCGCTCGATCGCCGTGGCCCCGACAGACGTGGAGGTCGTGGTCGCGGCGGGCCAAGGACCACCGTGATGCATCGCCCAGCACACAGCCACCCCGGTCGGCCACCCGTTCCAGATGAGCCGGCCGGCCTTGCGCCCCAGCACCTCGGCGACCTCTCCGGCCTCATCCGGGTCGGTGCCGTGGACGGTCGCGGTCAGCGACCCTTCCAGGCGCTCAAGCACCGGCCGCAAGTCGGAAATTTCCCGATACGTCACCACGATCGACGCCGGACCGAAGCACTCCTCGGCGATCCGCGGCAGCTTCTCCTCGAACGTGTCGACATCGGCGGTGAACACCTTGGGCGTGACCGCCCAGCTGCCCTCGCCCGGCTTGCCCTCGGCCAGCAGCCGCAGCTCGCCCAGCCGCTCGACGCCCCCGAGGTACCCGTCCCTGATCCGCTCGGCCAGCATGGGGCCGCCGCTGGTGCCCTCGACCGCCTCGACGAGGGCTTCCCGCAGCTCGTCGCCCTCGGGCACGAACATGAGCCCCGGGTTCGTGCAGAACTGCCCGACGCCCAGCGTCAGCGACCCGGCGAACCCCGCGGCCACCTCCTTGGCCGGCGCGGACGGCAGCACGACGACGGGGTTGACGCTGCCCAGCTCGCCGAAGAACGGGATCGGCACCTCGCGCTCGTCGATCAGCCGCTGGATGGCCTTGCCCCCCGCCACCGACCCGGTGAACCCGGCCGCGACCACCGCGGGGTGCTGCACCAGGTCGGCCCCGGCCTGCATGCCCTGCACCAGACCCAGCAGGTCGGGGTTGGGCAGCGCCTCGCGGACGATCTTCGCCACCCGCTCGGAGGTGTTCGGATGACCGGGATGCGCCTTGACCACCACCGGACACCCGGCGGCCAGCGCGGACGCCGTGTCGCCTCCGGCCACCGAGAACGCGAACGGGAAGTTGCTGGCCGCGAAGACGGCGACCACACCCGGCAGCGGGCGCTTCATCCGCCGCACGTCCGGCCGGGGCGGCGTGAGGGAGGCATCGGCGTGATCGATGATGGCCTCGACATAACCGCCGTCCCTGAGGACCTGGGCGAAGAGCCGGAACTGCCCCGCCGTACGCCCGACCTCACCGCGCAGCCGTACCTCACCGAGCGCGGTCTCCTGGTCGGCGAGCTGCCACAGCTCGTCCACGTGCGCGGCGAGGGCGTCGGCGACGGCCTCGAGTGCGAGCGCCCGCTCAGCCGCCGGGGTCGCCCGCCAGGCCGGGCCGGCGGCCGCCGCGGCGGAAACGATCGTGTCGACCCCGGCGCTGTCGGTTTCGGACAGTGCGGCGCCAACGGTCTCGCCGGTCCTGGGGTCGTGTCCGTAGATCATCGAAAGGCCCTTCCGAGCTTGACACTTCTTCAGCTTGATTCTTACAGTTGCGGCAACTTGTCCACAAATCTGGCCATTGTTCACATATCTGGACGGCAGGCTAAATGATCATCAGGCAGATCCACGTCACTCCTGTAGCCTTCCGAGATCCGCCGCTGCTGAACGCCGCCGGAGTCCACGAGCCATGGGCCCTCCGCACCATTGTCGAGGTCGTCACGGACGAAGGTCTGACCGGGTTGGGTGAGACCTATGGGGACCTCGAACACCTGGGCAAGGTACGCGAGTGCGCGGAAGCCCTGATCGGCCTGGACGTCCACGCCACGAACACGATGTACGCCCGGATCAGCGCGATCGTCGGCGAAACGGTGGCCGACCTGCACGGATTGACGGGCGCCGCCACCAAGGAGAAGAGCGTCGACCGGGTCTTCTCCCCCTTTGAGGTGGCTTGCCTGGACCTTCGCGGCAAGGCGGCCGGAGTGCCGGTGGCGGAGCTCTTGGGTGGTCGCGTCAGGGACGCGGTGCCGTACAGCGCGTACCTCTTCTACAAGTGGGCGGGTCACCCGGACGAGGAGCCCGACCGGTTCGGCGTGGCCCTGGACGAAGCAGGTGTTGTCGAACAAGCGGCCCTCCTCATCAAGGAATACGGCTTCCGGTCCATCAAACTCAAAGGCGGCGTCTTCCCCCCGGACCAGGAAATAGCCGCGATCCGCGCCCTCCACGAGGCCTTCCCCGGAGTGCCCCTCCGGCTGGACCCGAACGCCGCCTGGTCGGTCGAGACCTCCATCCGCGTGGGTCGGGAGCTGGAAGGGACCCTCCAGTACCTGGAGGACCCCACTTCCGGCATTCCCGGAATGGCGGAAGTAGCCGCCGCCGTACCCATGCCTCTCGCCACGAACATGTGCGTCGTCACCCATGAACACCTCCCTCCCGCCATCGCTTCCCGCGCGATCGGCGTGCTCCTCCTGGACCACCACTACTGGGGCGGACTCGTACGTTCCGCCCAGGTCGCCGCCCTCTGCGACACGTTCGGCCTGGCGCTGTCCATGCACTCCAACTCCCACCTCGGGATCAGCCTGGCCGCCATGACCCACCTGGCCGCCGCCACCCCGAACCTCACGTTCGCCTGCGACACCCACACGCCCTGGCAGGACGGCCAGGACGTGGTCGCGCCCGGCGCCCTCCGTTTCGTGGACGGCGCCGTCCCCGTGCCCAACGGCCCCGGCCTAGGTGTCGAACTGGACCGCGACGCGCTGGCCGTCATGCACGAGCAGTACGAGAAGTGCGGGATCACCGCCCGCGACGACACGAGTTACATGCAACGTTTCGCACCCACCTTTTCCGCGAGGAGACCGCGCTGGTGAACGTGGCCTATGTCTATCCCTGGGACATCGTCGGCGACCCCTCCGCCCCCGACCGCCTGGCCGGCCTGGGCGTGGAGGCGGTAGCGCTGGCAGCGAGCTACCACTCCACGAGGGCCGCCACGCCCTACCACCCGTCCCACCGCGTGCTGGACGTCCCCTATCCGGCCTTCTACCTCCCGATCCGCCCGTCCTCCTGGTCACGCCTCGTTCCTGCGACCCCCACGTGGACCTCGGAGGACGCCTACCTCCAGGCCAGGGACGCGCTCAAGGCGGCAGGCCTCCAGGTGCACGCCTGGACCGTCCTGACCCACAACTCCCACCTGGGCACCGCCCACCCTGACCTCGTCGTACGCAACGCCTTCGGCGACCCGTACCCGTACGCGCTCTGCCCGGCTCACGAGGACGTCCTCGACTACTGCGAGCGCCTGGTGCAGGAGATCCTCACGGTCGGCGAGCCGGACGGCCTCATCCTGGAGGCCTGCGGCCCGATGGGCTTCGGCCACCAGAGCGTGCACGAGAAGACCTCCGGCGCGGACTGGACCCCCGTCGACGCCGATCTGCTCTCCCTCTGCTTCTGTACGGCCTGCGCCGACCGCTACCCCGAAACCACCAGGGAGACGGTCCGCGCAGCCATCGACCACCACCCTGCGCCCACCACATCCCCTCACACCGGCACCACCACGATGACTGGCGCTCCGGTCACGGACTCCCGACCACGCACCATCGACGAAGCCCTCGGCCGGCTGACCGACGAGGTCCGCGCCATCCGCATAGAACTGTCCACCTCCCTACGCCATCGCCTGATCGCCGCTGCCCGAAGAACCGCTCCCAACGTCTCCATCACCCTGCACGGCAACCCGGACCCCTGGGCGGCAGGCGCCTTCGCCGCGCTCCCGTCAGGCGAGCCCGGAGCGGACGTACTGGTCGCCAACTGCTGGGGCGACCCCGCCACGGACGCGGCCCGCCTCGCCCACCTCAAGGACCTGTCCACCCCAGGCCAGCGGATAGGCGCCTACGTCCTGACCCTGCCTCCCCGTCCAGCCGACGCCACGGTGCTGGCCGACCAACTCAGCACGTACGCCAAGGCAGGGGCAACGGAGTTCCACCTGTACCACGCGGGCCTCGCCTCCCCCCAACGCCTGACCGCCCTCTCGGAAGCCCTCCGTCTTCACACCCCGTGATCCGGCACCGGCGGACCAAGCGAAGTTCCACCTGCACCACGCGAGCCTGGCCTCCCCCCCAACGCCTGACCGCCCTCTCGGAAGCCCTCCGTCTTCACACCCCGTGATCCGGCACCGGCGGACCAAGCGAAGTTCCACCTGCACCACGCG
>NZ_JBFAHJ010000012.1:255845-259224 GCF_040654115.1 Nonomuraea sp. NPDC050786
CGAGCCTGGCCTCCCCCCAACGCCTGACCGCCCTCTCGAAAGCCCTCCGTCTTCACACCTCCTGATCCGGCCACCGGCGGATCAAGCGGTCCGTCGGTGCAGCCAGCGCACGGGGACTTGGGCCTGTCTGGAGTTGTGATCGGGGTGTCGGAGATTGTTCGATGTGGCGTGGCGGTGTGCGCGGCCGCCGCGGCGACGGCCATTGCTGCGGCCCACCGCTGCAGCCCGGTGTTGTCGGTGGCGGTCTATAGCCTGTCGCAATGATCCGAAGCGTGTTTGAGCAGCGTCCGCTCGATGCTGCCGTCGCTGACGCCGGGAGCGCGACGCTGGAGTTCGACCGGGCCAGGGCCTGGTTGCGCTCTGCGCTGGTTGGCGCCGTGGAGCCGTTGGGCGCCGAGGTGTGGGTCCTGGATACAACCCTGGAGCAGATCGTGCTGGTCAGGCACCCGTGGCGCGGGCTGGTCCCGCCCGGTGGCAAGGTCGAGCCCGGAGAGTGTCCGCGTGATGGCGCGGCCCGGGAACTGGCCGAGGAGACTGGGCTGCGGCCACGGTTGTTGGAGCGGCCCGCCGCGGTGGCGGTGCGGTCGTTCGCCCCGGGTTTGCCGAAGACGCTGTCCCTCTCCTATGCCGCGATCGGCGACCCGGAACGGCCGCTTATCGCGGAGGACGGGCAGCCCGCGGCCTGGATGCGGCTGGACCAGGGCTGGGACAGCTGCTTCCCCGATGACGTGCTGCGCATCCGACAGTACGTGAAGTTTCTGAGATCGGGTTCCTCTGCCTGGTGAGTGTGGCCGCGCCTGGTTCTGTGCTGTCGTCTTGCGGATTGCGGGCCGCGGCCGGTGCGGACGCCGGTAGCACGCTGCTGTGACGCGACGCGAACTGAGCGATGACGAGTGGGAGTTGATCAAGCCGTTCTTGCCGGTCGGCCGATATGGCCCCTACCCGCATCGGCTTCGTGAGCAGTTCGAGGGTGTGATCTGGCGGTTCCGCAGCGGTGGCCAGTGGCGGGAGATGCCCGCGGAGTTCGGTGCCTGGCAGACGGTCTACGACTGCTTCACCCAGTGGCGTGATGCCGGCGTGTTTGCCGCGCTGCTGGAGGCGATGATCGCGGGGGCCGCCCGGCGCGGTCAGGCCGACATGTCGCTTGTCAGCGTGGATTCCACGGTGGCTCGCGCGCACCACGACGCGGCAGGCATGGTGGTCGACCCCGAGGTGATGGCGGCGCCGGAAGAGGCCGCCGCGGAGGAAAAGGGGCACCAGAAACCGGGCAAACCACCCCAGTGACCACGGCATCAGAGCGGCCGGACACGGAGTGGACCGAACGCCGGAAAATACGTCGCCGCCGCCGAACCCGACTCAAGGCAGCAGCGCTCGGCCGATCTCGCGGCGGGCTGACCAGCAAGGTCCATCTTGCGGCGGACCGGCGCTGTCGCCCCTTGGCCTTCGTGCTCACTCCCGGGCAGGCCGCCGACAGCCCACGATTCATCGCCGTCCTTCAGGAGATCAAGGTGCGCAGGCCCGTCGGGCGTCCGCGGACCAGGCCCGACGCGGTGGCCGCCGACAAGGCGTACTCGTCGCGGGCCAACCGTGCCTACCTGCGCAGACGCGGGATCAAGGCGGTGATCCCGGAGAAGGCTGACCAGGCCGCGAACCGTAAGAAGCGCGGCAGCGCTGGCGGACGACCGGTCTCACACGACGCCGACCAGTACAAGGACCGCAACAGGGTAGAGCGCTGCATCAACAAGATCCGGGCCTGGCGCGGCTTGGTAACCCGCTACGACAAGACGCCCGAGAGCTACATGGCGGGGCTTCAACTGCGCAGATCCATCATCTGGATGCGCAGCCTCGACTCCGACACGTGATCACGACTCCAACCAGGCCCTTGGTGCGTCGTCACCCGCCAGATCTGCCGGGGGCGGATGGCGTTTGAGGCGCTGCCAGATGCCGGTGAGGAGCTCTGCCAGGCATTTGACCTCGGCACGACCGACGGAACACCACCCACCGCCCATAGGCGACCGGCGACTCCAGACCCCGCGCCCACCGGCCCGCGCCTCGCGATCGGCAACCAGCGACCGGTAACCGCCAACCGGCGACCAGCCACCAGTCACCAGCGACCGGTAACCGGCGACCAGCCACCAGCGACCGTTAATCGGAGACCGGCGCCCCGCGACCGGCGACCGGCGGCTCCCGACCCCGCGCCCCCGGCTCGCGACCAGCAGCAAGCGACCGGCGACAAGCGGCCAGCGACCGACGCCGACGACCGACGACCGACGACCGACGACCGACGACCGACGACTCGATGAGACTTCACGGCTGCTGCCTCACCGTCTCTGGCTACACGGACCGCGACCGGGCCCGCCAGTCGAGCACGACGCCGCCACCCGGCTGCAGAACCTCTACCGGCCAGGCTCCATACCACGACCAGCGGCACCCTGACCCGTCCCCTTCCCCACCGATGACCGGACCACGAACTCCGACTGCCGCACTGGACACCGTTCGGTGCGACCGCCGCCCAACGCGGATAAGTTGCCGCATGTGAGCAACGTGCGGATCGTGTACCGGAAGTACGGCGGAGCATTGCACTGGCACCACCCCGGCCGACTGCTGGGCGAGGACGAGCATGGAGTCTGGGTAGATGTGCCCAGCGGGACAGTCGCCCGCAAAGGCGACACCCCACCGATCACATGGAAGACCGCCGCAATCATGCTCTTCCCCCGAAACGCCTGGTGGACTGCGTCCTTCAACTCCCCACCGAACCGGTGTGAGATCTACGTTGACGTCACCACCGTCCCGGAGTGGAGGGACGGCGAGGTGACGATGCTCGACCTCGACCTCGACGTGATCAGAATGCGGGACGGCCGCCTCATCCTCGACGACGAAGACGAGTTCGCCGAGCATCAGGTCCTTCTGGGCTATCCAGCCGAACTGATCGCCCAAGCAGAAGCCACTGCCCAGTGGCTACTAAAAGCGGTAGGACACAGAAAGCAACCATTCGACGGCGCACATCTCCAGTGGCTACCAACGAGCACTTGAACAGATCACCCAAATCAAAGTCAGCTATCAGAGCCCACTCGACAAGATCATTCATGTTCAGTGGGGCGGCGTGACCGCTGGGACAAATCCCGCCAGGGCGGCCGAACCGCCGCTGACGCTATCTGCCCCCCGACCTGCCGCACTGGCAGGCCATCTACTGCTACCCCCACCTGCGCGAACAAGCCGACGTCACCGAGGCGCTGCTGAGCGAGCTGCGCATCAGGGCCCGCCGTCGGGTGTGTCCAGTTAACGGCTCTGTCGCACATTCGGTGGTGACCGAAGGTGCCGTAACGTCACGCTAAGTTGTGCTCGGTGTGGACGATCTTGTGCGTACGGTGTTTTCCGG
>NZ_JBFAHJ010000013.1:0-170085 GCF_040654115.1 Nonomuraea sp. NPDC050786
TTTTTAATGATCCGGCGACCCCCGAGTTCTACCCACCGCTTGCACCCCTCTTCCCCTCCCCGACGCTCTCCCTATCTCCGCCCGTGAGACACGGCGAAAGGGCCGCGCCCCGATGGGGCGCGGCCCTCCTCTTACGCGGCACAGGAGTTACCGCGGGAAGCGGCCGTAGTAGTCGCCTATCCGCGTCCGGTACTCGGGCTCCTTGAACGTGCCTTCGTCGAACTCAGGCGCGTCCTTGATCTCGGCCTTGGTGCGCGCCACGTACACGTTGCGCTCCTGAGGGTCGATGCTCGTGACGACCTGGGCCGGGAGCATGACCTTCTTACCGAAGATCCAAGGACCGGTGTCGACGATGATGTAGCTCTCGCCAACCTCGTACGTCGCCTCGTCGACGGTCCCGATCTTTCCGTCGGTCGCCTGGACGTGGTAGCCGATGAGGTCCAGGGCCTGGCCGCGGTCGTAGACGTCAGGTCGATAGTTCCAGAGCTCCATGGGGGCTCTCTCCCTCTCTTCTTCCGTCCTTTTCGGGCACGCTCCTGCTACCCGTACGGAGCCGGGTAAACCTCCGGTAAAACACTCGCTCTCCGGACGGCCTCGGCTACGATCCCGGTCACAAGCCGTAAGGAGGCCGGATGGACCCCGGAAACGAGTACGAATGGGCTCCTCCCGGGGTCGATCCGACGCGGCCGAGCGTGGCCCGCGTGCACGACGCCCTGCTCGGCGGCATGGAGAACTTCGCCTCCGACCGCGCGGTGGCGCGCAAGCTCAAGGACGCGGTGCCCGAGGTGGTGGACCTCGTCTGGTGCAACCGCGCCTTCATCGGCAGGGTGGTCGACTTCCTGCTCCGCGAGGCCGGCATCAGGCAGATCATCGATCTGGGCGCCGGGCTGCCCACGGTGGAGAACACCCATGAGGTGGCCCAGTTCGCCGACCCCAGGTCCAGGGTGGTCTACGTCGACGTCGATCCCATGGTCGAGCCCCATGCCCGCGCCCTGCTGAACGGCAACCCGTACACCGACGCCATCACCGCCGATGTCCGCGACGTGGACGCCGTGCTCGGCCACCCGACGCTGCGCCGCCTGATCGACCTGTCGCAGCCCACGGCGATCCTCATCGTCGGCGTGCTCCACCTCCTCCCGGACCAGGACGACCCGCACGGGCTGGTCAGGCGGTACATGTCCGCGCTGCCGAAGGGCAGCTACCTCGCCGCCTCCAACATGCTGGCCTCGGCCAACCCCAAGGCCCAGGCCCTGGAGACCATGCTCCACGCCACCATGGGCACCGGCTATTTCCGCGACCGTGACTCCATCACCTCGCTCTTCGACGGGCTGGTGCTGGTGGAGCCCGGGGTGGTGCACTTTCCCGAATGGCATCCCGACGAGCGCCTCCCCGGCCCGCTCGCGACCTGGGAGGAGCTCCTGCTGGGCGGCGTGGCCCGCAAGCCCTGACCCCGCTATGGTGGTCGGCGTGCCACGACGGTTGATCTGCTCCCCGCCCCCCGCCCTGTAGCGGGCGGCAGGCATTTCCTGAACTTCCGGGTCTGAGCGATCCGGGGGTGGTTGCTGCCCGCAGACCGGGCCCATTCCAACCACTCCATCCGGAGAACTCCTCTCATGACCTATGTCTCCGCCCGGCGGGGCGCCTTTTACGTGTCCGTGGCCGCGACCGCCTGGGGCACGGGCGGCGCCGCCGGTTCGCTGCTCTTCGAGACCGGCGGCCTCGGCCCCGCCGGCGTCTCCCTGTGGCGCTACCTCCTCGGCGCCGTCTTCCTCCTCGTCCTCACCCGCGAACCCGTCGTCGTCAACGGGCGGCTGGTGCTGCTCGGCGGCGGGATGGCCGTCTACCAGGCGGCCTACTTCGCCGCGATCGCCCACGCGGGCGTGGCCGTCGCGACCGTGGTGACGATGGGTGCCACGCCCGTCTTCACCGCGCTGGGCAGCCGCTTCCTCCTCCGCGAGCCGCTCGGCCGCGTCGCCCTCACCGCCCTCGTCGCCGCCGTGGCCGGGCTCGTGCTCCTCACCGGCGAGACCGCGCTGAGCTCCCGTCCCTCATCGCTCGCCGGCATCGGGTTCGCCCTGGCCTCGGCCGCCGGATACGCCGGGGTCACGCTCTACTCCAGGCGGCACAAGGATGAGGACCCGCAGCGCGTGGCGATCGGGGGGTTCGTCGTCGGTGCGGCGTGCCTGGCGCCGTTCGCGCTGGTGGAAGGGGTGGTGCCGCACGTGAGCGCGACGTCGGTGTCGCTGCTGCTCTACCTGGGCGCGGTGCCGACCGCCCTGGCCTACGGCCTGTTCTTCAGCGCGCTCACCGTGCTCCGCGCGACCACGGTGTCGATCATCTCGCTCGGCGAGGCCGTGGGCGCGGCCCTGCTCGGCGTGGTGCTGTTCGGCGAGCGGCTCACGCCTCTGGCCTGGTCGGGATGCGCGCTGCTGCTGGCGGCCGTCGCCGTTCTCGCCGTACGCGCCGAATCCGGGTGACTCGGACATGTGCGATGTGATGGTGCAGCGCGCCGAATGAGTTAAGGTCCGGTACGGCGACGCTAGCCGTATCGTCGCTCCGCCCTCCCGGCGACAGAGGGAACGGTGTCGGCGAAGCGTGCGTTGGAGGAACTGTGGCCTCACTCAAGGGAATACTCAGGAACCTCCTGGACCGTCCGGGCGGGGTTCCCCTGACCCCTTATCTCAAGGTCGTCAAGGCGGCGGACGAGCGTGCCGAGCGGCTGCGCGGGCTCGACGAGCTGCCCGAGCCCGCCATGGACGACCTGGCCGAGTTCTGCGCCATCGCGCGCGAGGCCGCCGACAGGACGCTGGGGCTGCGGCCGTACGACGTGCAGTTGCTCGGCACGCTGGCCCTCCTCGACGGGAAGGTCGCCGAGATGGCCACCGGCGAGGGCAAGACCCTCTCCGGGGCCATGGCGGCGGCCGGCTACGCGTTGCAGGGCAAGCGCGTCCACGTGATCTCGGTGAACGACTATCTGGCCAGGCGTGACGCCGAGTGGATGGGGCCGTTCTACGAGGCGCTCGGCGTCAGCGTGGGCTGGATCGGCCAGAACTCCTCGCCGGACGAGCGGCGCGAGGCGTACGCCAAGGACGTCACGTACGGGCCGGTCAGCGAGATCGGGTTCGACGTGCTGCGCGACCGGCTCCGCACCGACGCGAGCGAGATCATCGTGCCCGCGCCCGAGGTCGCGCTGATCGACGAGGCCGACTCCGTGCTGGTGGACGAGGCCCGCGTGCCGCTCGTGATGGCCGGGTCGACCGATCCGGGCAACGCGGTGCCGGAGATGGCGGCGCTGGTCAGGCAGCTCGTACGCGGCTACCACTACGAGATCGACGAGCAGTCACGCAACGTCTACCTCACCCCTAAGGGCGCCGACAGCGTCGAGAACCTCCTCGGCGTCGAGCTCTACGACGAGCACGAGCCGGGCACGCTCATCGAGCTCAACCTGGCCCTGCACGCCCACGCGCTGCTCGCCCGCGACGTCGACTACATCGTGCGCGACGGCAAGGTCCAGCTGATCAACCCCTCGCGTGGCCGGGTGGCGCTGCTCCAGCGCTGGCCCGACGGCCTGCAGGCGGCCGTGGAGGCCAAGGAGGCGCTGCCGCCGAGCGAGAAGGGCGAGATCCTCGACTCGATCACCGTCCAGGGCCTGATCCGCCGCTATCCGCAGATCTGCGGCATGACCGGCACGGCCGTGGCCGTCAGCGAGCAGCTCGGCGAGTTCTACGGCCTCAAGGTCGCGGTCATCCCGCCCAACCGCCCGTGCGTGCGCGAGGACGAGCCGGACCGCATCTACCCGACCGGCCCCGACAAGGACGCCGCGCTGGTGGAGGAGATCCAGGAGGTCCACGCCACCGGCCGCCCCATTCTCATCGGGACGCTCGACGTCGCCGAGTCCGAGAACCTCGCCAAGCTGCTCCAGCGCCGCGGCATGGAGCCGGTCGTGCTCAACGCCAAGAACGACGCGGAAGAGGCCGCGATCATCGCCAAGGCGGGGGAGCGCGGCGCCATCACGGTCTCCACCCAGATGGCCGGCCGCGGCACCGACATCCGCCTCGGCGAGGGCGTCGCCGAGCTCGGCGGCCTCTACGTCATCGGCTCGGGCCGCCACGCCAGCAGCCGCCTCGACGACCAGCTCCGCGGCCGCGCCGGCCGGCAGGGCGACCCGGGCGGCTCGGTCTTCTTCGTCAGCATGCAGGACGACCTGATCACCCAGTTCGTGCCCGACGAGCGGCCGCCTGCCGCCGACGCGGACGGCATCGTCCGCCACCGGCGCGGCGCGTACCTCGTCGGCCACGCCCAGCGCGTCGCCGAGGGCGTCAACCTGGAGATCCACCGCAACACCTGGCGCTACACCCGCCTCCTGGAGCACCAGCGGGAGCTCATCCTGGAGTGGCGCGACAAGGTCCTGCACGGCGACGCCGCCGCCAAGGCGCTGTCCACGGCCGACCCCGAGCGCTGGGAGTCCCTGCCGGAGGAGACCAGGGACGAGACGGCCCGCCAGATCGTCCTGCACGCCATCGACCGCTGCTGGACCGAGCACCTGGCGTTCCTGACAGACCTCCGCGAGGGCATCCACCTGCGCGCGCTGGGCCGGATGAGCCCGGTCGACGAGTTCCACCGGGAGGCGGTGGCGGAGTACAAGTCGCTGCTGGCCGAGGTGGAGCGGCGCTCGCTGGAGTCCTTCGAGGCGCCCGAGCCTGATCTGAAGCGGCCGACGGCGACGTGGACGTACCTGGTGCAGGACAACCCGTTCGGCACGGAGTGGGACCGGATCCTCAAGCGGGTCAAGACGGCCACCCGGCACGGATAGTCCCCGTCCGTACCTGACAGAAGATGGCAGGTACGGCTGGCAGGCTGTACTCATGACGACGAAGGCGAAACTCCTGGCGTTCACCATTGACTGCGCGGAGCCGAAGAAACTGGCGGAGTTCTACCACGAGATCACCGGGTGGGAGATCCAGTACGCGGAGGACGAGTACGCGGCCATCGGGGACGGGACGAGGAGCATCTATTTCGGGCGGGTCCCCGACCGCAAGCCGGTGCAGTGGCCCAGCCCGGACAAGCAGTTCCACCTGGACTTCAGGGTGCCGGACGTGGAGAAGGCGGTGGAGGAGTACATCGCGCTGGGGGCCGTCAAGCCGGAGTTCCAGCCGGGGGTCACGGAGGAGGGCGTCGGCTGGATCGTCCTGCAGGACCCGGACGGCCACCTGTTCTGCGTGTGTCCCGAGAAGTCCTGACACCTTCCGGCCGGGCGGTGCGGCGTGCGGCGGCCCCGGTGGTCGCCGCCCCGGCAGCCCTGTGGAACAAGTAGCCATATGTACGTCCCGGTCAGGAGTACCTTTCGGGGGGATGATCCACCGAAAGTATGATTCGCCCGCTTCGCTGGGCCCATAAGCTAGAGCAATGCTCTTGGCAGGATCCATGCCCCTGCGTGGGCGACGATGACCTGGGTCGGCCTGATAGTCGCCCTGGTGGGAGCGCTCGGATACGCGCTCGGCGCGGCACTGCAACAGTACGAGGCCGTCGCCGCGGGCGCGTCCTTGAAACTGGTCAGGCGGCCGCGCTGGTGGATCGGCGGCGTGATCGGCTTCGCGGGCGCCTGCCTGCACGCCGTGGCGCTCAGCTTCGCCCCCCTGGTGGCCGTCCAGCCGATCAGCGTCGCCACCCTGGTGTTCGCCGTGCCGCTGGCGGCGTTCCTGTACGGGCGCAGGCCGTACCGAGCGGAGATCATCGGGTCGATCGCGGTGGCCGTGGGCCTGCTCTGGCTCATGCTCCTCGTTCCGCAGCACAACGTGACGCCCAGGCTGAGCGATGGCGCCGCACTCGGGTTCCTGGCCGTGATCGGGCTGATCGTCCTGGTCACCCAGCTGATCGCGACCCGCGTCCACGGCCCGAGCCGGGCGTTGCTGCTGTCGGTCGGCGCGGGCGTGGTGACGGCCAGCGTCTCCACGTTCGTGCGGGTGGTCGGCGGCGGCATGCAGGGGGACTGGGGGCGGCTGCTGCACTGGTTCACGGTCGCCGTGCCCGTGCTGCTGGTCTGCGCGGTGGTGCTGCTGCAGCGCTCGTACGCGGTGGGATACTTCGGCATCGCGTACGCCGGCGTACAGGTCATCGACCCCATCACCTCGGTCCTCGCCGGCGCCATCCTCCTCGGCGAACCCCTGCCGGCCAGCCCCTCCACCGCGATCCCGGCGATCCTGGCCGGCGCGCTCACCATCGGCGGCACGATCACCCTCGGCCGCCTCGCCCCGGACCACTCCCGTCTGGCCACGGTGGCGGCCAAGCCGACGCCGCACCCGGTCTCGGCGTCCTCCGACGCCCGCTGATCCGCTCCCTCCGGACACCTACAAGTGCCTGATCCCGGGCATCCATAAGCGCCCGATCTGGGGCACCTACAAGTGCCTGATCCCGGACACCCACAAGTCCCCGATCCGGACACCTATGGATGCCCGGCAGCTCCTGACCCGGCCGGTGGGCGCCAACCCAGCACATCGTCCATGGACCGCAACATCAGGTCCGGGCCCAGCCTGGCCGCCATCGACAGCGCGGTGTCCCGCAACCACACCGCCATCGGGTTGCGGAGGCGGGTCAGCCTGCACATGGACATCGACCGCCGCACCACCTTCGTGGTGCGTTCCAGCCGGGCGGCGGTGTAGGCGGCGAGGTCGCCGTCGGCGTAGTGGGCGAGCGTGATCGCGTCTTCGATCGCCTGGCAGGCGCCCTGGCCCAGGTTGGGGGTCATCGCGTGGGCGGCGTCGCCGACGAGCGCCACCCTGCCCCTGTGGTACGCGGGTAGCGGGATGCTGAGGTGGTGGATGTCGTTCCGGATGATCTTCGCGGGATCGGCTGCCCGCAGCAGGGTGGGGATAGGCTCGTGCCAGTCCCTGAACCTCCGGACCAGCTCTTCCAGCTCGTCACCCAGCACCGTACCAGCGGGCATGACATCGGTGGCGTACACGTACACCATGTCGTCGGCCAGCAGGCTGATCCCGAACACGAGCCCCTTGCCCCAACTCTCCGAGCTGTGGATCTCCAGATCGCCCCGCGGTATGAGACCGCGCCAGGCCGTCACCCCGGAGTACGCCGGGCCCGGGTGCTCCGGAAAGAGCGCCTGCCGGGTCTTCGAACGGATGCCGTCGGCGGCCACGATCAGATCGGCATCCAGATCGCCGTCGTCGGTACGCACCACGCCGCCCGCGGCGTCCACCCCGGCGACCGTGGTGCCCAGCCGCACCTGGTCCCCTCCCAGCGCGTCCATGAGCACGTCCATCAACGCCGCCCGTAACATGATCACTACCGAGTCCCCGTAGCGCGCTTCGGCGTCCTGCGTCGTGGTGTGCGTGAGCCAGCGCCCGTCGTGCCGTCTCAGCCCCGCCTGCCCGTGCAGCCTCGAAAGCTTCCTTATGGGATCGCCCAGGTCGATCACGTCGAGCGCCTTGAGCGCGTTGGCGGCGATGGCCAGCCCGGAGCCCACCGGGTCGATCCTGGCGGCCCGCTCCAGCACCGTCACGTCCCATCCTCTGCGGCGCAGGGCTATCCCGCTGGTCAGCCCGCCGATGCCGGCGCCGATCACCACAGCTCTGGGCATCTCCGTGGCCCTCCCTCTCTCTCACACTACGTCTGTAGTTTCACCATACTACATCTGTAGTGCGGCGAAACTACTGCTGTAGTATCGGCTCCCGTGAAGCGCTCAGAGACCGTCGCGGACACGGCCATCACCCTGCTCGCCGAGCGGGGCATGCGCGGCCTCACTCACCGAGCCGTCGACGAGGCCGCCGGCCTGCCGCCCGGCTCCACGTCCAACCTGGCCAGGACCCGCGCGGCCCTGCTGGAGCTGACGCTGGCGCGGCTCACGGAGCTGGAGCTGCGGGCTTTGGCCCCGGCGTACGGGGGGGACGGGTTCGAGCTGGCGGACCTGCCCGGCCGTCTGGCGGAGGCGCTGCACATCCAGCTCACGGATCGGCGTCGATCGCTGGCCCGCTACGAACTCGCCTTGGAGGCGACACGCCGTCCCGAGCTCCGAAAGATCTACGACGAGGCCGGCCGCCGCTTCCGCGACCCCGCAGTTCCCCTCCTGGCCGCCCTGGGCTCACGGGACCCGGTACGACATGCGCGCCAGTTGGTGGCCTTCGGGGAAGGGCTCATGTTCGACGCCATCGTGGGCGCCGGCCCCACACCCACCTTGGACGAGCTCGTCGAGGCCATGCGCGACCTGCTGAGCGGAATGCTCCGCTGACTGCCACGCCCCCGAGATCCGTCGCCTCAGCAGAGGCTGCGGACCAAGTCTCCGTCGCGGATGCCACGCCCGCTTCAAACCGTCCATCCGACAGCGGCAGCGGACCGGGTGCCTGGACCGGTCAGCAGGTTTCGCGGTGGGGTAGCTCCGGCAGGTGCCGCGCCCACTCCTGCGGGGAGAGGCCGCCGTATCGGGAGCAGATGTACGCGGCGTGATCCTCCGGCGCGGGCGCGCGTTCCAGCTCGATGGTCAGTACGCTCCCCCGACCGGCCAGGACCCGGACCCGGCGCCCGTCCCCGGTGAAGGTGGCCTGGGCCGTGCGGTCCACGCCGGTTGCCGGCACCGCCCGATCGGCCAGCAGCATGCCGTCATGGAGCCGCCAGACCCGTACCCGGTCACTGTCCGTGCTGAGGAGCAGGCGCCCGTCCGGGCTGAACCGGAGGTGGCCGGGCGAGGGACGCAGCCGGCTGTAACGCGTCGGCGCCCCGTCGAGGCCGTAGATCTGGATCCCGGTCTCCTCGGCGATCGCGACCTGCTCGCCGTCCGGCGCGAAGGCCGTGTACTCCCACGGCATCCTGTCCAGCCAGGGCGCGGGCGAGGCGCGGTCAGCGTGCCTGATCTGCGATCGTCGCCCCGCGAACACCAGCGCCAGCCGGTCCCCAGGTCCCACCACCGCGTACTCGCCCACGAAAGCGGCCCGCCGGGACCCGAGCTCCCACGCCCAGCGCTCGCCCGACTGCCTGGCCGCCGCGAACAGCAGGCCGCCGCCCGGGCTGAACCACGCCGACTGCTCTCCGGGCGCGCCGAGGCCCCGGCCGAAGGGCGGGCCGACGCTCCGACCGGAGGTCGTGTCCCAGAGGTACGACCGGTCGACCCCGACGAGCGCCAGCGTGTGCCCGTCGGGCGACCAGGCCATGGCGCGTACGCTCTGGACCGGCCCCGCCGTCTGGGCGAGCTGCCTGTGAGAGGGGATGTCGTACACCCGCAGTGTCCCCTCGTCGAGCGCCGCCAGGCGGGAGCCGTCGTCGCTGATGGCGTGGAGCGAGCGCGGGCCCGCATGCGGGTCGGCGAACACGTCCACCGCCGCGTCCGCCGCCGCCAGCGCCCGGCGGGCCTCCGGGATCGGGGCCAGGCGCCACGCGGCGAGGCTCAGCTTGCGGGCCGTCACCGGGTCCGCCAGCCGCAGCGCCTCCGCCCGCGACGCCGCCACCCTGGCCATCGTCTGGTCCAGCCGCCCGTCGGCGGCCCCGCGCTGCCACAGGGCGAGCAGCGCGACCACCGACAGCGCCGCCGCCATGGCCGTCCACCGCTGACGTGCCCGCCTGCGTACCCGGGCGAGCCCCGCGTCGAGGAACGTCTGCTCGCCCGCGCTCAGCGTCACCCGCCGCCGCCCGCCGGCCGCCCACGCCAGCGCCCTGTCCAGCGGCTCTCCCTGGAAGAGCGCCGCGTCCCGCCGTCCGCCCGCCTCCCACTGGCGGGCGGCCCTGGCCAGCTCCCTGTGCACGGCCAGGCCGTCCCGCTCGCTGTCCAGCCACTCGTGCAGGCGCGGCCAGGCCCGCAGCAGCGCCGCGTACGTGATCGCCGGCGAACGCCCTCCGCCCTGCTCCCGGCGGTTCTTGATCAGCCCCGCCTCCTCGTACGCCTCCAGCACATGGTCGATCGCGGCCACCTCGTCGGCGGCGCGGCCGGTGACCAGGTCGGCCCTGGAGGTGGTGACGATGGTGTCGGCGCCCTCGGCGTCGAGGCCCACCAGCCGCAGGAAGACGTCCGGCACCAGATCCTGCTCGGCCGGGCTGAGCTGCGCGTAGACGGCCTCGGCGCGGGCGCCCAGCGGTGGGTCCGAGACGGGCTCGGGAGGGAGGAGGCGCCCCTGCTGGGACTGCGGGGCGTCGAGGAGGGAGAGGAGGAGTTGGCGGGCGTTCGGACGGTGTGCGGGATCTCGGTGCAGCGCGGCGGCGACCAGCCCGCGTAACGGGCGGTCCAGCCGTTCGCCGTTGCCTGATCGGCCGTCGGAGCCGTAGGCGGCGAAGAGCAGCAGCCGCCCCCAGGCGTGCACATCAGCGGCCGACCCCCAGCCATCCGCGGCCGACCCCCAGCCGTCCGCGGACGGTGCCCTGTCGTCGGTGGCCGGCCCCCAACCCAGTCCCACCAGGCGAGGGCCCTCGGCCCCCAGGATGACCTTGTCCGGGGTGAGGGCTCCGTGCACCGCGCCCGCTTCGTGCACCGCCGCCAGCGCCGTCGCCGTGGCGGCGGCCAGCCGGTAGAGGTCGTCGCCCGCGTACGGCCCGTGCCGCTCCACGACCTGCCGCAGCGTAGGACCGGGGATGTACTCGCTGACCAGATAAGGGGGCTCCCCGTCCAGGCGGGACTCCGTCAGCCTGGCGACCGACAGCGACCGCACGCGCCCGGCCGTCGCGGCCGAGGCGGCGAGCCGGGCCCGGGCCGCGGCGGTCGGGAGGCAGGGCACTCCCAGCGCATGACGCGTGCCCGACTCGTCGTAGGCCTCGCGGACGATGACGTGTCCGCCGCCGTCGAGCCGGGCGCCGAGCCAGTAACCGCCCAGTCGGTCAGTCATTCCCGCCTAAAACGCCAACGGTCTTAGGAGCCCGCGCGCGTCAATCGGGCTCGGTGCTCTGGCCACTCCTCTTCGAGGATGCCGAAACAGACCGTGTCGCGCCAGGTGCCGTCCGGCCTTCTGCGGTGGCGTCGCAGCGTCCCCTCGTGCAGGCCGCCGATCCGCTTGATGGCGTTCTGCGACCTGAGGTTGAGGTTGTCGGTCTTGAGCAGGACGCGGTTGTAGCCGAGCTCGAAGGCGTGGTCGATGAGCAGGAGCTTGCAGCTGGTGTTCACGGCCGTACGCCACACCGCCCGCCCGTACCACGTCCAGCCGATCTCGATGCTCTCGTCGAAGCCCGGCACGTCGCCGTACGTGGTCCAGCCCACGGCCCGCCCGCTCTCCTTGACCACCACGGCGAAGGGGACGTGCTTGTCGTCCGACAGCAGCCCACGGGCGATCTTCGCCAGCTCCTCCTCGGAGCGCGGCGCGGACACGGACAGCCAACGCCAGACCTCCTCGTCGCCGCCACCGGCGGCGAACAGGTCGGGGAGGTGGTCAAGGGTGAGCGGCTCGAGCCGGACGACGTCGTTCTCGAGCACCACAGGCGCAGGCAGCTTCGCGGTCATGGCGGCAACTCTACGGAGCGCGTGAAGTCGCGATTATGGCCACATGACGGTTTTTGCGGGAGACCACCTGTCGACACTCATACCGGCCGGTCGGTAGGCTCACGGGCATGGACTTCGCCTTTGACAGCGTCACCGAGGACCTGCGCGAACGACTCCTGAGCTTCATGGACGAATGCGTCTACCCCGCCGAGCCCGCTTTCGAGGAGCAGGCGGCGACCAGTGGCTGGGGCATGCCGCCGCTGATGGCCGACCTGAAGGACGAGGCCAGGAAGCGCGGTCTGTGGAACCTGTTCCTCCCAGGCGAGCACGGCGCCGGGCTGACGAACCTCCAGTACGCGCCGCTGGCGGAGATCATGGGCCGGAGCCCCACCATCGCCCCCACGGCCACGAACTGCGCCGCGCCCGACACCGGGAACATGGAGGTCCTGTCCATGTTCGGCAGCGAGTGGCAGCGCAAGGAGTGGCTGCAGCCGCTGCTCGACGGGGAGATCCGCTCCGCGTTCGCGATGACCGAGCCCGACGTGGCCTCCTCCGACGCCACGAACATCGCCACCTCCATCGTCCGGGACGGCGGCGAGTACGTCATCAACGGCCGCAAGTGGTTCATCTCCGGCGCGATGAACCCCGACTGCAAGATCTTCATCGTCATGGGCCAGACGAACCCCGACGCGCCCAAGCACCGCCGGCAGAGCATGGTCCTGGTGCCGCGCGACACGCCCGGTCTGCACATCAAGCGCGGCATGCAGGTCTTCGGCTACACCGACGCCGACCACGGCGGCCACGCGGAGGTCGTGTTCGAGGACGTACGCGTACCCGCCGAGAACCTGATCGGCGAGGAGGGCGGCGGCTTCGCCATCGCGCAGGCCAGGCTCGGCCCCGGCCGCATCCACCACTGCATGCGCCTGATCGGCATGGCCGAGCGGGCGGTCGAGCTCATGTGCAAGCGGGCGCTGGCCAGGACCGCGTTCGGCAAGCCCGTCGCCCAGCAGGGCGTGGTCCAGGACTGGATCGCGGAGTCGCGCGTCAGGATCGAGCAGCTGCGCCTGCTCGTGCTCAAGACCGCCTGGCTCATGGACACGGTGGGCAACCAGGGCGCGCACACCGAGATCCAGGCCATCAAGATCTCCACCCCGAAGACGGTGGAGTGGATCCTCGACAAGGCCATCCAGGTACACGGCGCGGGCGGCGTCTCGCAGGACTTCCCGCTCGCGGGGCTCTGGGCGGGCGCCCGCTCGCTGCGCCTGGCGGACGGCCCCGACGAGGTGCACAAGCGTTCTCTGGCCCACCGGGAGCTCAAGAAGTGGATGTGAACATCAAGGAGCGGGTCGCGGCGTTCCTCGCCGAGCACGACCCGGACGGAGATCGGCTGGAGTTCCTGCGGGCGAGATTCGACGCGGGACTGGCCTGGGTGTGGTTCCCCGAAGGGCTCGGCGGGCTGGGCGCGCCGCGGGACCTGCAGCTGGTCGTGGAGCGCGAGCTGGCCGGCACGCCGCAGATCAACCCCGGCGTGCAGGCCATCGGGCTGGGGATGGCGGCCCCGACGATCCTGGCGTTCGGGACGGAGGAGCAGAAGCGCCGCTTCCTCCGGCCGCTCTGGACGGGGGAGGAGCTCTGGTGCCAGCTCTTCAGCGAGCCCGGCGCCGGATCCGACCTGGCCACGCTCGCCACCCGGGCCGTCAGGGACGGGGACGAGTGGGTCGTCGATGGTCAGAAGGTGTGGACGTCCGGCGCCCATCACGCCAGGTGGGCCATCCTGGTCGCGCGTACGGACCCGGACGTGCCGAAGCACCGCGGCCTGACGTACTTCGTCTGCGACATGCACGCGCCGGGCGTCGAGGTGCGGCCGCTGCGGCAGATCACCGGTGAGGCCGAGTTCAACGAGGTCTTCCTGACCGGCGTGCGGCTCCCCGACGACCTGCGGCTCGGCGAGGTAGGGGAGGGCTGGCGGGTCGCGCAGACCACGCTGATGAACGAGCGCGTCGCCATCGGCGGCGCTCCCGTGGGGCGCGGCGGCGGCATGGTCGGGGTCGTGGTCGACGCCTGGCGCGCGCGGCCGGAGCTGCGCACCCACGACCTGCACCAGCGGCTGCTGTCGCTCTGGGTCGAGTCGGAGGTGACCCGGCTCTCCGGGGTACGGCTGCGCGAGCAGCTCGCCGCGGGCCAGCCGGGCCCCGAGGGGTCCGGGATGAAGCTGTCGTTCGCCAAGCTCAACCAGGCGCTGTCGGGCTTCGAGGTGGAGTTCGCGCGCGACCTGGGCTACGACGACTGGACGTTCCGCCGCTCGGAGGACGTCGACTTCTACGGCCGCGGCTCCGGCTACCGCTACCTGCGGGCCAAGGGCAACTCGATCGAGGGCGGCACCTCCGAGATCCTGCGCAACATCATCTCCGAGCGGGTGCTGGGCCTGCCCTCGGAGCCTCGTGTCGACAAGGACGTGCCCTGGAAGGACCTGCCGCGATGAGCCTGCTGTACTCCGAGGTCGAGGAGGAGCTGAGGGCCGCCGTGCGAGGGCTGCTCGCCGACCGGTGCCCGCCCGCCGCCGTGCTCAAGCGGATCGAGTCCGACCCCTACGACCTGGACCTGTGGAAGACGCTGGCGGGCGAGATCGGGGTGGCCGGGCTGCTCATCCCCGAGCAGTACGGCGGCGCCGGGGCGTCGGCCAGCGAGGCGGCCGTCGTGCTGGAGGAGCTCGGCAGGACAGTGGCGCCGGTGCCGTTCTTCACCAGCTCCGTCCTGGCCACGCGAGCGCTGCTCCCGACCGGCGACGCCCTGCTGGGGGAGCTGGCCGAGGGCAGGAGGACCGCCGCGCTGGCCGTGCCGTTCGCGGCGAGCCCGTACCGGCCGGGCGCGTCGGCGCGGGTCGCGGACGGGCGGCTGACCGGGACCGTCACCGGCGTGGCGGGGGCGGACGTGGCCGACGTGCTGCTGGCGCCCGTCGGCGGCAGGCTCTACGCCGTGGAAGAGGGGGCGGGCGTCGAGGTCGTGCCGTCGCTCGACCTGACCAGGCCGGTCGCCACCGTCACCTTCGACGCGGCACCGGCCAGGGACGTGGGGGAGTGCGACCTGGCCGGGGTGCTGCGGTTCGGGGCCGGGCTGCTGGCGTCGGAGCAGCTGGGGGTGGCCGAGTGGTGCCTCGACACGACGCTCGCGTACGTCAAGGAGCGCCACCAGTTCGCCCGGCCCGTCGGCTCCTTCCAGGCGATCAAGCACCGGCTGGCCGACCTCTGGCTGGACGTGGTCCGGGCCAGGGCCGCCGCCAGGAGCGCCGCGACCGACGGCTCGGCGGTCTCCGTGGCCGTGGCCCAGTCGTGGAACGCGGGCGTGGCCGTGCACGCCGCCGAAGAGGCGATGCAACTGCACGGAGGGATCGGGATGACGTGGGAGCACCCCGTCCATCTCTATCTCAAGCGCGCGAAAGCCTCCGAGATCGCGCTGGGCACGCCCGGCGACCACCGGGAGGCGCTGGCCTCACTTGTCGACGTGCCCGGCCCCGAGTGAGGTGAGCAGCAGGTCGGCGAAGTGCCTGCCCACTTGGGCGCCGGTCAGCGGGCCCGCCGCGTGGAACCACGTGCCCAGGTGGTGCACCGAGCCGAAGAAGTAGTCGACGACCAGCTCGGCCGGGACCCGGTCGCTGAAGACGCCCTCGCGCTGCCCCTCGGCCACGAGCTCGCGGAAGCGCTCGTGGTAGCGGCGGCGCTCGGCGCGTACGGTCTTCTGGGTCTCGGGGGCGAGCAGGTGCATCGACCTGAAGAAGATCTTGGAGTCGTCGAGGTTCGCGGCCGTGGTCTCCACGACGTCGGCCGCGGCCCGGTGCAGGCGCTGCCGCACGTCGCCCGGTCCGTCGGCGATGCGCGTCAGCCGCTCCATCTGCATGCGGAGGAGCCGGGCGTAGATCTCGTGCAGCAGGTCGTCCTTGGAGTTGAAGTAGTGGTACATGGCGCCCTTGGTGACGCCGGCCGCCACGACGATCTCCTGGACGGAGGCGCCCTCGAAGCCGCGCTCGGCGAACAGGCGGGTCGCCTCCGCGAGCAACCGCTGCCTGACCGGTTCCTCTTTCACATTGTCCCCCTTGGTCCCGCCCTAGCATACCGACTGGTCGGTTGAGGTCATTTGCTGGTCTTGCGGGTACCAATTACGTCACCTTAGGCTCGCCTTGGTTAAGAGACGGGTATCTCTTGACCAGCGAGGGATCTTCGGCGTGGCAGATCCTGAAAAACACCTACTCATTCGGGGAGTTTGCCGTGCCCGGTGGCTCTATCTACGTGCAGCCCGACGAGAAGTACACAGGGTCATCCCCGCAGTGGTGGTACGAGAAGTTCTGGCGGGAAGACGCCCCCAACCGGCGCAGGTCCCGGTACGTCAAGGCCGCAGTGGGATTCGTGGCCGGCGTCGCGCTCGCGCTCAGGTTCGACCTTGCCGCAGCGTCCCCGTTCGCCGGTCTGATCATGGCCGGCATCGTGGCGGGGGCTGACTGGTTCCTCGACTGGCGCTCCTTCCACGCGACGGCGGTCTGGCGCGGCGCGCGGCGCGGCGAGGCGATCACCGGGAAGATGCTGCGCAGGTCGCTGAGCCGGCTCGGCTACAGCGTGCTCGACGGCCGTGCCATCCGCGGCCAGGCCTCCATCGACCACCTGGTGATCGGCCCTGGCGGCTTGTGGATCATCGACAACGAGTCCTGGAGCCCCGACACCGAGATCGCCTGTTACGGCGGAAGGCTGTTCTTCGGCGAGAAGTACGGCAGCAAGACCGCCAAGCCGCTGGTGGAGACCGCCGAGGCGTTCGCCGAGCTGCTCACCCGCGAGACGCGCATCCCGGTGACGATCACGCCCATGCTCGCCGTCCACTGCGGGCTGCTGCCCAAGGGCGGCATCGTGGTCGCCGAAGGGCTCACGCTGCTCAAGCCGCGGCTCGCGGCGAAGGTGATCAAGTCGGCCGAGGGCGTCGTGCTCAGCGACGAGCAGATCGAGGTGCTGGCCCGCACCGCCGCCAGGGAGCTCCAGCGCACCTGACGCGCTCCCCGGGCTCAGGCCAGCGTCTCGATGAAGGCGGTGAGCTGGGCGACGTTGCGGCACTCGTGCATCGGGACGACCGTGCCGTACTCGCCCGCGATCGAGTCGCCCGTGTCCCACTGCGCCTTGGGCTCGGGGTTGAGCCAGTACGCGTGACGTGCCCTGGCCACCAGCGAGCCGAGCACGTCCAGCGCGGGCGGCTGGTAGTTGGAGCGGGCGTCGCCCAGGATCAGCAGCGAGGTCCTGGGGCCGACGGCTTCGCCGTACTTGTCGGCGAAGCGTTCCAGCGAGTGCCCGTAGTTGGTGCGGCCGAAGCGCACCATGTCGGCCTCGTTCGCCAGCCTCGTCATGGCCTCGACCACGTCGGCGCCCGGGACGAAGAACCTGGTGATCTCGTCCACCGTGTCCACGAACCCGAACGCGCGCACCTTGCTGAACTGCTCTCTGAGCGCGTACGTGAGCAGCAGCGTGAAGTGCGCGAACGACGAGACCGAGTCGCTGGTGTCGCAGAGGATGACCAGCTCGGGCCTGTGCGGGCGCGGCGGCCGGAAGTGCGTGGTCAGCGGCACGCCGCCGCTCTGCAGCGAGGCCCGCATGGTCCGGCGGAAGTCGAGCCGCCCCCGACGGCCCTTCCGCTGCTTGATCGTCAGGCGCGTGGCCAGGCGCCGGGCCAGCGGGTGCACCTCCCGGCGCAGCCGCGCCAGGTCCGCCTTGGTGATGCGGAGGAAGTCGATCTGGTCGAGCGGGGGGCGTACGGCGGAGCGGGCGATGCGCTCGATGCCGGAGTCCTCGGCGATGCGGCGGCGCACGTCGGTGGCCACGGCGTCCTCGAAGCGCCTGGTGCTGTCGTAGACCCGCCTGCGCACGTTCTTCTCGGCCAGGCCGCCGCGCTCCTGGCCCTGGAGCACGTTCTGGAGGATGCGGGCCATCAGGGTCTCGGGGGAGAGGGCGCGCATGACGCTGTAGGAGAACCAGTTCTGCCGCCCCGGGCTCGTCGTCGGCTGGCGGCCGAAGCGCCCCACCATGGCCTGGGCGAACTCGCGCAGCTCCTGGTCGGTGCCGCCGGCCAACAGCCGGGCGAGGTGGTCGCGGAGCTCCTCGACGGGGGCCGTCTCCAGATTCAGTGGCCGGTCGGCGCGCGGGACGTGCATGCCGGAGGTCGAGGCCGGGAACCACAGGTCGAACAGCACGTCGAACCCCGGCCGGTACGCGGGCTTCTTGACCAGCGTCGCCGCGTACGCGGCGCGCAGCGACTCCCGGTCGCTCAGCCGGATCACCCGCAGGGCCTGCGCGGCGTCCAGGCCCTCGGCCACCGACACCGGTATCCCGGCCTCGCGCAGCGCCTGCACGAACCCGACATGCCTATCGAGCAGCGACATCCGGCAGCCCCAGCTCCTTGACCGCCCGCGTCTGGTCGGAGGCGTGCTTGAGCACCACGCCCAGCGTGCCCGCGACGGTCGCCTCGTCCAGCTCCTCCCGCCCGAGCGCCAGCAGCGTGTTGGCCCAGTCCACGGTCTCGGCCACCGACGGCGCCTTCTTCAGCTCGAGCGCCCGGAGCGTCGCGACCGTCCTGGCCAGCCGCTCCGCCAGGTCGGCCCGGATGCCGGGCACCTGGCTGAGCACGATGTCGCGCTCGCGTTCGGGGGTGGGATATTCGAGGTGCAGGTAGAGGCAGCGCCGCTTGAGCGCCTCCGACAGCTCGCGGGTGGCGTTGGAGGTGAGCACCACGTACGGCCGCCGCGTCGCGACGATGGTCCCCAGCTCCGGGATCGTCACCTGGAAGTCGGAGAGCAGCTCGAGCAGCAGCCCCTCGACCTCGACGTCGGCCTTGTCGGTCTCGTCGATGAGCAGCACGGTGGGCCCGTCGGCCCTGATCGCCTTCAGCAGCGGCCGCTCCAGCAGGAACTCCTCGGAGAAGATGTCGTCGTCGGCACTCGTGGCCTGGATCCTGAGCAGCTGCTTCTTGTAGTTCCACTCGTACAGCGCCCTGGCCTCGTCGAGGCCCTCGTAGCACTGCAGCCTGATCAGCTCGGCCCCGGTCGCCAGGGCCACCGCCTTGGCCAGCTGCGTCTTGCCCACGCCCGCCGGGCCCTCGACCAGCAGCGGCTTGCCCAGTGCCGCGGCCAGGAACACCGAGGTGGAGATGGCGTCGTCGGAGAGGTAGTCCACGGCGGCGAGCCGCTCCGTCACATCGGCGGGCGAGTCGAACATCGATGCTCCTGTCTGATGGCCGAACTTTATTCTAGCCGGACGGGTCGGCCCGATGCCGATTCGACCAGGATGGGGATCACCGGTATATTCCTCTCTGCAAGCGCCGCTAGCTCAGTTGGTTAGAGCAGCTGACTCTTAATCAGCGGGTCCGGGGTTCGAGTCCCTGGCGGCGCACCGCAAGAAACCCCAGCTCGCTTCAGCGAGCTGGGGTTTCTTTATCTGTGGCCCCTCGCCTGACGGCGCAGCGGGCCGGTCATTCCTTCAGGCCCGCGCTGAGGTCGGCGTTCATCACGTACTTCTGGAAGATCAGGTAGATCACGACAAGCGGGATCATGGACAGGACCGACGCCCCGAGCAGGACCGACCAGTTGACGTTCTCCGCACCCACGATGCTCGCGACGCCGATCTGCAGGGTGAACTCCTTCGGGTCGTTGAGGATCACGAGGGGCCAGATGTAGTCGTTCCACCGCCACTGGAACGACATGATGGCGAGGGTCATGATGATCGGCCGGGAGAGCGGGAGCATGATCCGGATGAAGGACGACAGTTCCCCGCTGCCGTCGATGCGGGCCGCCTCCAGCAGGTCGCGCGGCACGCTCAGGAAGAACTGGCGGAACATGAACGTGCCCGTCGCCGTGATCACCGAGGGGGCCACGACCCCGGCGAGACTGTTGTACAGGCCCAGGTCGCGGACGATGAGGAACAGGGGGGAGAGAATGACCTCGCCCGGGAGCATCGTGGTGGCCAGGATGCAGATGGTGAACGCCCGCAGCCACCAGTTGGTGTACTTCGCCAGGGCGTACCCGCAGGTCGCGCTGGTCACGATGGTGATGAGGGTCGCGGACACGGCCACGATGAGGGTGTTGCCGAAGTAGCGGCTGAAGTCGAAGCTCGTCCAGGCCTCGGTGAAGCCGGAGATGGTCGGGTGCTTCGGGAAGATGGTCAGCGGATAGGAGAACAGCTCTCCCGCCGGCTTGAAGGAGCTGAGCAGGAACCACAGGACGGGGATGCCGTACAGGGCGACCATGAACCACAGGGCCGCCGTCGCCCAGACCTTCTTCGGCAGCAGGTTGTCCATCTCAGGAGTCCTTTCGGCGGTTGATGACCAACTGCACGACAGCGATGACCATCAGAAGCAGCATGAGCACGAAGGACGCCGCGCTCGCGTAACCGACCTGGGCGCGGCGGAAGCCGGTCGTGAAGATGTACTGGATGAGCAGGTTGTTCTCGGTGCCAGGACCTCCGCCGTTGACCGCCTGGAAGAGCGCGTACTCCTTCATCGCGCCGAGGGTGCTGAGCAGGATCACGATGAAGGACGTGGGCGCGATCGAGGGCAGGGTGATGTGGCGGAACTTGGCCCACGAGCCCGCGCCGTCCAGGGAAGCGGCCTCGTAGTACGCGGCCGGCACGTTCTTGATGGCCGGGACGAACATCAGCATGTTGATCGCGGTGTTACCCCAGGCTGAGGCGATGATCACGATGGCCAGGGACAGATTCCCGTTGGACTGCCACGGCACCGCCTCGCCGCCGAGCGCCATGATGACGTAGTTGACGAGTCCGAAGTTCTCACCGAAGATCCAGCGCCAGATGACACCGGCGATGATCGGGGAGATGAGCCAGGGCACGAAGAAGACCACCCGCGCGATCGGCTTGCCA
Organism: Nonomuraea sp. NPDC050786; assembly: GCF_040654115.1. Taxonomy (NCBI): domain Bacteria; kingdom Bacillati; phylum Actinomycetota; class Actinomycetes; order Streptosporangiales; family Streptosporangiaceae; genus Nonomuraea; species Nonomuraea sp. NPDC050786. The sequence continues at coordinate 20,299 of NZ_JBFAHJ010000013.1, forward strand.
CGGCTGTGCGGGCTGACGAGCAGCACGGCCGCGCTCAGCGCGGCGACGAACGTCAGCGGAACGACGGCGGCCGTGAAGATCAGGCTACGGATCAGCGCCGCGTAGAAGGCGTCGTCGTTCAGCAGCCGCTGGTAGTTGTCCAGGCCCACGAACGGCGCCGAGCCGACGCCCGTGTAGCTGGTGAAGGAGTAGCCCACGCCGATGACGGCCGGCCAGACGAAGAAGAGCAGGAACAGGGCGAGGTTGGACGAGATGAGCAGCAGGGGCACCAGGGTGTAGCGGTGGCCCCGCCGGCTCCGTCGGCGGGGCCACCGCCGCGGCCCGCTCCGGTCCGGCGTGTCCTCGGCGCGCCCCGCCGCTCGTGGGATGCTGTCCACCACTGCGCTCTCTCCTCCTCTTCCTTCCGCGTTCATCGACGCTCGGCCCGCCGGCGCAGGGGAAGCGCGGGCGGGCCGTACGATCAGCCGAGCTGCTGGTTGAGTCCCGACACGATGTTGTCGACGGTCTTCTTGATGTCCTGCTGACCGTTGATCAGCTTGGCCATCTCGTCCTTGGTCGGGTCCTCCTGGATCGACTTACCGGCGAGCAGGAGCTTCGTCCCGTTCTGGTGTCCCGACGAGGAGATCGGGTCCGCCAGTTCCATCTCCTTGATGTAGAGCTGGAACGCGTCGAGGGCGGCCTTCTTCTTGAACGGGTAGTTCAGTGTGAGGTCGGACTCCACCGGCAGGTAGCCGTTGACCTGCGCGAGCTTCGTGTAGTTCGCCGGCTGGAAGATGAAGTCCACCCACTTCTTGGCGGCCTCGGCCTTGTCGCCGTTGTTGAAGGCGACCACCTTGCCGCCGAGGTTGATGTCGGTGGCGTGGATGGGTCCTGGCGTCGGCGCGCTGGCCCAGTCGAAGCTCGTGATGCTCTCCGCGAAGTCGGCCACCTGCCAGACGCCGGAGAAGTACGCGACGACCTGGCCGCTCTTGAACAGGGCGTTCGGGTCGGCGCCCGAGGTCCAGACCGACTTCGGCATGACCTTGTCGTCGTTCAGCGAGGCGAACTTCGACAGCGCCTGCACCGTGGCGTCGTCGGGAGTGGCGAACTTGTTGTCCGGGCCGAGCTGGAAGCCCTTGCCGCCGTGGGCGTAGATGAAGGGCCTGATGCGCGCGGGGGACTGGTCGTAGACCAGGTCGTACTTGGCGCCCGTGGCGGTGCGGACCTTCGTCGCGGCGGCGAGGAACTCGTCCCAGGTCCAGGTCTGGTTCGGGTCCGCGGGAATCTTGACCTTGGCCTTGTCGAACAAGGTCTTGTTGACGAACAGTCCGGCAGCCGTCAGGTCGGAGGGGATGCAGAGGACCTTGCCGTCCTTGACGGTGAGCAAGTCTTTGTTGATCTTGTTGGCCGGGGCGTTCGCCGTCGCACCGAGGTCCTGGAGCTGGTTGAGCCAGATGGTGTCGAGCGAGGGCACGCTGGCCGTGTCGGGCAGGGAGTTTGCCTGCGCGGCCTGGCGCAGCTTGTCCTGGTAGCCGTCATAGGGGACGTTGACGATCTCGACCGTGACGCCCTCCTTGGCCTGGAACTCCTTGGCCAGGTCGTGGTAGCCCTGCGCCTGGGCCGCGCTCGCCGAGAGCCAGAAGGTGATGTTCTTGGCGCCGGAGTCCCCGCCCGAGCCCCCGTCGGAGCTCGATCCGCACCCGGTGAGGGCGATCGCCACGGCGACGGCCACTGGCAGCCAGCGCCAGCGAGTGAGTCGTGTCCGGGCTGTCGCAGAAGTCGTCATGGCGTCTCCTCGAACGTCGTCTGCCTGTGGCGTCGGACGGTAACGGGAAAGCGTTTGCCGGGTCAATAGTCAGGACAAACTCTCTTAAGATCTCCTGACATACGAACATCAGGATAAAGTACCTGATGCGCCGTGAGCTGCAGTTTTATCCTGAGTGGTGGGTGGCGGCGAGACGCAACCGCAACCTTCCTGGAACCCGTCCGGCGACGTACAGCCGCTCTCCCGACACGGCGTCGGTGCCCCCGAGGAACCGGTACTCCTCGCCGGGCTCGTAGCCGGGAACGGAATGGGAAGCGGCCATCGACATGGCGGGCACCGTGACGGTGATCGAGTCGTCGCCGACGCGGTAGACCGCGGGCTCGCCCGGGTCGAGCTGCCAGGCGTGCTCGTCCAGGGGCATGGCGCCCGTCATCCGCCCGCCGGGCCGGAAGGCCAGCTCCAGCGCCCAGTCCACGGCCGCGCCCGCCAGGTCGACCGTCAGCTCGGTCCCGGTGTCCGTGATGGCCACGTGGACGGCGGTGGTCAGCGTGACCTCGTCCCGTGCGCGCCGGGCGAAGTCCATCGCCGCGCTGAACCGGCCATCGTCGACCAGCCGGTAGTGGCCGCGCGCGTCGCGGTTCTGATCCGTCATCGGCTGGTAGTAGGAGGCCGACACGGATTCCGCGAGCGTCGCGGTCGTGCTCCCCTGCTCGCGTTCGACCAGCAATCGGTCGGCGCGAAACGGCCCCAGGCCGAAGAAGACCCGCGAAAGACGCACGTCCCCCAGGACGGCCGCCCCGGCGAACAGGCGCAGAAACGTCGGGGAGTTGGCCAGCCCGGAACGGATGCGTCTGTGGCGCGGATAGTCGGAACCGCCGAAGACCACGGTCGTCGTCGCGGGCCGATGGTCGACGAGCAGTCCCGCGGCGCCGAAGACGCGCTGCCGCGGTCTCCTGGGCGGGACGGGTTCCGGCAGCTCCCGCGCGATGCCGGGGTCGAGGAGCAGCTCCGTGGCCGCGCGCGCCGGTGAGACAACCCCTTGGGACAGCGCGAGCCCGGCCGCCCAGGCGAGGTCGCCCCGGCCGCGCAGCAGCGCGATCCGGCGCAGCGGGAGCAGGTAGGGCGCCAGGGGCAGCGGCTGCCGCTGGTCCTGGCGGCGCGACAGCACTGTCTCGACCGACCCGTCCGGCAGCAGCAGATCGAGCGTGGCGTCCAGGTTCCGTTCGACGGCGTCAACGAGGTCGGGGCGGTCGAACACGTCGGCGATGGCGAGCAGCGACGGGTTCGACACGTACGCGGCGTAGTTGGCGCTACGTTCGGAGTAGAGCCCGTCGTCGTCGATGTCGACTCCCTCGGCCAGCCACTGGCCGACCCGTTCCGCCAGGGCCGGGTGGGGCGCGAGCCGGTGCAGCCTGGCCAGGGCGGCCGAGATCTCCCAGCGGTGGTTGGGCGTGTGCACCCCGCCCCGGGACAAGGCCGGGGCGGCCGTCGCCAGCAGGTCGTCGAGCAGGTCCGCCAGCCCGTGCTCGGCAGCGCCGTGAGGGCCGCGCCGCAGCAGCCACAGGGCGTCGGCGAGATCGTTGACGCTGAACGCGGAGTCCGGCGGGGAGTCGACGTTGTCCCCGCCGGTGAACAGCCCGCCGGGGCCCTGTAGCTCGCGCAGCCGGGCGGCGAGCCGGGCCGCGTGATCGAGCAGCCGGCCGTCCCGCCCGTACGCGACGAGGGCCAGGATTCGCTCGGCCAGCTCGCGGTGCTGCAGGTGACCCCAGCTGTCGCCCTCGTTGAGGATCGCCTTGACCTGCCCGGTCAGGGCAGCCTGGACCGCCGCGGTGAACGCGGCGTCAACATGGTTGTCGTGCATCTCTTCACCGATCGCCCATGAGCAGGTTCATCTGGAAGCTGTAGCGGGCCGCGGCGTAGATGTGCGTGCCGTACTCCACCGCCGTGCCGCTGTCGTCGTAGGCGATGCGCTCCATGGTCAGGACGGCGGCGCCCCGGCTCTCCCCGAGCAGCCGCGCCTCCGCCGCCGTGGCGTTGCGGGCGCCGACTGTCTGGGTCGCCGCGTGCAGCCGGATGCCGGCCGTCCGGATCAGCTCGTAGAGACCGTGCCTCTCCAGCGCGTCGGTTCTGACCTCAAGCAGCAACGCGGGCAGGTAGTTGCGCATCCTGGCCAGCGGCTGGTCGCGGGCCATCCGAACCCGCTCTATCGCGATCACCGGCGCCCCCTCGGCCAGCCCGAGGGCTTCCGCGACGGCTGCGGAGGCCGGCTCGACGGTGTTGGACAGCACCGTCGTGGTCGGCTCCTGGCCGCTGCTCTTGAGGTCGTCGTACAGGCTGCTGAGCTCCAGCGGTCGCCGGACCTGGGACTGGACGACCCGGGTGCCCACGCCCCGCCGCCGCACGATCAGGCCCTTGTCGACGAGTAACTCCATGGCCTTGCGCATGGTGGGGCGCGACACCGCGAGCTGGTCGGCCAGCTCGATCTCGTTGTCGAGCTGGGTGCCCGGTGGCAGCATGCCGCCCGCGATGGCCGCCTCGAACTGCTGCGCCACCTGGAAGTAGAGCGGGACAGGGCTGGTCTTGTCGAGATTGACAAGGGCGGCGAGCGACTCCAGCCGGGGGACCTGGGAGATCATGATTGCCATTATGACAGGACTTGTCCTGACTTTCTTACAAATATTGTCCTGACAAAGGTAGCACCTCGACGGGGAGCGTCCGGGTGTAGTGGACCCGGCCGAAGGCGCAGACCTTCACGGCCGCCCACCAGTGCGCTCCGGGCCGGGCGTCGCCCGGCGCCCGTACGGTGAAGCGCAGTGGGACGCGGCCTCGGGCGGGAACGGCGAAGCCCTGCGTCCACGGGCCGGAGATCACCTCCCCGGCCCCGGCGCCCCATGTGCCGAACGGGCTGAGCAGTTGCGCCTCTCCGCGTATCTCGGTGCGCGCGTCATTGACAAGTTCGACGGTGAGCGTCGCCCACCCACCGGGCATGATCTCCAGCCCGGCCTGGTCCAACGTCACGGTGAGCGGCTCGCGGTGTTCCCGGTCGCCGACGTCCACGGTGACCACGTCCTCCAGGGTCTGGCCCAGTTCGTCGCGGATACGGGCGGCGACGAAGTAGGTCCCGGCCTCGGCGGCGGCGGGTGGCCGCAGGACCGTCTCGAACTCGGCGTGCTCCCCGGCCTCCAGGTCGTACTTCAGGGCACCGGCAGGAGCCGCCGCCCAGCCATCCGGCACGTCGAGCTCCACCAGGCCGACGGCGGACCGGGCCGAGCAGGCGACGGTGACCCGCACGGTCTCCTCGTCGCCCGGAACCACCCGCAGCGCCACCGGATGCACGTGGACCGCGACAGGCAGGTACCCGGCCGGGGCCGGACCCTTGTTGTGCAGCCAGTACCGGGTGAAGACCGGCTGGGCGGGCTCGACATGGGCGGCCGCGTGACCCGTTCCCAGGGCCGCCCGCGCGCCCAGCGTGACGATCTCGGCCGGCCGCAGCGGGATCACCGCGTCGCCCAGCCGCTCACCCGCCCCCGCAGGCGTCGCCCCGGCAAGCTCCGCTCCGGCAAGCTCCGCTCCGGCAAGCTCCGCTCCGGCAAGCTCCGCTCCGGCAAGCTCCGCTCCGGCAAGCTCCGCTCCGGCAAGCTCCGCCACCTCAGGCGTCGCCGCCTCGAGCAGCGTGGCGACTTCGACGTCGGTCAGGCCGCCATGCAGGCGCACGCGCGCCACCGTGGGCGACCCGGCCGACTCGTAGAGCCGCACGGTGACACCGGCGGCAAGGTCGATGTCGCCGGACAGCCCCGACGCCATCGGGTTTCCGCGCGGCTTCAACGCGGTCAACACGACGCTGGACGGCTCGACCCCGCCGAGGCTCGTCCGGGCGGGCAGCGGGCCCGGCGACGCGGACACCTGGCGCGCGAGCACCGCGTGGTTGACCTCCTGCCCGGCCTGGACGAATCCGGCGGCGCGCCAGTCACCGGCCCCGGCCACCAGGCTGTACTCAAAAGTGTGCGTCCAGTGCTGAAGGGAGAAGCTGCTGCCGTCGGGGACCGTCCTGGCCGGGCCGTCGATCCAGACGCCGCTCGGCCACGCACCGCAGGAGCGCATCAGCGAGACGTAGCAGGTGCCGTCGGACTCGGCCACGAAACCGGGCGTGCCGCGGTTGACCACGGCGACCGAGTAGTCGTCGACCGGCTCCGTGGTGCCGGGCAGCCCGGCGGGGACGGGCACGTCGATCACCGAGTCGGCGAGGTCGTCGATGACATCGTCGATGGCGGACCCGGCCACGATGAGCACGGGCAGATCGCGTACGCCGCGCAGATCGGCGCTCGGAACCCAGGCCTCGCGCCGGGTGCGGCGGGCGGGCACGAACACGCGTCCGTGCCGCGCCAGTGCCTCCCGGCAGCCCTCCGGCGCCGCGCTGAGGACCTGCTCGGCGAAGGCGTTCGCGTTCGCGTCGCCGATCACGATACGTACGTCGGGCAGGTTGGAGTCGCCGTCGAGCGCGCCGTAGCGCGGGCCGTCCGGCCGGGTGAGCGTGGCGGTGACGCCGCAGGCGACCAACCGGTCGAGCAGGCCGCGTACGCGGTCCCCGTCCCCGTCCCCGGATGCCACCACCTCGGCGACCCCGATCGCGTGGTGCTCGCGGCGGCCGTCCGCGAGCGACAGGGCGATCCGCGCCGTGGCCGACAGGCCCGCCCAGGTGTGCGCGGGGTTGTCCAGCGTATACAGGTGCTCTCCCGCGTCGGAGTTCGGGAAGCCGAACGACCGGCCGATCGCGGCGAACCCGACCTCGCTGACCGGCAGCGCGCCGGGCAGGTCGAGGTCGAACCGCGCCCTCAGCAGGTGGTCGCGGCCGATCGAGCCGTCCACGTGGGTGCGGAAGTCGATCCGGCCGATCCCGTCCCACAGGGTCGTCTCCTGGGTGACCCGCAGGTCGGCGAGGCGGGTGACGGCCACGATGCGGCGACCGACCGGAGACCTCCGTACGTGTACGGTCGTAGCCTGTTCCCGGGTGCCGACGCCAGGTCCCTTAGGCAGCAGGTGCCACGGGCCCTCGTGCCAGACCGGATGCGTCTCGTACTCGTCCTGCAGGTAGAGCTCGCCACCGAGGCCGCCGGGCCGCAGCAGTTCCCGGCCGGTACGCCGGTCGAGGATGCGGCTGAGCGCGCCGCCTCGGGCGGCGTCGGCTTCGATCGTGAACGTCTCGTTCTCGATCGTGGCGCCTTCGGGCTCCTCCGCCCACCCGGCGGGCAGCTCGGGGGCGGGGCCCAGGTGGTAGACGCGGAAGCCCAGCGACGGCACGTCACGGGCGACGAACGTCAGGTTCAGCTCCGCCACGCTGCCGTCCGGATGGCGCAGCACCCCCTCGGCCACCGCCGGGACGGGCTCGCCCCGGTCGTCGCGCAGCTCCGCGCCGGTCGTTCCCGGTTCGGGGAACGCGATCCGCACGGTCGTGACGCCGTCGCGGTCCCAGGACAGCGTGTTGACGGCGAGGATCGCCCGGCCCGCGCCCCCGGTGTCGGCATGGGCGGCGAGGCACTCGATGGCGCCGTCCCGGGCCGCCGCGCCCAGTTCGTACGCCTCGCGCCAGCCCGCGAGAAGGTCCAGGTACACCTGGTCGGACTCAGTGCCGGTGATCGCGTCGTGGTGGGCGCCGTACGCCAGCAGCCGCCATGCCTTGTCCAGCGCCTCGCTGGGGTAGCGCTCGCCGAGCAGCGCGGCCAGGGTGGCGAGTCGCTCGGCGTCGAGCACGGCGACTTCGGCGGCCCGTTGCGCCTGCTTGGTGTCGATGTACGAGACGTCCTTGCCGGTGTAGACGGGGTTCATGTCCCGTGTCTGCGGGGTGATCCCGCGCCGCGGGGCCGCGGCGCGGACCGCGGCGAAGAACTCGCGGGGCAGGCCGACCCTGAACCGGGGCCAGACATAGCGGGCGGCCCATGCGCGGTGCACCTCGGTGCACCAGCGCGACGGCAGGTTGTGGTCGTGCCCGACGGGCAGCAGGACATGGGGTGTGGCCGCGACCTTCTTCAGCTCACCGAACTGGTTGTACGCCTCAGCCATCGCCTCTTCGAGCGTCGCCTTGCGCTCCACGTCCCAGCCGGCGACGTAGTGATTGGACATGTAGCTGGTGAGCAGTCCGCGCCCGGACGGCGAGACCCACTCGAACTCGCTGGGGAACTGCATGCGGGTGATGTCGCCGGTGTGCCGCTTGGCGCCGACCATGTGGAACGGTCCGCGCGCCCACGAGGCGGAGTCCAGCCCCGCGTCGGCCATCAGCCCGGGGAATGCCGGGTCGTGGCCGAAGACGTCGAGCATCCAGGCGGTACGCGGGTCGCCGCCGAGCACGTCCCGTTGATAGCCGATGCCGTAGACCGCGTTGCGGATGGTCGACTCGGGGTGCGTCAGGTTGGTGTTGGGCTCGTTGTAGGTTCCGCCGACGAGTTCGACCCGCCCCTCGGCCAGGAAGCGCCGCAGCTGCTCCCGGTCCTCTGGAAAGACGTCCCAGAACGGTTTGAGGTAGTCGATCTCGGCCAGGACGAACTTGTAGTCGTCGTCGTGCCTGGCCGCGTCCAGGTGGGCGCGTACCAGGTCGAAGGCGGTACGGACGAACGGCGGCCGCAGCTTGCCGACCCACGGCAGGTCGGGTAGTTGGTGCCATACCTCGGTGAAGCCGGCCTGGGTGTTCCACCAGACGGGGTCGTAGTGGAAGTGCGAGACCATCCACATCGTCCAGCCGGTGGCCGCCGCCTCGACGCTCCCGTCAAGGGTACGACGCTCACCCGCGCCCTCCGCGACGGCGGTGACGCGGTGGACGGAGCCCTCCGGCGCCGGCGCGGCGATGACCACCCCCACCTCGGCCTCCCCGTCACGGGTGACCGTCACGGGCTCGGGCGTGGTGACAGCAGGACCCTCCACCCGCACCAGTACCGGTCCCGGCACCCCGGTCAGGGTCACCCGGACGACCTGGCGTGGCGCGGACACGGAACCTACGAACAGATCAGTGCCCCGCAACGACGCGATTCGCATGTTCACTCCAGACCTCTGACCCGGGCGGCGTCAACTGGCGTCCGTGTCAGTGGATCCCGGGCATGGGAAAGCGCTTTCGCGGATCCTATAGAGACCTGGTTGTGCTCTGCCACCCGATATGCCCAGATTCCTGCTGGGATCAAGAACGGCCGCTCGGCCGGAAAATCGTTCGCTCCTCCTGTGCGCGCTGCGGCAGCATGGTCACGGCCGGTGTCTGCGTTCGGGGAGGGGCGGATGGCTGTGCTCGGATCAGGTGAAGGCTCCGCAGACCGTCCGTCCGCACGAAAGTCGGCCGTCCTGCTGGCGCTGCGCTACTACTGCGGCGAGCTGAAGCGCCAGTGGCGGGTCGCGGTGCCCGCGGTGACGCTTCCGGCGGCGGGCAACATCTGCCTGTTCTACCTGGCGCCCCTGGCGGTGGCCGGGCTGGTGGGGCATCTGTCCGGCGGCGGTGACGGCACCGTGGCCGCGCTCCTGCCGTACGTGCTCGGCTTCGGCTCGATGCTGCTGGCGGGCGAGACACTGTGGCGGGTGGGGCTGCACTTCCTGAACCGTACGGACGCCCGGGGCATCGAGCGGCTCGGCGTGGTCGGCATGGACGAGCTGCTGATCAGGGACGCCGCGTTCTTCCACGACAACTTCGCCGGCTCGCTGACCAAACGGGTGCTGAGCTTCTCCTCGAGGTTCGAGGACTTCGTCGACACGCTCACCTTCTCGATCATGGCCAAGCTGGTGCCGCTGGTCTTCGCCTCGGTGGTGCTGTGGCGCTATCACCCGCTGCTGGTCCTCGTTCTCGTGGGGCTCATCATCGTCACCGGCGTTCTCGTCGCCCCGCTCATCCGCCGTCGCCAGGTGCTGGTCGACCAGCGTGAGGCCGCCAGGGTGCTGGTGTCGGGCCACGTCGCCGACGTGCTGGCCAACATGGACACGGTGCGAGCGTTCGCCGCCGAGGCCCGCGAGGCCACCGAATACCGGGCCAGGGTCGCCGAGCAGCGCAGGCTCACGCTCCGCTCCTGGGACTACGGCAACCTCCGGGTGGACACGGTCGTCGCCCCGATCGCGGTGCTCACCAGTGCCGGGGGCCTGCTCCTCGCCGTGGCGCTCCGGGGCGGGCTGGGTGTGGAGGCCATCGTGGTGACCTTCTCGTACTACTCCAACGCGATCAGCATCATGTTCGAGTTCAACCAGATCTACCGGCGCGTGGAGAGCGTGCTCACCGAGGCCGCCCAGTTCACCGAACTGCTCCTCGTGCCGCCGACCGTGGTGGACCCGCCCGATCCGCAGCCGCTGCGCCCGGCCGACGCGAGTGTCCGCTTCGAGTGGCTGAGGTTCGCGCATACCGAGGGCCCGCCCCTGTTCGACGGGCTGGACCTGGACATCCCCAGCGGCACCAAGATCGGGCTGGTGGGCCGGTCGGGCGGCGGTAAGACCACCCTCACCCGGCTGCTGCTGCGTCTCATGGACATCGACGGCGGCCGCATCCTGATAGGCGGGCAGGACATCGCCCGGCTGCGCCAGTCCGACCTGCGCAGCCTGATCGCGTACGTCCCCCAGGAACCGGCCATGTTCCACCGGTCGGTGCGCGACAACATCGCCTTCGCCCGGCCGGGCGCCACCGAGGCCGAGATCATGGAGGCCGCGCGGGCCGCGCATGTCATGGAGTTCGCCGAGTCCCTGCCGGACGGATTCGACACCCTGGTCGGCGAGCGCGGCGTCAAGCTCTCCGGCGGCCAGCGGCAGCGCGTCGCCCTCGCGCGCGCCATCCTGCGTGACGCCCCGATCCTGCTGCTGGACGAGGCGACCAGCGCGCTCGACTCCGAGAGCGAGATCCTCGTCCAGGAAGCCCTGTGGCACCTGATGCGGGACCGTACGGCGCTCGTGGTCGCGCACCGCCTGAGCACGGTCGTGCGGATGGACCGGCTGGTCGTGCTCGACCAGGGCCGCATCGTCGAACAGGGCACCCACGGCGAGCTGCTGGAGGCCCAGGGGCCCTACGCCCGGCTCTGGCACCACCAGTCCGGCGGCTTCCTGATCGAGGATGACGCGCCGGACGCGCTGCACCGCTGACGGGGACGGGCGGGGACGCGACGGCATCCCCGCCCGATCGGTCTCAGGCGTCGGCGCTCTGGGCGTCCAGCTCCGCCTGCCGCTGCACCTGCTGGATCTGCTCGTCGGTGACGACGAGGCTGCCGAACTCCTTGACCGCCTGGTAGTACGTCCAGGCGAGGCCGTTGCAGGTGGACTTGGAGACTCCCGAATACTTGGAGCACACCTGCTTCATGTCGTAGTAGAAGGCGTCATCGATGCGTGACTTGTTGGCCGGGAACTGGCTCACGTCCTTGTAGTTGCGGTAGCCGAAGTCGTGCCTCCTGCAGGGCATCCGGAAGTCGAATCCGAGCGGCTGGTCGGGGCTGCTCGAGCAGAGGTCGGTCGACCAGTCGAAGGCGTAGTCCGCCCATGCCGCCTGGTTCTGCCAGGCGGCCCGCCAGTCGGCGGCGCTGGCGCTGGTGGGCTGGGTGAATCGGGAGAGGGCGGCGAGCTTCTGCTCCAGGGTCACCGCGTGCGCCGGTAACGCGAAGCCGAGCACGGTGATCAGGGAGAGGACGACAGCGGTGAGGGACCGTCTGGCCATGGGGACCTGCTTCTGATGCCGGGGGGGAGGGACGTCATCACGATGACGCGAAACGGCCGGAAACGCAGAAGCAGATCTTGCTCAATTCCGGACGAAGGTTAACCCAGAATTGATCTTTACAGCGAGCCGATTTTCTGTCAGTGACTCAAGTCAGTGAGTGGCTCTCCGGGACAGCAGGAGACGGGCCGACCAGCCGAGCGCCCACAGCAGGAGCAGGGCCACGAGAGGGCCGCCCAGGATGACCGTCAGCCCGGCGCCGATGTTGGCGCCGAGCGTCCCCGCGGTCACCACCCGCCAGCCCGCTCCCGTGACGGCGCCCGCGACCAGGGCCGGCAGGAGCGCCGCCCACCAGCGGCGGTCGAACCGGCGCTGCCGCGACGCCCTCAGGAGCAGGGCCAGCGTGCCGACCGCCACCACCGCCGCCGCGAGACCGGCGGCGCGCTCGGCCCACGGATCGACGGCCGGCGGGCGGATCGCCCGGTCGAGCTCGGTGCCCGGCGGGGCGGCCACGCTCAGATTGCCGACCAGCCACCAGACGGCCACGGGGACGGCCAGGACGCAGCCCGCAGCCGCCACCAGGAGTGTCTTCTTCGTCACGCCGGTCCGATGCCCTCCGAGGTAAAGTGCGTGTCCCGGTCCTTTACCCAATCACCAGGCGTTTGACCGGGCCGGTCCTCAGCGGTCGTGCAGACGGCGGAAGTCGTCCAGGCTCTGGCGGTAGAAGGCGAGATCGCTCTCCAGCTTGCGCCTGGTGATCCGGTCGGGCTGGGACTCCCGGAGTGACCTGCCCATCTCCGTCCAGAACGCGTCGAGGGGCAGCTCGGCGGCGCCCTCGGGGAAGAATTTCAGCGCCTCCGCCACGGCGTCGGCGGCGAAGCGCCAGTCGGCCGCGACCCTGTCGAACCCCGCGGCGTCCGAGGGATCCGCGGCGAAGAACAGGCCGCCCTCCAGTGCCCTGCTCGCGTAGGTGGCGGCGACGAGCACCCACTGGCCGGGGTCGATCAGCTCGGAGAGGCCGGTGCCGAAGATCAGCTTCTCGTATCTCGCCGCGGCCTCGGCCTCCTGGGGGACGAGCACCTCCGCGTCGCCGAGACGCACCACCCAGCCGTCCTCGTCCTGCTCGACCGCCGCCCGGCGGGACGCGCCCGGCTCGCCGCCGTGCACCAGGTCGAAGTGGACGTACGCCTCCACGAGTGAACGGGCGAGTCCGCGCTCAGGCATGCTGGGCCGCCAGCTCCTGGTAGGTGTCCCTGACGACGAGCAGCCGGTCGAGCTGGAACCTGCCGGGCTCGGCCGCCCGCATCCGCTGCCCGCGCTCGGACCAGAACCCGTCGTCGGGCACCGCGTCCGCGCCGGGCGGCACGAACTTGACGACCTCCTCGACCGCCGCGGTCGCGATCCGCAGCGTGCGCCGCGCCTCGGCCTGGTCGTCCACCGGTACGTTGCCCGCCGTCAGGTCGGCCACCCACAGCCACTCGCCCGCGTCGAGCAGCTCCGAGGGCTCCGCCCCGCCGAACGTCGGATAGCCGGTGGGCGCCACCGGGCGCTCGGGCAGGCCGAACAGGTATTCCCGCCGGGTCCCGCACTCCCCGCACGCGCCGGAGTAGCGGTTGACCAGCTCCTCCTCGACGCTGACCAGCCCGCTCTGCCAGGTCGTGTCCACCGACCCGCAGGCGCACGGGTGCAGATCGAGGTAGAGATGCGCCTCGTCCCTCGTCCGTGCCACCGCGAATGCCATAGCCGTCCTCTCCTCGGGAGTCCCATCATGCCGGAACGAGCGATCCCGCTCACACCGCCGCCGTGGCCGGCACCTGGAGCGGGGGCCGCCCGCCGCGCCGGCCGCACACGCACGGTCCGTCGGCGGGGCAGGTGCACGCCTTCTCCTCCGGCGGCTGCCAGCCGGTCGTGTCGGCGAGCGCGCGCAGGTGGTCCAGGTACGCGGGCCAGTCCTGGGGCCGCCGGCCGTTCGCGAGCGTGGCGAGCTCGGCGGCCAGCGGTTCCGGGAGGAGCCGCCACACCTCGGGCCGGGCGCCGGCCAGCAGGTCGAAGAGCACGCCCAGCCGCGCCGGCCGCTGGCGCGCGGTGGCCGCCCGAGCCTGGCGCACGCTCTCGTACAGCTCGGCCAGGGCCGCGTGGTCACCGGACGTCGCGCCCAGCATTCGGGCGACCGCTCCCGCGGCCGTCGCGGCGGCGGCCCGCTCGTTCGCGCCGATCGTACGCCGGCCGTCCACCTGGAAGGTCAGCATGCCGGGCTCGGGGGCGGCATCCTGCTCCCGCCGCACCTCGACGGGGATGGGTGCGCGTCCGGGCAGCACGATGTCCATCAGGCCCGGCCCGTACGTGTAGACCCGGGCGCCCATGAGCGCCGCGCCGCGTTCGACGGCCTTGGCCGCGGCCGTCTCCGGCAGCGTCGCGGGGCCCCGGATCGCCGCCACGTCAGCGGGAGAGAGCTCGCCTGCCCGCCCCAGCGCCAGCAGGCTGGACGCCGCCCCCGGCCGGCCGGGAGCCAGCCCCGCCCGTTCGGCCTCGGCCCGCAGCGCGGCCCGCTCGGCGATCGCGCCGGCCGGTCCCGCTTCGGCGACGATCCGGGCCAGCCCGCGCAGCCTGGCGAGCGTCACGGCGTCGGGCACCCCGAGCACCTGTCCCGGCACCCTGGGGGCTGGTCCGAGCGTCCGGCCCTGTGGGCGGCCCGCCAGCGCGGCCGCGTGCGCAGCGATCTGCTCCGCCACGGCGACCTCGGCGTGCCGCCCGGCTTCCTGCGGCACCCGGAGCACCAGCCGGTCCTGCGTGCGCGAGTCCACGGTCACCGCCGTGGCGTCCGGCGCCGCGTCGGCCAGCGCCACGGTGAACGTCCGGCCTCTCGCGGTCACGGTGAACTCGCGCGCGCCGCTCGCCTGAGCCACCTCGGCGACGCCGGCAATCTCCGCCATCCGGTCGAGCCCGGCCGGCGAGGTGTCCAGCCCCACGGGAGGTCCGCCGTTGAGCAGGCTCGCGATCCTGCCCTGCGGCCGGGCGGGAGCCGGCGCGCGCGGACCGGTGCCCCACGGCGGCGGGGGCGGGGTGTGGCCGCGGCGTTCGAGGTCGGCGCCGATGACGTCGATGGCGTCGGCCAGCACCTGGCGCGTGGCCTGGTCGGTGGCCGCGCGCCACTTGCCTGACAGGTGGGCGTGCTCGTCCAGGCGGGGGAGCAGGCAGTAGTCGGTGCCTTCGGCCTGGTGCTCCGACAGAGACGTCCTGATCACGCCATGCGGCGCGCCCGCCGCCGCGGCGACGGTCGCCTGCGTGATGTGCGAGAGTTCGTGCACCAGGGCCGACGACACGACGGCCGGATGCACGCGCGGCCAGACGCGCAGGAGATGCGGGTCGTCCGGCGTGCCCGCGCGCAGCTCGGTGGAGGCTGAGAGCCCTTCGCCCGGCTCCTCGATCAGCACGCGGACGTGCTGGTCGGGCGCGGTGGCGACCTGGACGGTCAGCCCGTCGCCCTGGCCCCAGGTGACGCGCGAGGCGGTTGCGCCCAGGTCGCCGGCCGTGACGTTCTGGCGGCGTACCTCGTCCAGGGTCAGGTCGGGGAGCCCGTCGGGCCGGGCCGACCGTGCGAAAGGCGTGCCCTCGATCGCGGGCGACGGCATGGTAGCGGGCGTGGTGCCCTGGGCGACGCTGCCGCCCACCGGCTGGACCGGAGTCACCTTCTCGGCGGGCCAGGCCGACTTGCGGATGTCGACCGGGTAGATGCCGCGTCCCATCAGCTCGGCCTTGACCTGATGGGAGAACGTGCCGGGCTGCTCGGAGTTCATGAAGACGTCACGCAGGTCGAGACGGGCCAGGTCGGCGGCCTCCAGCAGGATGGGGGAGAGGGTCGAGAACGCCTCGGCGAACCCGCCGTCGGGGACTTCGCTGCGCACCGAGCCGTCGGGGGCGGCCAGGTAGACGTGGAGGCCGTCAGCCTCCTGCACGGCCACCCGCGCCACCGCGCGGCGTTCGCGGGCGGCCACGCGGGCGTCCTGCAAGATCTGGATCAGCCCTGTGCGGCCCTGGCTCGGAACGAACCTGAACGTCGGCCAGCCGTGGTCAACGGGCGGCGCCAGCCGCTCGTTCGCCTCCACCCGGGCGAGCAGCTCCTCGATCTCCTCCCCGAAGAGCATCACATCCACCTTGCCGCTGGTGGCGCCCGGCAGGTGGACCGGCTTGCCGACGACGTGCTCGTCGCCGTTCCGCAGCCGGGCCACGTGCTCGAAGGTGAGATCGTAGTCAACTCTGAGCCGGACGACGTAGGCCTTGCCCTTCTCGAACTTGCTGCGCTCGCGGCGCGCTCCGTGGTGGTCGCTCACGCTCTCGGACGCCTGCGCGCCGACGCTCCCGCCGCTGCTGAGGCCGGATTCGCCGTCGCTCACGCTGCCGCTCTCGCTGATGGGCAGCACGTGGCTGCGGGACATCGACGCGTTCTGGGCGTCGGCCGCCCGGTCGACCTCTCCCTTCTCAGCGTCGAACGGCCCGGCGACGACGGTGAAGTCCGACAGGCGGGCCTGAATCCTGACCTGGGCGCCCTGGTCCTTGAACTTCTGCCTGGCCAGCCGCACGACGACATCGCCGCCGGGCCCCGTCATCCGTTCGAACGCGGTCAGCAGCGCCCCCGGGGACAGCCGCTTGGCCAGCTCGGACAGGCGTTCCTCGACCGTCTTGGGGCCCAGCATCTTCGCCAGCTGCGCGGTGACGTTCTCGAACAGGCTGGGTTTGCGCGAGTCCTCCCACAGCGCCAGCGTGAAGAAGCCGGGGTGCAACTCGAACTGCCGGGGGTCGGTGACGTTGACGAGCGGCCCCGGGTCCTCGGCGACGGGCCGGGTCATGCCGCTCGGGATGCGCCGAACGAGCCTGGCCCGGTAATGGACCGGGGGGGCGCTGCGGGGCCTGTGCCGGAGCACGTCGACCGCCTCGCGGGCCGTGACCGGCGCCTTCCCGCCGCGCACCGGCTTGCGCTTGACCTCGATGACCAGCTTCATGTTCTGCTCGACCATGTCGAGGCCGTTGAACATGGCCGCCCGCTGCAGCCGCGTGCGCTGCCGGTTGACGGAGCCGGAGTATGAGCGGCCCCGGTGTGTGGACACACCTGCCCCGTGGCCGTCGCCCTGGTCTGAGGCGCCATAGTCCAGGCCCGCCGAGTACGAGCCGTTGTACGACTCGGAGTGCGTCAGATCGGTGTAGCGGTAATGCTGGTTGATGACCCCGGCCTGCGCCATGCGCCAGAGGAGCTCGCCCTTGAGGGAGTCCGCGGGGTCCTCGTACACCAGCCGCGCCGTGACCGTGATCTCTTCGGCCTGTGCGACCTGGGGGCCCGCCTGCAGGTGATAGCTCTTCTCGTAGCCGCGCTCCGACCACATCTCGGTGATGTGGATCAGCGCGGCTTCGCTGGAGAAGTCGACGTCCAGCTCGTCGGTCAGGGTCGGGCTGCCGTCCACGGCCTCGGGGGCGGCGGCGCGCACGGCGGTCAGCACCGCGTCCAGCATGTCGACCGGGTTGCCCTGGTCGTCGGTTATATCGAGGGACTTCGCGGAGCCCAGGCCCATCGCCTTGTCGTACGACGGCGCCAGCACGACTTCCCTGGCATCCTTGATCATCTCCGACGCCCTGCCCAGGGCCTCGTCGAGCTGCTGCTCCTCGCTGCCCTGCCGGGCCATGGTCGCCGCCGGGCCGAGGCCGGCCACCTCCTGGATCTTGGCGAGCAGAGCCTGCGGGGTGTGGCGGTCGGCGTAACTCACGTCGGCGCCGGCCGCCCGCGCCTTGGCCACGTCCTTGATGTACTGCTGGACCACGGGCACGGCGAGGGTCCGGTCGAGAGGCAGGCTGCCGTTGAGCAACCGCTCGATGGCATCGCCCACCAGGGCGGTCGGCAGCGGGAGCTCGCCTTGGGAGTAGAGCAGCAGCGCCTCCTCCTCGGGGAGCACGAACAGCCCGGTGCCCCGTGCCGTGGCCTCGCCGTCCTTGCCGGCGGGAACCCGAGTTCCCACCGCGTGTCCCGCGTCCTCCGAGCCGCGGAGGGTGAGGTCTACGGAGGCCCGCAGGATGTACTGGCGGCCGAAGTTGATCGTGAGCTCTTCCGTGCCCCAGATGTCGAGGATCGACGTGGACTCGGAGGTGCCTCCCGAGCGGGACGGCAGTGAGACCTTGCCGCTGTCGCTCGACGTGCCGCCGTCGTCGAGGTCGGAGACGTTCGTCGATGCTCCGACGGACAGGCCGGACGACCCGCCCCAGGACACGCCGGCGCTGCCGAGCCCGAACAGGATCTCGCCGCTCACCTGGTCTACGGCGCCGACCACCTCCACGTCGCCGACCTCGCCCTGCACGGTCATCGACGACCGGGAGGGCGTTCCACGGGCGCGGATCCCGAGGCCGGTGGTGAGCAACCTCCTCAGCATCCTGGGGTGCGAGACGAGGTTGCGCAGCCCCAGAGCCGCCATGATCGTCTGGTACGCCACGGAATCCTGGCGCATGCCCCTCGGGAGCACATTCTTCGCCGCGGGCTCCAGGGTGCCGTGCGTGTCGAAGTGCAGGAGCTTCACCCTGGACAGCACCTTCTGCGACATCTTGCCGACAGGTGTGGGCGGCGAGTCGTTCACCGAAGGAAGCATGTCCGCCGCGAACAGCAGCCTGGCCCGGCCCGGCTCGGTCGCCAGGGTGGTCGTCTCGCCGTCGTGCACCAGCTCGGCGGTCAGATCGTGGCCCAAGGAGAAGATCGCGACCGGGCCGGTGCTCTCCTGCAGGGTCACCACGTTGACCGTGCCGCCGACGCTCGAGCCCGCCGTACGGGTGCGACTGCCGCCGGCGTTGACGCCCACCTCGTGCGAGAGGCCGTCGTGCCCCTGGTCGGGGCCGTCGCTCTCGCTGACGGAGGCGCCCGCCCCGTACGTCCTGGAGCGGCTGACGGCGCGGGCCGAGGTGTCGGAGCCGATGTCGAGGTTGACCACCGTCTCCGAGTCCGAGTACCCGATGTAGCGCGCGTCGCCGAAGTCCTGCTTCAGCGACAGGCGCAGCATGTGGTGCTCGGGCTTGCCGTTCAGGCCGTGCATCACCAGGTCGACGAGGATGCCGTCCTGTGCCAGCACGTCGTACGCGGACCTGATCCGGTGCTCGGAGAGCTGCTCGGCGACCTCCTGCATGTTGAGGATCTGGGCGGCGCGCTCCATCCGGTTGGACGAGTACTGCGGCACGCCTTCCACGATCTTCGGGACGATGCCGCGCTCGGCGAGCTCGTCCAGGACCTTCTTCCTGAACGCGTCCAGCCCGTCGATGTCCTGGACGAGGGCGGGGCCGGCGCCGCGCAGCTGTCCCGGCCCGTCGCCGAGCCACACGGGCAGCTCGGCCTTGCGCCCTGGGGGCGGCTCGGGACGGGGATCGCCGCGCAGAACCTGGTTGCCCTCCGCGTCGGTGACCGGCCGGCCGTCCTTGTACACCAGCGCCGCGCGGTCGACGGGCAGGCCGAAGCGGTACGCGGCCGACTCCCGCATGCTGACCACCGCCGTGCTGCGCACCGGCGGCCGGAGCTTGACGGGCGGCTTGCCGATGATCTCCACGGTGAACGTGGTCTCCAGCACGAGCCGGTAGCTCTGCTTGGGACTCGTCTTCCTGTGCACGCTCGGGTGGATGGCCTGCTTGTTGGCCGTGGCCGAGTACGACCGCGACGCCGACCTGGAGCCGCTGGCCCGCGGTCCGATGGTGGGATGGTAGTCGCCGAGCCCGCCGATCCCCTGCAGCGCGGGATCGTTGAAGCCGGCCGAGGCGTTGCCCTCCAGCGATCCGCCCGACGACGCCCCGCCCGGCGTCGCGGCGAAGTCGACGAGCACCTCCTCCTCGAACTCCTCCGCGGTGGACCCGCCCAGCGGCTCGCTCTCCACCAGCACGACCCTGGTCTTGGCGTGCACCTTCGCGTGCGGCTGGCCGTTTCTGGTGAAGACGCGCTCCAACCCGTTGGTCGCGTCGCGCAGCCGGTGGGGCAGCTCGTCGGTCACGAACGTGCGCAGCTGGTCGTGGGGGACGGTGCCGACCTGGGCGTAGTCCCCGCCGAGCGCCGCCGCGACCGTGTCGAGAGCGCCCTCCAGGCCGGTCATGCTGGTGAGGACGTGGTTGGGGAGCTTCGGGTCCCGCTTGTCGTCGTCGATCCAGGTCAGCTTCCGCGGCGGCTGGTCGGTGAAGGAGTGCGAGACCCACAGCTGCTGGGCGGAGGCGTCGCCGGGTTCGCCGGAGTCCACCACGGTGGTGTCCCGCCAGCCCTCCGACTGCCGCGTGCGGACCTCGACGGTCCAGGTCGCGGCGGCGTCGAACAGCAGCGACTCGCTCCTGTTGTCGGAGACCGAGCCCCCTTGCGCGTACATCCCCGCGCCGCCCGTCGCCGACCAGTTGCGCCCGGCCGTGGCCCCGAGGCCGACCTTGAGCAGCTCGGTCATGTTCCTGGGCCACTCACCTTCCGGCATCAGCTGCGCCAGGACGGATGTGTCGAAGCCGAGGGGGATGCCGACGCTGCCCGACTCGGTGGCGGAGACGGTCCGGCCGGCCTGGAAGAACAGGCCCACCATCATCTCCGACGCCTTGATGCCCGGGTCGAGCACCTCGACCAGGTCGGTGAGGGTGAGCCTGATCCGCACCTCCGCCGCCCTGCTGCCGCGGCCCACGCTCAGCACGACGCCGTCCTCGGAGACGAGCTTGTGCCAGTCGGCCCGCAGGGCGCGTTCCAGCTCGTTCGGGGTGAACCGGTGGCCGATCTTGTTCCGTTCCAGGATGCGGTTGACGGCGGTGGTGAGGGCGTTCAGATGGGCGAGCCGGCCCGTCGGCATGGCCGCGGACAGGCTGTCCCCCGGCGGCAGCGTGGCTTCCAGCGCGTCCAGGTAGCTTTGGTGGTGCCGCCTGGCATCGATCTCCTGCGACCGGGCGATCGAGGCCATGCCGACCTCTCCCGGCCGGGCGGGCCTGGCCGCCAGGCTCATCGCCGCCAGCATGCGCTCGTAGGCCTGCCTCGCCTCCCGTGCCTCCACCAGCACGGCGCCGTACGACTGGGCGATCCTGGTGTGCCGGGCCGCGGTGGCGCGGTGCGCGCGGTTCTCCTGCCGCGCCTTGCGTGCCCGCTCGAAACGGCCCTGATCGTGCTGGTTCTTCGCCTTGCGCGCCTCCTTCGTGGCCTTGCGTGCCTGCTTGCGTGCCTCCTGGGCGCTGTTCTTCTTCGCCTGGATCTGCTTCTCGAGCGCCGCCTCCTCCTGGATCAGCGCGTCGATGACGGCCCGGACGTCCTCGGCGGTCGGACGGGCGCCAGGTAAGGGCGGAGCGTGACGTGGCCGGGTGGCCTGCGTGGGGGCCCAGGGCGGCAGCGGCGGGGTGTGGCCGCGCTTGCTCAGCTCGCGCATCACACCGTCGATGTCGATGGCGAAGCGCCGCTTCTCGTGGAGGGTCTGGGCCTCATGCCACTGCTCGGTCAGGAGCGACAGCTCGTTGCGCTGGGCGTCCACGCACGCGTCGCGCGTTGCCTCGCGGCCGGCCTTGCGCCGCAGGAATCCCTGGCGCCTGCCCTCGCCGGCCGCCTGCAGCTCCTGGAGGGTGTCGGTGATCTCGTGCAGCCAGACCCTGGGCAGCTGGTCGGGGTGCACGTGCGGGCCGAAGTGGACCAGGTGCGGGTGGTCCTCGTCCGTGCCCCTCTTGATGTCGGTCTTGCCCATCAGGTCCGGGTGCAGGCCGCCGATGACGGGACGGAAGTAGTGGGTGCCGGTCTCCGTACGGACGATCAGCGTCCGGTTGTCCTGCGACCAGGTGACGCTCCGCACGCCCTGGTCGAGGAAGTGGCGGGTGAGCCAGTCGCCGGCCGCGTCATGGACCTCGTCCTCGGACAGGACGGTGTCCGGGCGGCCGTCGGTCACGTACCTGGTGCCGGGGACCGGCCTCGACGTGACCGTCCCTGGCTTGCTGGTGTGCGCCCGCGCGCGGGCCGGAGCAGGCGCGGGGGTGGCGTCGGGTGCCGTGCCGGCGTCCGGGGCGGCGTCCCGGGCTGCTGTCTCCGCGCCCTGGGCGACCGTCAGCATGGCGGCCGCCTCGGCCTGCAGGTCCGCGAGGTCCGAGACCTCCCCGGCCCGGGTGTCCAGCGCGGTGCGGATGCGGGTCATGGTGGCGGCGGGGATCACGCGCACGCCGTTGGCGGAGTTGACGAGGAGGTCGCCCGTCGGGCCGATCACCGCGTCGGGGAAGTCCGTGGTGAGCGCGCCGATCAGCGCCGTACGGGCTCGCTCGGCGGCGGTCATGGGGCCGGCGGCCGGGGTCGCGGAGGGAGTCGAGCCGGTGAGGGAGGAGACCGGATGGCCGGAGCCGTCGTCGGCGGTCGCCGCCTGGTGGGTGGTGGTCTGGGCGGCGGACGGCGCTTGGTCGGCGGATGGCGCCTGGTGGCCGTCGGGCTGTGTGGGGTTGCTGTCCGGTGTCCCAGGGTTGCTGCCCTGCTGTGTGGCGCTGTTGTCGTGCTGGGCGGTGCGGTTGCCCTGCTGTGCGGTGCTGTTGTCCGGCTGGGCGGGGTTGTCGTCGTTCTGCGCGTGGGCGTCGCGGTGCTGCGCCGTCTCGTCGTCGCTCTGCGGAGCGGGCGCTCCCGCCGTGGCGCTGCGGCCGGACTGCGAGTCCGCGTCGCCGGTGGGACGGGACGCGGAGCCGGCCTGCCTGGCAGCCTCCGAACGCGGGTCCGGCCGGCCCTGGTCGCTGGTGGGCGAGGTGGAGCCGCGCCTGTGCGTGTTCGGGTCCACGTCCGGCATGGTCGTCGTGCCGCCTGACCTGGTGGGCGCGGGTGTCCCGGGGCCGGGCTGCTGGACGGACCCCGGCATGGGAGGCTGGCCGCCGCTCGGGGTGGGGCCGCCGTTCGACGGGTTCCCGCTTGGCGGTCCCGCGGGCGGATCGCCCGCCGCGTTGGCGGCGTCGGTGCGCGCGGCGGAGTCGTACGCGGAGGCCAGAGTGGTGATCGGGTGGGCCAGCGCGGTGTAGACCTCGGGATTGAACGGGCTGATCGACCCGGTACGCCCGGCGCCGCCCATGAAGCCGCCCAGTAGGGAGTCGGTCGTGAACGGGTTCTGCCACTGGCCGTAGACCACGCCGTTGGCGATGAAGCTGCCCGCCGGGGAGGCGATCGTGTTGGTCAGGCCGGTGGTCAGCGCGCGGCCCCCGAATCCCGGCACATGCCTGGTGACGCGGGACACGGGCCCGGCCACCGCGGTCCCGAAGACCGCACCGGTGCCCGCGCCGATGATCGCCGCCCCGGACTTCTGCCAGTCCCACTCCTGCCGGGTGCCCATCTTGATCTGCTGGTACTGGGCGACCGCGTCGATGAAGAACTCCTCGCCGATCTCCTCGATGAGCTCCTTGCCGATCGACGAGCCGAGCAGCCTGGCGATGACGCCGCGTCCGGTGGCGCCGCTGAGCGCGGTCACCCTGGCCAGCCGCGTCGCGCCGAGCTCTCTGCCCCCTATCGTCGCCAGCCTGACGAGGATCCTGGTGATGGCCGCGCGGGCGCCCGCGGCGTACGGCCCGACGAGCGCGGTGGAGGTGCCGGCGGAGAAGAAGGAGACCATCATGGCGATCGCGATGGCGACGACCGTCACCCAGAAGGCCACGTTGATGGAGAGCTTGGAGTACTGGGTCTCGACGGCGAAGTTGTTGGCCTGCTGGGAGAAGGCCAGCGAGTTCCGGGACACCCCGGCCAGCCCGCCCTCCTGGCCGTGCAGGAACTGGGCCCTGGTGAGGAAGTTCGCGGTCGCGGGCGCATTCCAGCCGGTCACGACGGTGCGCGCGGCCGCGCCCGCGAGCGGCGTGGACCCGACGGATTTCATGGCCGCCTGGTAGTACTTCGCGGCCAGTTTCGCCAGCCCGGACTCGGTGGCCTCCGGCCATTTCTGCCCGGCCGACAGCATGGGGATCAGCCAGTTGACGACCCAGTCGGGCAGCGCCTCGGTCTCCCAGACCGGGCGGACGTCGCTGTCGATCTGGACCGGGGGCTGCGCGGTCGGCAGGCCGCCAGGGGTGTTGACGCCGGTGTCGGTGTGGACCGTCACGTCGTGGGCCTCAGATCTCCTTCGTTCTGGCGGCGAGATCGTGCTCGATGGCGGCGTCCGTGTGCAGGGTGTGGTCGACGGCCGCGCGCACCCTGCTCCCGGCGTCGATGATCTGCTTGGTGAGCTGGGCGTACTGGGTGAGCATCCGCTCCGGGCCGTCGTTGCTGAAGTGGGCGGCCTTGAACGCCTGCCCCTCGGCGCCGCCGCCCCACGGAGCGGCGGCGAGCGCCTCCCTGACCTCGCTGATCACCTTCGCCGACTCTCGGTCGAGGTCCTCGGCCATCGCCGACCACTCGGAGATCCCGCGGTGCACGACGGACTTCACGATCTCCGTACCGTCCCAGAGCCTCATCGCCGGCCCCCCATCCGCTCCGCGAGCTGCGCCATGGCGGTCTCGAGATCGCCGTCGAGGTGGGCCTCGAGCTCCGCACGGGGGATCACCGGCTCGAGGATCTCTTCGATGCGCTCCCGTGCCTTGGCCGCCGCCCGCTCGGCCGTCTCGACGATCGTGTCCGCCAGCTGCCGTGCGTCCGGCCGTCGATAGATGCGCGGGTCGAGGTCGAGCCTGACGAGTTCGCCGCGCGGGCCGACGGTCACCGACACCAGGCCGTCGCGCGATTTCTCGGTGACCTGGACGGCTCTGGCCTGGGCGTGCAGCTCCACGCCCGCGTCCTGGATCTGCCGGAACATGTCACGCAGCTCATCGGCGTACGCCCGCATCGCCGCCGCGTCGGGCCGGTCGAGCGACTCCATAAATCCCCCTGAAGCCCACGTGAAAAGTCTCTTACGACACTCCTACGTTTCTAGTCAGTTTCCGTCACATGAACATCAGGAGACAAGAGTCTCCGTCAAAAGTGTTAATTTCCGACATTCAGCTGAACGGCGTGCTCCCGCGGATCGGTGACCTCCTCGCGGGGCACCCAGAGGCGGTACACGCCCCGCTCGATGCGCTCCATCCCCAGCTCGGCCGCCGTGAGCGCCGATCCGCCCAGGTACTCCAGCAGCAGCTGACCCGCACGCTCGTCGTGCACGTGGAACAGCTCCCCCCGCCAGCCGCACACCGTCGTCACGAAGTGCACGGCCGCGCACTCGGACGCGGGCACTGTGCGTACGTGGCAGCCGGGCTCGACCTCCTCGAAGCCGTCCGCCGGCTCGGCGCTGCGCAGCCGGATCCACAGCTCCAGCGAGTGGGGCTCAGGGCTGGCCACGTACTCCGCGTCCCGCCAGCGGGCACGGTAGAAGGCGCGGCTCATCCGGACCGCCTGCCGATCAGCAGCCAGCGCCGCAGGTCGCCGTGGTACATCGCGCGCCGGTGCTCGGTCCCCCCGGACGTGAGCTCCCAGATCTCCGCGCCGTGCGGCAGGACCACGCCGTACACCTTGTACTCCCGGATGACGTGATCGACGTTCGGCACCAGGCCCATCCCCACGAACGGCGGCTCCTCGATCACCCAGCCCGCCACCGCCGCCCTGGTCTCCTCGTCGGTGCCGCCATAGGGGGTCCGGTAGAGCTCCAGGCCCGCGGGGCGCCAGCGCAGGATGTTCAGGGAGCCGCTCTCGGTCAGCATGCCGGGCTGCCCGAGCGCCTCGGCGAGCACGGCGGGCGTCGCGATGTGCGAGACGTCCAGCGCGTGGTGGCAGTAGCCGGAGACCCGCGGCTCGTCCCCGGTCAGAAGGTCATGGACATCGGTGGGGGAGAGCAGCTTCTGGACCGCCGGCACCCCCGAGCCGGGATCGAGGAGCAGGTCCTGAGCCAGCGTGGGCACCGCGAGCCTGGCCACCGTTCCCGGCTCCAGCATGAAGGCGGCCGTCAGCCCCGGATTGACCGCCAGCCCCCACCGCAGGTCCGGCCAGCCGGCCGCCAGCTCGACCAGCGAGAGGACGCGGCAGTAGGCGGCGGCGCCTCCGGTGGCCAGCCGCATCGCCTCCACGGAGGTGTAGGCGAGGAGCCACGTCCGATCGGGGCCGGTGGCGGTCGCCCAGCTGGGGGCCTCGGTTCCGGCCGCCGCGGCGGCGGTGATCGGCAGCGCCAGGTCGGCGTCGCGGAGCAGGCTCAGGCACAGCGCGGCCTGCCCGTCCCGGTGCGCCGCCCACAGCCGCTCCTCGAACGGCGTGGCCGGTTGATGATCACACGACGTCATCCGCCCAGTCTGCCGTCAGCCCATGGCATGGTCGAGATTGAAGGCGGCACTGATCAGCGCCAGATGGGTGAACGCCTGGGGGAAGTTGCCCAGCTGCTCGCCCGAGCGCCCGATCTCCTCCGCGTACAGGCCCAGGTGGTTGGCGTAGCTGAGGATGTTGTCGAAGACCCGGCGGGCCTCCTCCAGGCGGCCCGCCCTGGTCAGCGCCTCGACGTACCAGAAAGTGCAGATCGAGAACGTGCCCTCCTCGCCCTGCATCCCGTCGGGGCTGATCAGCGGGTCGTAGCGGTACACCAGCGTGTCCGACACCAGCCCTTCGGCCAGCGCGTCGAGCGTGGACAGCCACTTGGGATCGGTGGGCGAGACGAACTTGGCCAGCGGCATCATCAGCACCGAGGCGTCCAGCACGTCCTCGTCGAAGTGCTGGATGAAGGCGTTCAGCGTGGGCGACCAGCCCTGCCGCATGATCTGGCGGTACATCGCGTCGCGGGCCTCGCGCCAGGTCGGCAGATCGGCCGGCAGCCCGCGCTGGAGCGCCACCCGCGCGGCGCGTTCCACGGCCACCCAGCACATGAGCCGGGAGTAGACGAAGTTCTTGCGGCCGCCGCGGGTCTCCCAGATGCCCTCGTCGGGCTGGTCCCAGTTCTTGCAGACCCAGTCGACCAGCGCGCACACCTCGTCCCAGCGATCGCTGGAGATGGGCTGCCCCCACTTGTTGTACAGGTACACGGAGTCGATGAGCGCGCCGTAGATGTCCATCTGGAGCTGGCCGGCGGCGGCGTTGCCCACGCGTACCGGGGCCGATCCGCGGTAGCCCTTCAGGTGGGTGAGCTCGCGCTCGGGGAACTCGGTGCGGCCGTCGATGCCGTACATGATCTGGAGTGGGCCGGACTGCCGGCCGCGGCCGGCCTTGACGTGCTTCGACAGGAAGCTCATGAACGCCTCGGCCTCTTCGGTGAAGCCCAGCCTGAGCAGCGCGTACACGCAGAAGGCCGCGTCGCGCACCCACACGTAGCGGTAGTCCCAGTTGCGCCCGCCGCCGATCTGCTCCGGCAGGCTGGTGGTGGCGGCCGCGACGATGCCGCCGGTCGGCGCGTACGTGAGCAGCTTCAGCGTCAGCGCGGAGCGGTGCACCATCTCCCGCCAGCGGCCGCGGTAGCGGGAGGCGGACAGCCAGTGTCGCCAGTACCGCACCGTGTCGTTGTACGCCTTCTCGGCCTCGATGAGCGCGCACGATCTCGGCGCGACCCCCTCAGTCAGCCGGTCGAGGGCGAAGACGGCCTGCTGGCCCTCGGTGAGCTTGAACCGTGCCTGGACATCGCACCCGTCGCTCTCCAGAGGCACGGTGGCGGTCAGCCTCAGCGAGAACCCGGGCGACACGAACGTGGCCTGCCCGTCGGTCATGTGCACGGTGTGCGTCTGGGAGCTGTAGTCGAAGCGGGGCGCCACCCGTACGCGGAACGGCAGCGCGCCGCGTACGCACAGCACGCGCCTGATGAGCCGGTGCCGGTCGGCCTCGTGCGACTCCTCCTCGGCGATCGGCATGAAGTCCTGGACCTCCGCCACGCCCTCATCGGTGAAGAACCGCGTGACCAGCACGTTCGTGTCGGGTACGTAGAACTGGTTGGTCCGCACGGGCAGGTCGGCGGCGAGCTCGAACGCCCCGCCGCGCTCGTCGTCCAGGATCGCGGCGAACACGCTGGGCGCGTCGAAGCGCGGACAGCAGTACCAGTCGATCGTGCCGTCCGTGCCCACCAGGGCGACCGTCCGAAGGTCGCCGATCAGCCCGTGCTCGCCGATCGGCAGATATCCCATGTCATCAACGTAATCCGGACAAGGTCGGCGGTTGCCAAAACGTGCGGCAAGGGATGTACTGCCTCGTGCTTCCGGACGGGCCGGGCATCGGAGAACCGGCCGTGTGGCGGTTCTGTAGCGGCTCTGTGGGGGCGGTGAGGTACCGTCCGACTGTCGTGATCAACTTCCGTTGATCCCAACCGGAACAGGACATCACGGGCCGCGAAGGTCGCAATCGCCATGGCGGCAGGTCGATGTCCGGCCGTACGGAAGGAGCATCCAATGCCGGAACGTGAGGGAAATCTCGTACGGAAGGTGGCCCTGACAGCTGCTGCGTTCGCCGCCGCGTCCGCGGTCGGGGTCGGAGCAGCCGGTGCCGCTTCGGCTGCCGAGTCCTCTCAGGCGAACCTCTCAGAGGTCGCGGCGACCGCCGACCAGAACAGCGCGCTCGGTGCGGTGCTGAACCGGGTGACCGCCGACGACGACGTCTTCCGTCCTGCCGGCACTTTCAACAGGTGACGGAGCGCTGATCGGGCCGGGTGGCGGCCTGCTGTGACACGAAGGGCAGAGAGGCGAAGGACATCGTGATCGAGCTACCGATCGTGCGGGTGACAGAGCGGGCTGCCGAATGGCCGACTCAGGACGTGACCGATCAGGCGCTTGCGGATCCGTCCTGGCGCCCTCTGCCCTTCGTGGAATTCGCCCTCAAATTCCACGGCCGGTGCAACCTGGCCTGTGACTACTGCTACATGTACGAGATGGCCGACCAGAGCTGGAAGAGCAAACCGGTGGCCATGTCGCGGGAGACGATCGACCAGGTCGCCTTCCGGCTCGGAGAGCACCTGCGGGCGCACGCCGGCGAGATTCAGGGAGCGTCGGTGCGGCTGCACGGCGGCGAAGCGCTGCTCGCCGGCGCGGACCAGTTCGCGTACGCGGCGCGAGCGTTCCGGAGCGCCGCGCCGTCCGAGGTCCCGCTGCGGCTCGTCACCACCACGAACGGCGTGCTCCTCTCTGACGAGAAACTCCTGAACGTCCTGCGCGAACACCGCATCGGTGTCACGGTCAGCCTCGACGGCGACGAGGAGGGCCAGAACCGTCACCGCAAGTACGCCAACGGCCGCGGCAGCCATGACCGGGTGATGCGCGGCATCGAGGCGCTGAACCGCCCCGCCTACCGTGACCTCTTCGACCTCGTGCTCTGCACCGTCAACCTGGAGAACGACCCTCTGACCACCTACGAGGCGCTGCTCGCCACCGGGGCGCCGGCCGTGGACTTCCTGCTGCCGCTCGGCAACTGGTCGTCTCCTCCGCCGGGATGGACCTCCGCGGACGGGGGCACCGCGTACGCGGACTGGCTGATCCCGATCTTCGAGCGCTGGTACGCCACGGTGCCGCTTCCGGCCGGTGTCAGGCTCTTCGAGAACATCATGACGTCGTGCCTCGGCGGTCAGGCCTACACCGAGGGGCTGGGGCTCGGCCCGTTCCAGCTCATCGTCGTCGAGAGCGACGGAACCATCGAACTCGGCGACGCTCTGAAGTCCGCCTACGAGGGCGCCCCGTACACCGGCTTGGACGTTTTCCGGAACACGTTCGACGACGCGCGGCTCCTCCCGGGAGTCGTGGCCCGGCAGCGAGGGGTGGCCGGCCTGTCGCCGATCTGCGTCTCCTGCTCGATCCGGGATGTGTGCGGGGCGGGTGAGTACAGCACTCGATACCGCGCCGGCTCGGGATTTCTCAATCCCTCCGTCTACTGCGCCGATCTGGCCAAACTGATCTGCCACATCCGCGACCGGGTGGTCGCCGACGTGGAACGGCTGAGTGCCGGGCGCGCGGCGGCGGGCTGAGAAGCGCCTTTGGCAGGCGGACAAAGCTCATGTGTCCTACCAGCCGTCGCCCCAGCTCTCGCTGTTGCTGCAGATCTTCACCGCGACGCTCTTCCGGAAGCTCTTCGGGGTGACCACCTCGAAGACGATGTTGTACGTGCCCTCGCCCTTCCACGTGATGGACGGAAGCAGGGGCTTCGACGACGCCGTGCCCTCCTGCCTGCCCTGGTTCTGGCCGTTGACGAGCCACCGGTAGCTGTAGGTGCCCGTGGCCGCGACCTTGGCCCAGATGTTCATGTCGTTGCGCCAGCAGTCGCCCATCCTGATGCCTTCGTACGTGAAGGCCACCGACCTCACGCCGCCCGCGCTGGCGCTGCTGGTGGTGGTCGGTTTTGTGGTGGTTGGTTCTGCGGTGGTGGGCTTGGTGGTGGTGGGCGTGGTCGTGGGCCGCGACGTGGGTTCGGTGGTGGGGTTCGTGGTCTTGCGGGTCTTGGTGGCCTTCGGCGTCTTCGCGGTTCTGGTGGGGTGTGGCTCGGAGGTCGGGTGCGAGGTTTTGGGGGACTTCGTCGCTCCGGGGACGGTGGGGCTCTGGGCCGTGACGATGGTGGCGGTGGTGGTCCGGGCGGGCCACCTGGGCAACCAGAACCAGGCCGCCGCCACGGCACCGGCCACGACGACCGCGACCCCGCTGGACACGAAGATCAGCGTGCGCTGGTTGCCAGGGGCCGTCCGTTTGGGGCCGGTCTGGAGGTGGTGGACCGGGGGCCGCTGCGGACGCCCTGGTCCGGCACCCGGACCGGAGAAGGCCGGGAGCGGCGGACCGCCGGGCTCTGGTCCGGTCCCAGGACCGGAGAAGGCCGGGTGCGGCGGACCGCCGGGCCCTGGTCCCGTCCCAGGACCGGGGAAAGCCGGGTGCGGCGGACGGTCGGGGCCTGGTCCGGTGGCAGGGCCGGGGAAAGCTGGTTGCGGTGACCCGCCTGGGAAGCCCGCGTGTCCGGCACCGCCGCCTCGGGATGGCGCGTGGCCAAGGGAGGGCGCATGCGCCGGCCCGTGGCCCGCTGGGGAGGCCGCGTGCGGGGGACCGCCTGGCGGTGGGTGGTGACCGCCTGGGGGTGGTGGTGCCTGGCCGCCGATGAGCTGGAAGAGGACGTCCTGCATGGCCGGGCGGGCCGCGGGGTCCTTGGCGAGGCACGCGTACACGATCGAGCGCAGCGGCTCGGGCACCCCGTCGAGGCGCGGCTCCTCGTACTGGATCCGCCTGAGTACGGCCGGCACGGAGTCGTTGCCGAACGGCGGGGCGCCGGTGGCCGCGTACACCATCACGGCCCCCCACGCGAACACGTCCACGGCGGGCCCGGCGGCGGCGCCCATGAACTGCTCGGGCGCCATGTACGCGGGCGTCCCCACGATGCTGCTGGTACGGGTCAGCGCGGCATCCATCGCCCGCGCGATGCCGAAGTCGATGACGCGCGGCCCGTCCCGTCCGAGCAGGACGTTGGCGGGCTTGAAGTCCCGGTGGACGACGCCGGCCCGGTGGATGGCGGCCAGCGCGGTGGCCGTCGCGACCGAAAGCCGTTGCAGGTCGGCCCCGGAATGGCGGCCCGCCTGCTGCAGTGAGGGACCGTCGACGTACTCGGTCACGATGTACGGCCGTGCGCCCAGCGAGGCGTCCAGCACCTGCGCGATGCAGAACGGCTCCACCCGCCGCGCGGCCGCTATCTCCTTGGCGAACCGGCCGTCACCCGGCACCCCTTCACGCAGCACCTTGATCGCGACCTGGGCGCCGTCGGGGGCGGTGGCCAGGTAGACCACGCCCTGGCCGCCCTCGCCCAGCTCCCTGACGACCCGGTACGGGCCGATGGCCTCCGGCGTCACGAGTAGTCTTTCAGATCGCACATGTTGATCGACATGCTTTTCTGCGCCGTGGAAGGCGCGGTGACCTTGAGGGTGAGGGTGTGGCGCCCTGCCTTGAGCATGTACTGCTGGGAACTCACGAACGCGGTATACGTGCCCTTCGACACCCACGACCTCCCTCGCGAGATCGCCTTGCCGTCGACCAGCCAGACGCTGGAGATCCACACCTCTTGCCGGGTCGACTCCACGCTCGTCTGGAAGTGGATCGGCGGCATGTAGCAGCCCTTGGAGTCGTCCTGGCCGGGGCCGCCGAACAGCTCTATCTCCAGGATGCTGACCCGCGCGGTCGTAGCCGGTTTCTTGGTGGTGCGGGTGGGAGTCGGTGTCGCGGTCTTGGTCGGCGTCTTGGTCGGCGTCTTGGTCGGCGTCTTGGTCGGTGGCGCCGTGGTGGATTTGGTGGCCTTGGGGGTCGGCGTGGGCGTGCTCTTGGGGGTCGTCTTTCGCACGGTGGGCGTACGAGTGGGCGTACGGGTGGGCTTCGGGGTCTTTCGCGGCGGCGTCGTGGTCGCCGCGTGTTTGCTGGTCCGGGAGGTGGAGGGGCTCGGGGAGCCGGCGGCGAGGGACGCCGAGGTGGTCGGCTTCGACCAAGGGGCGAGCCAGACGACGCCAGCGACGAGCGCCACCACCATGACGGTCGACACCCCCACGGCCACGGGAACGCCGATCCGGCGACCGCCCGCAGCCCGAGCCCTCCGCCCCGGCCCCGGCCCCGTCCCCGCGCCCGGGAACGGCCCTTGGCCCGGCATCGGCCCTTGGCCGGGGAACGGCCCTTGGCCCGGCATCCCGCCTTGGGCGGGGAACGGCCCGTGACCTGACATCGCTCCTTGGCCGGGAAATGGCCCTTGGCCAGGGAAGGGCAGCCCTTGACCCGGCATCGACCCTTGACCGGGTGCCGACCCCTGGCCGGGCGCGTACCCAGACCCCCACCCGGGCACTCCCGGCGCTTGCCCGTACGCCTGAGGCCGGGCCTGGAAATCCTGCTGCGGATGAGAAGGGCTCGGGACCGCGGCGTTCTGCCCGCTCAGCAGCCGCAGGATCACGTCCCGCATGGTCGGCCGGGCACGTGGATCCTTGGCCAGGCAGTCGTACACGACGGACCGCAACGGTTGCGGCAGGTCGCCGAGCTGCGGCTCGTTGTGCAGGATGCGGTTGATGACGGCCGGCAGCGTGTCCTGCCCGAACGGCGGCGTCTCGTTGGCCGCCCACACCATGACCGACGCCCAGGCGAACACGTCGGCGGCCGGCCCCACCGGCTGCCCCGCCAGCTGCTCGGGAGCCATGTACGCGGGCGTGCCGACGATGCTGCTGGTATGCGTGACGGCGTCATCCATGGCCCGCGCGATGCCGAAGTCGATGACCCGCGGCCCGCCGGGACCGAGCAGCACGTTCGCGGGCTTGAAGTCCCGATGCACGATGCCCGCCTCATGGATGGCGGCCAGCGCGGTGGCCGTCGCGACCGCCAGCCGTTGCAGGTCGGCCCCGGTGTGGCGGCCCGCCTGCTGCAGGGAAGGCCCGTCGACGTACTCGGTCACGATGTACGGCCGTGCGCCCAGCGAGACGTCCAGCACCTGCGCGATGCAGAACGGCTCCACCCGCCGCGCGGCCGCGATCTCCTTCGCCAGCCGGTCGTCGAAGCCGGCGCCCTCGCGGAGCAGCTTGACGGCCACCTGCCGGCCGTCGGGCATCTGCCCGAGGTAGACGGTGCCCTGGCCGCCCGCTCCGAGCCGGCCGAGCAAGCGGTACGCGCCTAATGCCGTCGGGTCGTCCTCCCGCAGCGGTTCGACATGCGCCATGAGAGAAGTGACTCCTGAGACGGGTGCGGGTGATCGTTACGTACGATAGCGACTGCAATACGGGTTTGTTGTGATGTTTCGGAGTCGCCGGAAAAGCTGCCTTTTATCGACAAGTCCGGCTCGGGGGTGCCAAAAGGAACGGACGGCGAGCCCGGCGTCGGCACCTGTCCCCGGAATTGTCGGTGAGGACTGGCAGGGTGTCCCCGGATCTTCGGATCGCACCGGCCGCGACGGTCGCGTGCCGACGTCACAGGACCGTTGGAGGCCGACCGCCATGAAGGTGCGTCCCGGCGACAGAGTCGGCGATCCCGCCGCCGGCAGGCCGGCCGCGACCCGCTCGATGTTCGCGCCGCTGGGGGACAGGGGCTTCAGGCGCTACTACCTGGGCCAGACCGCATCGGCGTTCGGCGACTCGCTGACCCCGCTGGCGATCGCGTTCGCCGTGCTGCACCTCACGGCATCACCGGTGGACCTGGGGATCGTCGTGCTGAGCACCCGGCTGCCCGTCATCCTCCTGACCCTGCTGGGTGGCGCGGTCGGCGACCGTTTCTCCCGCAGGACGGTCATGTTGCTCGCCGACCTCACCCGTTTCGTGGCGCACGGCACGACGGCGGTCCTGCTGCTCACCGGCACCGCGCACCTCTGGATGCTGGTGGCCCTGCAACTCGTCGCCGGCGCCGGATCGGCCTTCTTCAGCCCGGCCGCCATAGGGCTCGTCGCCTCGCTGGCCGGCAAGGAGCACCTGCAGGCGGCCAACTCCCTGATCTCGCTCTCCAGAAGCGCCGCGTCGATGGTGGCGCTGGGCACGGCGGGAGCCCTGGTGGCGCTGGTCGGGCCGGGCTGGGCCATCCTGATCGACGCGCTGACGTTCCTGGTGAGCATGGCCTTCCTCTACCGGCTGCCCACGGAGAACCGGTTCTCCGCCGAAGATGCGGTGCCACGGAAGGGCGGTCTGCTGGCCGGCATCGGCGGGGGCATCACGGAGGTGTCGCGGCATCCCTGGTTGTGGATCTGGATCGTCCACGTCGCATTCACCAACGCGATCGTGGTCTCCCCGATCATGGTGCTGGGTCCGTACGTCGCCGACCGGCAGCTCGGCGGCGCCCCGGCCTGGTCGGCGATCGGCATCGCGTACGCCGTCGGCGGCCTGGCGGGAGGCTTCGTCGGCGCCCGCTGGAGACCCGCGCGCCCCATGGTGGCGGCGCTCCTCTTCTTCCTCCTCATGGCCCCGCTCCCGGCCCTGCTGGCGATCCCGGCCGAGGTGTGGCTGCTGGCACTCGCGGGAGTGGGCGCGGGCATGCAGGTGGTGGTCTACAACGTGCTCCAGACCACCGCGATCCAGCGCAACCTCCCCGAGCGATTCGTCGCCCGCGCCACCTCCGTCACCATGCTCGGCGCGCTCGTGGCGGCCCCGCTCGGCACGGGACTGGCCGGCCCCGCGGCGGCCTGGGCAGGCACCCGCCCCGTCCTCGTGGCCGGCGCCGCGGTGGCCGTGCTGATCACGGCCGTCACCCTGCTTGCCCCATCGGTGTGGCGCGTCCGAGCCGGAGACGCCTGACCTTTCCGCCGCGTCCGCCACTCGAAGCATGCCTGTGACCAGACCCAACGCGACGGTTCGACGGTCACCACTGGGTGGCGTGCGGCAGGGAGGCGGTCACGACCAGGCCGCCGTCCTCTCGCGGCCGCGCCCTGACGTCCCCGCCGTGCGCGACCGCCACCGACCGCACGATCGACAGCCCCAGCCCCGCGCTCCGCGCCGTGACCACGCGTTCGGCCCCGTGCCGGTGGAACGGCTTGAACAGCAGCGGGATGTCGTACGGCGGCACGCTCGGCCCGGTGTTGCTGACCTCGACCTCCACGGTGCCGTCGGAGACGGTACGGCTCACCACCCGCACCCACCCGGTCCCGTCGTCCACGTTGTGCCGGATGCCGTTCTCGACGAGGTTGTGCACCAGCCGTTCGAGCAGCAACGCGTCCCCGGTGGTAGGCGCCGGAGCGGTCACCTCGTACACGGTGACCTTCGCCTCGTGAGCGTCCCCGGCGGTCTGCGCGACCACGTGCGTCACCACGTCCGCCAGGTCCACCGGCGACCGGTCGGCGATCTCCTGTTCGGAGCGGGCCAGCAGGAGCAGGCCGGAGATGAGCCGTTCGTGGCGGGCGTTGATCTCGAGCAGGCTCTCGCCCAGCTCCTTGATCTCGGGAGGGGCGGCACGGCGGTGCATGGCCAGCTCGACCAGGGCCCGGTTCAGGGTGAGCGGCGTACGCAGCTCGTGCGAGGCGTTCGCCACGAACCGGCGCTGCCCGTCGAAGGACTGGTCCAGCCGCTCCACCATGGTGTCGAACGTGTCGGCGAGCTGCTTGACCTCGTCGTCAGGGCCTTCCAGCGCGATCCGCTCGTGCAGCCCGCGCTCGGCCATGGGAGCGGCCGCGATCCTGCGCGCGGTGTCGGTCACCCGGTGCAGCGGGGCCAGCGCCCGGCCCGCGACCACCCAGCCGAGGCCAAGCGCCGCGCCGCCGACCACGGCCAGCGCGATCGCGCCCTGCGTGAGCAGTGAGGTGGCGGCCGCGCCGCTCAGCTTCTCCTCCTGCCGTCGCAGCCACTCCACCGCCGCGTCGCCGGTGAGCACGACGCCGTCCTGGGCGAAGATCAGGTTCTTCTGCTTGCCGGGCTCGGGCCTGACCCGGCTCTCGAACGACTGGGTCAGCTGCTGGTTGAACAGGAGATAGGTGACGCCGAGCAGGGTCAGCCCGGCGACCAGGAAGACGGCCCCGTACATCAGCGTGAGCCGCAGCCGGAGGGTCATGCGATCCGGTACCCCACCCCCGGCACGGTCTCCACGACCGGCGGGTCGGCGAGCTTGCGGCGCAGCTTGAGAATGGTGAGCCGGACGGCCCCGGTGAACGGGTCCGCGTTCTCGTCCCACGCCTTCTCCAGCAGCTGCTCGGCCGAGACGACGCTGCCGTTCGCCCGCAGCAGCTCGGCCAGCACCGCGAACTCCTTCTTCGACAGCGGTACGAACCGCCCGTTCCTGAAGACCTCCCTGCGCGCCGGGTCGAGCGTGATCCCCGCCCGCCGCAGCACGGGCGGGACGGCCGGGCGTGAGCGCCGCCCCAGGGCCAGCACGCGGGCGGCCAGCTCGGGGAACGCGAACGGCTTCGCCAGGTAGTCGTCGGCGCCCAGGGACAGGCCGGTCACCCGGTCGTCCAGCTGGGCGGCGGCCGTCAGCATCAGCACCCGCGCGTCCCGCTCCGACTCGACCAGCTCCCTGCACACCTCGTCGCCGTGCACGCGCGGCAGGTCGCGGTCCAGCACGACCACGTCGTAGTCGTTGACGGCGATCCGTTCCAGCGCGGCCTCGCCGTCGTGCGCCAGATCGACCGCGTGGGTCTCCTCACGCAGCCACTCGGCAATCGCGTCGGCGAGCAGCCGCTCGTCCTCAACCACCAGCACCCGCATGGCGCACCTTTCCCTCGCTTACGGAGCCGAGTGTGGCGGACGCGGCATTTGCTCGAAGTAAACGCGGAACGGAATCGCGGCGCGGAAACGCTGAGGAAACAGCGGTCCCTATTGCATCTCCCCTCGAGACGGCCTTCATCCGACAGAGGAGAGATTCCATGCGAGTACGAGTTCTCGGCGCGCTGGCGGCGGCCACGCTGTTCCTGGCCGGTTGTGGCGCGGACGACGGCGGCGGGCCCGATGTGGCCTCGGTCAGCGGCACGGGCACCCAGTCCGGCACCCAGGGCGGGGCCAGCGCGAAGCCGAGCGAGGACAGGTACCAGAAGATGCTCAAGTTCGCCCAGTGCATGCGCGAGAACGGCGTGCAGGTGGACGACCCGCAGCCGGGCAAGGGCATCATGATGAAGTTCGACAAGAGCATCCCGCAGGAGAAGGTCGAGAAGGCCCAGGAGGCGTGCAAGCAGTACGCCCCGAGCGGCGAGAAGGCCGGCGGGCCCGACCCGAAGCGCCTAGAGGCGCTGCGCAGGCTCGCGCAGTGCATGCGGGACAACGGCGTGGAGAGCTTCCCCGACCCCGACGGCGGCGCCATGCGCATCACCGGCGAGGTCGGCGACGACCCCGACTTCAAGTCCGCCCAGCAGAAGTGCCAGAAGGAGTCCGCCGAGGCCGGTATGGGAGGTCTTTGATGGGCCCGGTGACAGGCAGGGCCACCCTTGACGGAAGGGCGGAGCCGGACTCGACGCCCTCCCGGCCGCGCCGGGGCCGCGGCCGGGGCAAGCTGGTCGCCGGGCTCCTGACCGTGGTGGCCGTGGCCGGAGGCGGGTTCGTGGCCGTCAACAGCGCGGGCCTGCTCCACGGCGGCGCCGGCCCCACGCGGTCGGCCGATGCCCTGCCCCCGGCCACCACCACGGTGACCAGGCAGACCCTGAACGACACCAGGGACGCCGACGGCGAGCTCGGCTACGGCCCGGTGACCACGGCGATGAGCAGGAAGCCCGGCACGATCACCTGGCTGCCCGACAGCGGCGCGCAGATCACCCGCGGCAGGTCGCTGTACCGGGTGGACAACAAGCCGGTCATGCTCATGTACGGCTCGACGCCCGCGTACCGCGACCTCAAGGTCGGCGTGGAGGGCAAGGACGTCGAGAACCTGGAACGGAACCTCAGCAAGCTCGGCTACGACGGCTTCACGGTCGACGACGAGTACACCTATGACACCGCCGAGGCGGTCAGGGAATGGCAGGAGGACCGCGGCCTGGACGAGACGGGCGTGGTCGAGCTGGGCCGGGTGGTGTTCGCCCCCGGCAAGGTGCGGGTGGAGAGCCTGGAGTCCGAGGAGGGCCAGCCGACCGCTCCGGGGCAGAAGATCCTGACGTATACGGGCACGTCCAAGGTGGTCACGGTCAAGCTGGAGTCGGAGGACCAGCGGATGGCCAGGAAGGGCGCCAAGGTCGACGTCACGCTGCCGGACGGCAAGAACGTGAAGGGCAAGGTCACCGAGGTGGCCACGGTCATCGAGCCGGGCGAGGGCCAGAACGCGGACCCGGAGACCCGGGTGGAGGCGCTCGTCTCGATCGGGGCAGCCAAGGCCGCCAAGGGGCTGGACAAGGCGGCGGTGGACGTGACGTTCACGGCCTCCACGCGCAAGAACGTGCTGGCCGTGCCGGTGGCGGCGCTGGTCGCGCTGCAGGAGGGCGGGTACGGCCTGGAGGTCATCGAAGGGGGCAGGTCCCGATATATCAAGGTTGAGACGGGTCTGTTCTCCGGGGGGCGAGTCGAGGTCAGCGGCGACGGGCTGGCCGAGGGCATGACCGTGGGGATGCCGAAATGACGTACCCCATGATCGACCTGACGGACGTGTCCAAGACGTACCCGGGCGGCGTGGCGGCGCTGGCGTCGGTGTCGCTGCGGATCCAGCACGGCGAGCTGGTCGCCATCGTCGGCCCGTCGGGGTCGGGCAAGTCGACGATGCTCAACGTCGTCGGCACCCTCGACCGGCCCACGTCCGGGACCATCCACATCGACGGGTACGACGTGTCGAAGCTCTCCGACAACCAGCTGTCGGCGCTGCGGGCCACCACGATCGGGTTCGTGTTCCAGTCGTTCCACCTCGCCGCGAAGGTCCCGGCGCTCGACAACGTGGCAGACGGCCTCGTCTACACCGGCCTGGGCAGGTCGGAACGCCGCCGCCGCGCGGCCCAGGCACTGGAACGGGTGGGGCTCGGGCACCGGATGGAGCACGAGCCGCACGAGCTGTCCGGTGGCGAGCGGCAGCGCGTGGCCATCGCCAGGGCCGTGGCGGGCGACCCGCCGCTGCTCCTGGCCGACGAGCCGACCGGTGCCCTGGACTCGGTGTCGGGCACCGGGGTGATGGAGCTGCTGCACGAGCTGAACGCGGGCGGCACCACCATCGTGATCATCACGCACGACCGGGAGATCGCCGCGAGCCTGCCCAGACAGGTACGGATGCGCGACGGCCAGATCATCTCCGACACCGCGCGGGTCCCCCTGGAGGCGGTGTGATGTCCACAGTCGAGGTGGCGCGCCCGAAACCGCGCCCGGCCAGGATGCGCCCCCGCGACGTGATGCGGGTCGGGGCGGTGGGCCTGCGCACCCGGCCGCTGCGGGCGTTCCTGTCCGCGCTGGGCATCGCCATCGGCATCGCGGCCATGGTGAGCGTGGTCGGGCTCTCGTCCTCGTCGGGCGCCGAGCTCGACCGTACGCTCTCCGCGCTCGGCACCAACCTGCTCACGGTCTCGTCCGGCACCACCATCACGGGCGACGCCGCGCAGATGCCGGAGGAGGCGGAGTCGATGATCGAGCGCATCGGCCCCGTCCAGGCCGTCTCGTCGATCGGGCGCATGGGTGACGTCAAGGTCTACCGGTCGGAGCAGATCCCCAAGGCCCAGACCAGCGGCATCAGCACGTACGCGGCCCGCCTCGACCTGCCCGCCACCGTGGGCGCGACGCTGCGGAACGGCACCTGGCTCAACCCGGCCACCGAACGCTACCCGGCCGCCGTGCTCGGCTCCGCCGCGGCCCAGCGCCTCGGCGTGGGCTCCGCCTCGCCCGACACGCAGGTCGTGGTCGGAGGGATCCGCTTCACGGTCGTCGGCGTCCTCAACCCGGTGGCGCTCGCCACCGACCTGGACAGCGGCGTCCTCGTCGGCTGGCCGGTGGCGGAGTCCCGGCTGGGCTTCGACGGGCACCCGACCACGCTCTACACGCGCTCGGACGAGGCCAAGCTGGAGGCCGTACGCCAGGTGCTGGCCGGCACCGCCAACCCGGAGGCGCCCAACGAGGTGGACGTCTCCCGGCCGTCCGACGCCCTGGCCGCCAAGCAGGCGACCAGCCAGGCGTTCGCCAACCTCCTGCTGGGAGTGGGCGCGGTGGCGCTGCTCGTGGGCGGGGTCGGCGTGGCCAACACCATGGTCATCTCGGTGCTGGAACGCCGCGCGGAGATCGGCCTGCGCCGCTCCCTCGGGGCCACGCGCGGCCAGATCCGCACCCAGTTCCTGGCGGAGTCGCTCCTGCTGTCGGCCCTGGGCGGGGGCGGGGGGATCCTGCTGGGGACGGGCGTCACGATGGGGTACGCGCTGTACAGCGGCTGGCCCTCGGTGGTGCCCGCCTGGGCCACCCTCGGCGGCCTCGCCGCGACCCTGGTCATCGGCGCCGCCGCCGGCCTCTACCCGGCGATCCGCGCCTCCCGCCTGTCCCCGACGGAGGCGCTCTCCGCCCCCTGACGCGCTTCGGCCTCGGGAGCGTCGCCCGGGTGGTGACGCCTGGGTGCGGGGGTGTCAGCCGGTCGCGTAGCAGGTGGTCCTGCCGACGAGGAGGACGCCGGGCTGCTCTCCCGAGAGAACGGTCAGTTCGAACGTCAGGCGGGTCCGCGGATTGCGCAGAACGGCGACATCCTGCTCCTCGTCCCGTAGATCCAGGTCGTCGACCACCTGGTCGTACCCCATAGCACGGAGCCGTTCGAGAAGCCCGGCGGAGGCGTCGGCGACGTCGCTCTCGGCGCGGAAGTACCGCCGCGCCTGGCCGGGCACGCACGAGCCGTCCGGTTCCTGCGAGGCGGGCGACAGATGGAGCTCGGAGGCGGTGAGCAGGGTGCCGGCGTCGGTGTCGAGCTGCCGGGCGGCCTCTTCGAGGGTGGCCGGTGCGGGCGCCGTCGCGCAGGCCGTCATCGCCGCGACACAGAGGAGCACCGCGGGAAAACCGTGACGGCGGGCGCGCACGATCGGACCATATCGGAGATCGTCCACGGCCACCCGGTAAACGGCACAGGACACCGCGAGGGCAGTGATCCGTATAAATCGCCTTTTCGCGGGCAGAAACAGTATTTATCGCGATTAAGGAGGCGCTACGGGAGCGGGATGATCTTCGAGACAGGTGACCAGGCTCACGTGACGCCCACTGCGCACCCGTACGGCCTCCGCGTAACCGGCGAGGTCGACCACGGCAATCAGCAGCGCCTCGCCGGCGCCCTACACGGCATGATTCTCGAAGGCGGCGACGACATCCGCCTGGACCTCGGGGAGCTGGCCTTCATCGACGTGTCCGGGCTGCGCGTCATCGTGGCCGCCGCCGCCCGATTATCCCCGCCGCGCAGGCTGATCCTCGACCCAATCTCTCCCGCGGTGCGCCGCCTCCTTGCGTTGACGGGCTGGGATCGCGCCCCGGGGTTGCTGATCGGCTGAGCGGTCACCTGTCCGGCCCGGCCCAGGCGAGCCCGCTGCGGAGCCGGGCGATCAGGCCCATGTCGTCCACGAACCGCCCCAGCCCGAACGCCACACACTCCAGCGGCCGCTCCGCCCTCCGTACCGGCATCTCCAGCGACGCCCGCAGCCGCCGCGCGAGCCCCCGCAGCAGCGCGCCGCCTCCCAGCAGCACCGCGCCGCGTCCCCCGAGGTCCGCGGCCAGTTCGGCCGGGCACCGCTCGACCGTCTCCATCGCCGCCCGCACGATCGCCTCGACCGGCTGCCTGGTCGCCTCGTAGACCTGCTGGACCGGCAGCCGTACCTCGCGCTCACGGCCGGTGTCCGGGTCGCGGGCGCGCACGGTCACGTGCCGGTCCAGCGGCTTCCACTCGGTGCCGATGTCGCGCTTGGCCGACTCGGCCTCGCGCTCGTCGAGGAGGAGGCCGTGCTCCTGCTCGACCAGGCGGACGATGGCCCTGTTGACCGCCTCGCCGCCGCCCGGGACGGAAGCCGTGGCCACGGCGGCGCCGGACGAGAGCACGGCGATCCTGGCCGAGTCGCGTCCGATGTCGATCACCATGTGACCGGCGAAACTGTCGACCGGCAGCCCGGCGCCGAGGGCCGCCGCGAGCGAGTGCGGGATCAGCACGATGCGCCTGGCGTCCGCCTCGAACGCCAGGTCGCTCAGCGCCGCCCGTTCGATCGGGGTGCAATTGTCGGGCAGCGCCATGACCAGGCGCGGCCTGGCGAACGGACGCCGGTGCACCTTGCTCAGGAAGTGCCGGACCATGCGCCGCGTGAGCTCCCCGTCGACCGGCAGGCCGCCGCTGACCGGCCGGCACGCCTCCTCGCCGGTCGCGTCCGCACCGTACGCGATGACCTTGCCGGTGCGGTCGTCGAGGATGACGGCCGAGGGCTCGTCGAGCACGATGCCCTTGCCGTGGGCATAGATCCGCGTGCTCGCGCCCCCCAGATCCACCGCCAGGTCACGGCCGAGGAGGCTCATGGCAGGACCGGGGGCTTGAGCGTCATGCCGGGTTCTATTTCCTGAGCCGCTCCAACGCAACACCAGGAACCGAACGGTTCCCCTTTACCCAGGACGCGTATCTTGATCGGCAGCACCTCGACCCCCGGGAGGACCCGCCGTGCTCGACTACGACCTCGAGGCCGGACGCTACGACGAGACGAGGGGCGGGCTGCCGCGGGCCGTGGCCGCGGCCGACGCCGTCCGGCGCCTCGTGCCCGGCGGCACGCTGCTCGACGTCGCCTGCGGCACCGGGCTGGTCACGAGGGAGCTGGCCGGGCGGGGGCTGCGGGTGCTCGGGGTGGACGCCTCCGCGGGGATGGCGCGGATCGCCGCCGGGCGCGCGGACGTGGTGCTGGGCGACGCCCGTACGCTGCCCGTACGTGACGGCTCGGTCGACGCGGTCACCACGATCTGGCTGCTGCACCTGCTGGACGACGCCCGCCCGGTGATCGCCGAGGCCGCCCGCGTGCTGCGGCCCGGGGGAGTGTTCGTCACGACGGTCGACAAGCGGGCCGCCCACGGCCCGGGAGGGCGCCGGGAGCCGTCGGACCGGGCCGAGCTGGTGGTCGAGGAGGCGGCCAGGCACGGGCTCCGGCCGAGCGGCGAGACCAGGTTCGTGGGGCACGGCCAGGGGCGGCCGAGCCCGGACCCGGTCTTCCGCCTGCTGGCGTTCACCCGGTCCTGAACCGTACGGAGTCAGCGCCGGAGCTCGGCCAGCGTCTCCTCGGCCCACGCCAATCCGGCGCTGACCTGGCTCAGGCCGAGCTTCGCCGCGTATGAGCCGACCCCGCCCTCGGTGTAGCACTGCAGCGCCACGCTGCGTGCCGCGAACCCGTCCCTGATCCGCTCCACCACCGCGATCGCCTCGTCCCTGGCGAGCAGCGGCAGCAGGAACGCCTGGAGCGCGACCTCGTTGCGCACCGTCACGGTGGGCGGGTGCTCGACCAGCCACGTGTGCAGCTCACGCGTGCCCTCAGGCGTGATCGCGTAGATCTTGCGCCCTCTCGCGCCCTCCGACTCGATCGCCACGAGCCCGTCGGCGGCCATCTTCAGCAGCTCGGGATAGATCTGCGTGTGCCCGGCCTGCCAGACGTGGTTGAGCGAGTGCTCGAACTTCTTGGCCAGGTCGTAACCGCTCGCCGGCCCCACGGCCTCGAGCAGCCCGAGCAGCGCGATCCGCAGGGACATGGCCGCCAGCATATCGAAGAGTTGACATGTAAGAAGTTACACGTCACTCTTCACATGTGAATACTGACATGAAGCCGCGTGGCAACGGGCTCGTCCTGCTCGCCGTGCTCGGCGGGATGTTCCTGGCGATGCTCGACCAGACGATCGTCGGCACGGCCCTGCCGCGCATCACCAGCGAGCTGGGCGGCAGCACGCTCTACGTGTGGGTGGTGACGGCGTACCTGCTGACTTCGACGGTGACGGTGCCGCTCTACGGCCGGCTCTCCGACCAGCACGGGAGGAAGCCGCTGCTGCTGGTCGGGATGGTGGTGTTCGTGGCGGGCTCGGCATTGTGCGGGGCGGCCCAGGACATGGCGCAGCTGATCGGCTTCCGCGCGCTCCAGGGCCTCGGCGCGGGCGCGCTGCTGCCGCTGTCGATGGCGTTGGTGATGGACATGTTCCCCCCGGGGCCGGGAAAGAGCGGCGCCCGCGTGCAGGGCGCGCTCGGCGGCGTGATGGGGCTGACGTACCTGGCGGGGCCGTTCCTCGGCGGGCTCTTCACCGACCACGCGAGCTGGCGGTGGTCCTTCTACGTGAACGTGCCGCTCGGCCTCGCGCTGATCGCCATCGTCGTGCTCCGCCTGCCGCACCGGCCGGGCACCGGAGGTGGGCGCCCCGACTACGCGGGCATCGCGGTCTTCACCGTGGCCATCAGCTCGCTGCTGCTGGGGCTGACGGAGAAGGGCCTGGACGGGCAGACCTGGACCGACGCCGCCGTGGCTGGGCCGATCGCGCTCGCGCTCGCGCTGCTCGTGGTGTTCGTGCTGGTCGAGAGGCGGGCGGCCAGTCCGATCATGCCGATGCACCTGTTCGGCAACCGCACGTACACGCTGGTGAACGTCACGTCGTTCTGCACGGCTTTCTGCATGTACGCGGGAGTCGTATTCCTGCCGCGCTACTTCCAGGAGTCCCTGGGCGTCAGCGCCACCGAGTCGGGGCTGAGGATCTACCCGATGACGCTGGCGATGGTCGTGGGCAGCGCCCTCATGGGGGCGCTCATGTCCAGGACCAGGGTCTACAAGCCGTGGCTGGTCGTGTCGCCGTTCCTGCTGGTCGCGGGCACCCTGCTCTGCGTGAACCTGACCGCGCACACCGCCGGGGCGCTCCTTGCGGGCTGGATGCTGCTGATCGGGCTGGGCATGGGCCCGATGCTCTCCGGGCTGACCGTGGCCGCGCAGCAGTCGGTCGAGCCGCAGTACATCGGCACCGCCTCGGCGAACCTGACCTTCTTCCGCCAGATCGGCGGCTCCGTCGCGCTGGCCGTCGGCGGCACCCTCTACGGCTCCACCGTCGCCGCGGAGGCGCCCGCGCACGGCCTGGCCGCCGCGCACGCCTCCGCCGCGTCCCTGGTCATCCCGTCGCTCGGCGTGGCGGGGGCGGTGATCGCCCTGGTGGCGCTGGTGGCGATGCCGGGCAGGCGGCTGGAGGTGCCCGCCGTCCCGCAGGGCAGGGTGGAAGCCGGTTTCGCGTCATAAGCGGGCCCATGCGAAGCTGTGAGTGTCCCCA
Organism: Nonomuraea sp. NPDC050786; assembly: GCF_040654115.1. NCBI lineage: Bacteria > Bacillati > Actinomycetota > Actinomycetes > Streptosporangiales > Streptosporangiaceae > Nonomuraea > Nonomuraea sp. NPDC050786. Next base: position 65,132 of record NZ_JBFAHJ010000013.1, read on the forward strand.
ACACCATGGAGGTCCTCATGGCGGATACACCGGAGCAGGAAGTCAGCGAGACTCCCGAGGACGAGTTGAAGCGCAAGTTCCGCGAGGCGCTGGAGCGCAAGCGTAATCAGCACGCGGGCTCGGGCGCGGGTGGCAGGGGCGGTGACTCGTCGAAGATTCACGGGTCGCACGGTCCGGCTGCGAGTAAAAGATCATTCAGGCGCAAGAGCGGCGGCTGAGGCTGGCATTTTCAGGGGGTACGGCGGTGCCGTGCCCCCTTTTTTCTTTGTCGGGGTAGGTAGATCTTCTGCCGGATTCATGACGAAGTGTTTGCGTATGTCCGGAATGCGTGGTTAGAGTGTTGGCCAATTCACAGCCGGTGGCGTGGACCTCACCCAGGAGGAACAGCCGGCTGGCGCCGAATCCCGAACGCTCGGGAACCGGGGACCCACCGCAATTGGGGTGAATCCGACCGCGTGTCGGTAGGGCATCTCCACGCCCGAACCCGCCAGCTAACCCGGTAGGCGAGATGGAGAGGACATGTGAACAACTTGGACGACCGCGTCGAACCCTCGGACAGCGTGATAGTCGCCGCCTGCTGAGCGGCCCCTTCCTCAGGATCCTTCCGCGCTCTGCGTAGCTTTCCCCCCTTGTCAGGTGCTTTGACCTGCTACGCCCTTTTTCGAGTGAGCGCAACCTCCCTGCCCCCGTCGCGAAGGACTTTACTTTTCATGTCTGCACGTTTTGGCCTGCGTTCACTCGCTCTGATCACCGCCTCCACGGTAGGCGCGCTGACCATCGCCGGCACCGCGGCTCACGCCGATCCGAACACCGAAGAGAAGGTCCTGCTCAAGGGCTCGACCACGGCTTCGTACTTCTGGGACGACTCCTCCGGCAGAGCCGGTGACACCGGGCTGCCCGCCAGCGGCAAGCCCATGCAGAAGGGTCTGGCCGCCAGCCCGAGCTGGCCGCTCATGACCGAGGGTTACGTGGTCTACAAGGGCAAGAAGGTGCCCTTCTTCGTCGGCGACCGTGGCCCGGGCGAGCCCTCCAACCGCGGGGTCATGCTGGACCTGGATGCCAAGACGTTCGCGGAGCTCACCGGCGGCAGCTTCAACTCCGACACGCTGGGCGTCGACGGCATCGGCGGCGAGGGCCACATCAAGGTCGACTACGTCATCACCAAGTGGGGCAACGGGCCCGGCAAGAAGAACTTCCCGGTCGCGTTCTCGACCGGCGCCTGGGCCGAGCAGGACGACAACCCGGCCGAGCCGCCCGCGCCCGAGCCCGCGGCCGCTCAGGACGTGCCCGCACCGGTCTCGAAGACCGCGGCCGCCGTCGTGGCCGGCGCCGTGGCCGTGGCAGGCGGCAGCATGGCGCTCGCCAGCGACCGCGTCCGGAGCCTCATCAAGCTCTGACCTTTACGGGCTGCGACCAGAATGTCATTCTGGTCGTCGTGACCACCCGTGCAGCCGCGAACGGCATCGACATCGCCTACGAGAGCTTCGGCCCGCCCGAGGGCCGTCCCCTGCTGCTCATCATGGGGCTCGGCGCGCAGCTCATCCACTGGGACGAAGGGCTCTGCGCATTACTGGCGGAGCAGGGACATCACGTCGTACGGTTCGACAACCGCGACGCGGGCCTGTCCACCCACTTCCATGACCAGGGCGCTCCTGTGCTGGGAGCGCCCTCGTCGTACCTGCTGGACGACCTGGCCGACGACGCGGCGGGGCTCATGGACGCCCTCGGCTGGCCCGCCGCGCACGTGGTCGGCGCCTCGATGGGCGGCATGATCGCCCAGGCTCTGGCCATCCGCCACCCCGAGCGGGTGCTCACCCTGACCTCGATCATGTCCACGCCCGGCCCCTCGGTGGCCCCGCCGACGGAGGCCGCGCTCGCCGCTCTCATGGCCAGGCCGCCCGCCGACCGCGAAGCCGTGCTGGCCCAGGCGGTGCGGACCTGGTCGGTTCTCGGCTCGCCCGGGTTCGAGCTGGACCACGAGAGGATCCGCGAGCTGGCCGGGCTGGCGTACGACCGCTGCTTCGACCCCGACGGCACGGCCAGGCAGCTCGCCGCGATCATGGCCTCGCCCGACCGCACGGAGCTGCTCGCCGGCGTACGGGTGCCCACGCTGGTGCTGCACGGGGAGGCCGACCAGCTCATCCCGGTCGCCGCCGGCCACGCCACGGCCGCGGCCGTCCCGGGCGCCCGCCTGGTGACCTACCCGGGCATGGGCCACGACCTGCCGCGCCCGCTCTGGCCGTCCATCGTGGCCGAGATCACCAAGCTCACCGCCACCTGACCGCCTAGCCGAAGTGGGCGCGGGTCTCGGCGAACGCCTGGTCCGTGCCCTCCAGCGCCTTCGCCACGTCCGCCTCCGTGTGCGCGGCCGACATGAACCAGTTGTGCCACGGGTGCAGGTAGACCCCGTGCCGCAGGCAGGCGTCGCTCCAGTACATCGCGACGGAGAGGTCGGCGTCCCCGTCGAAGCTGAGCCACGGGATCGTCACCGGTCCCGTCTGGTTCACCACGAACCCGTGGGACTTGGCCTGCGCGTACAGCCCTTCGCGGAGCTGCGTGCCGGCCCGCTCCATGGCACCGATGCCGTCCTCGTCGCGCAGGGTCTCGATGGTGGCCTTGGCCGCCGCCATCGCGACCGCCGAGAACCAGAACGAGCCGGTGGAGTAGAGCGTCTGCGCGGGCCCGCGCAGCGCGTCCGTGCCGGTGACGGCCGCGATCGGGTAGCCGTTGGCCATGGCCTTCGACCAGGCCGTCAGGTCAGGGCGTACGCCATAGGGCTCCCAGGAGCCGCGCAGGTCCACCCTGAACCCCGCCCGCACGTCGTCGATCACCAGCGCCGCCCCGAGCCGGTCGGCCAGGGCCCGGGCGCCGCGCGCGAAGGCCGGCTCCACCAGCTCCTGGTCCTCGAACGAGTCGTGCTTGAACGGCGTCACGATGATCGCCGCCACGTCCCCCTCGACGGTCGCCGCCGCGGCCTCCAGCGACTCGAGGGAGTTGTACGTGAACTCCACCAGATCCGCCCGCTCGTTGGGCGTCGTGCCCGACACGGACGGCGTGCACCAGGGGTCCGCCCCGTGGTAGGCCCCGTGCGCCATCAGCACCTTCGTCCGGCCGGTAGCGGCCCTCGCGACCATGAGGGCCTGGGTGGTGGCGTCGGTGCCGTTCTTGGAGAACATCGCCCAGTCGGCGCTGGGGACGGTGTCCACGAGCAGCTCGGCCAGCTCCACCATGACCGGGCCCGGGCCGTTGAGGCAGTCGCCGAGCGCGGCCTGCCTGGCGGCGGCCTCCTCCACGCGCGGGTGCCGGTGCCCGAGCACGATCGGGCCCCAGCTGCACATGAAGTCGATGTACTCGCGCCCGTCCACGTCCCACTGGCGGCAGCCCTCGCCGCGTTCGAAGAACTGCGGGAAGCCGGGGGCGAAGAGGGCGGCGTTGAGGTGCCCGTACATGCCGCCAGGGACGACCTTCAAGGCCCGCCGGCGGAGTTCTGCGTCGGTCATCCGAGGATCCTTAGAGTCGATTCGAGGTCGGTGAGGCCGGCGTCCGAGCCGAGCCCCGTGGCGACGCGGGCGGCGGCGGCCGTGCCCCAGCGGGCGGCGGTCAGCACGTCCTGGCCGTGGAGGAGCCCGGTCAGGAACCCGGCGCAGTACGCGTCGCCGCAGCCGGTCGTGTCCGAGACGTCCGTCTTGAGGGCGGGCACTGGCTCCGTCCCGTCCGGGGTGACCACGAGGCTGCCCGACGCGCCCAGCGTGACGAGCACGCCGCGCGGCCCCTCCGCCAGCAGGGCCTGGGCGGCCTCCTGGACATCGGAGCAGCCGGTCATGAGGAGCGCCTGCGACTCGTTCGGCAGCACGTAGTCCACGTGCGGCAGAAAAGCCCGGGCCATCCCCAACAGGTCAGGCATCTCCGAAAGGAGGTCCATCGTGATGATCGTGCCCGCGGCACGCACCGAGTCCAGGAGGGCGAAGAACGCCGGGTCGCCCAGGCCGAACGTGACGTCCATCCCGCCCAGGTGGATCGCCCGCACGCCGCGCAGCACGTCGGCGTCCAGGTCCGCGTACGTCACCGTGAGGTTCGCCCCCGGCACGTGGAAGCTGGGCCGCCCGCCGTCCGGCCTGATGGGCAGGATCGAGGCGGCCGTCTGCTCGCCCGCCCTGCGCACGAGACGTGAGACGTCCACGCCGCGCTTGGCGAGCACCGCCAGGAGGAAGTCGCCCACCTCGTCGTCGCCGATCGCGCCCATCGTGACCACGGGGTTGCCCAGCTTGACCAGGTCGACGGCGGTGCCGGCGGCGGCGCCCGCGGCGGTGAGGCGGATCTGGTCCACGAGTACGGTGTCCTGGCCCTCGGGAATGTGATCGACGGGCCTGGCGAGAATGTCGACGATGTGGACGCCGACGGTGGCGACGGTCATAGTCTAAATAGACAGACGTCCGAATAAAAAGTCAATGGAGGAGCCGATGCCCAAGATCGTCGATCACGACGAGCGCCGGCGCGAGGTCCTGTCAGCCGCCCGCCGGGTGATCGTCAGGGACGGCATCGACGCCGCCACCACGCGGGCCATCGCCAAGGAGGCCGGATACTCCAACGGCGTGCTCGCCCACTATTTCGCCGACAAGGACGAGATCCTGCTGTCGGCGCTGCGCCAGTCGCACCAGCGCATCCGGGACCGGCTCACCGGCAAGATCGAGGGCGCGACCGGGCTGGCCGCGCTGCGGGAGCTGCTGCTGGACAACCTGCCGCTGGACGCCGAGCGCACCCAGGAGAGCCGGCTGGAGGTCAGCTTCTGGAGCCGCAGCCTGGCCTCGGAGCGCCTGGCCGAGGTGCAGCGCACGGAGGCGGCCGAGCTGCGCGGCGCCGTACGCGATCTGCTGGGGCAGGCCCGCGCGGCCGGGGAGCTGCGCACCGACGACAACCTGGACGACCTGGCCGAGCACCTGCTCGCCCTGATGGACGGACTCAGCTTGCACCTGCTCCTCTACCCGGGCCGGCTCAAGCGCGTCGACGTCGAGCGCCTCATGCTCCAGGCCCTGGACAGACTCTGATTGCGGCAATTCGGACGACCGACTACATTCCAAGCGCATGAGCCTGCGCGAGCAGTTATGCGAGTACGGCCGCCGCGCCGTCGAGCTGGGCCTGGTCATCGGCACGTCGGGCAACCTGAGCGTGCGCGAGGGTGAGCTGGTCGCGGTCACGCCCTCAGGGGTGGCGCTCGACCGGCTGACCCCCGAGATGTGCCCCGTCGTGGACGTCGAAGGCCACCTCGTGGAAGGCGAGCTCCAGCCGTCCAGCGAGACCCCCATGCACCTGGCCGTCTACGAGAGCACGGACGCCCGGGCCATCGTGCACACGCACTCGGTCTTCGGGACGGTCGTGGCCACCACCATGACCGAGCTGCCGCCCGTGCACTACAACGCGCTGCTGCTCGGCGGCACGGTCAGGGTGGCCGAGTACGCCACCTACGGCACCCCCGAGCTGGCCGCCAACGTGCGGGCGGCGCTGGAGGGCAAGCGGGCCGCCCTGATGGCCAACCACGGCGGGGTGACCATCGGGGCGACGCTGGAGGAGGCGTTCGAGTCCACCCGGCTGCTGGAGTGGCTCTGCGAGGTGTACGTGCGAGGGCTCGGCGTCGGCAAGCCGACCATCCTCACGGACGATCAGCTCGGCGCCGTGGTCGAACGCGCACTGAACCCTCCCACGTTCCCCCGCCGGGAGCTATGAGAGCGCCACCTGCTCCGCCAGCCCCAGGGGCAGGCCGCCCGACCCGGCGATCTTGTCGTGGAACTCCTTCAGCGACCCCTTGAACGACTGCCGGATGCGGTCGATCTCGATCGCGCCCGTGAGGTAGGACGGCGCCTGCGTGGGCCAGGCGCAGTAGCGGTTCACCTCGCCCTGGGCCGTGCCGGGAGACAGCGACGCCTTGGTCGCCATGAACGTCTCCGCCTCCTCGATCGACATGTCCTCGCAGTGCAGGGCCGTGTCCACGACGATCCTGGCGGCGCGGAAGATCCGGCAGTCCAGGTGGGCCAGCTCGGTCGCCGGGGTGTCGAAGTAGCCCTGCTCGTGCAGGAGCTTCTCCACGTACAGGGCCCAGCCCTCCGTGAAGTACGAGGTCCGGAAGACCTTCCTGACGGTACGGGGATTGCCCGCCATGTACGACAGGTGCCAGTGATGCCCCGGGTAGGCCTCGTGCACGGAGATCGAGGGCATCTGGGCCCGCGAGTTCGTCCGCAGGCGCTGGCGTACCTGCTCGGGGGTGAAGTCGTCGGGCGTGTAGGGGACGAAGAAGACGCCCTTGCGTGAGGCGCTCAGCGGGGGCGGCGCGAGGTAGTGGGCGACGGACAGGACCGGGCGGGTGTACTCGGCCGACGGCAGCACCTCGCACTCCTCGCCCTCGGCGAACGTGACGAGGTCCCGTTCCTTGACGAAGTCCCTGGCGCGCTGCGTCTCGGCCGCGTACTCGGCGCGCATGTCGGCCAGCGTCGGCGGATGGTCGTCCATGAGGAACTCCATCGCCGCCCGCCAGTCCTCGCCGCCGTTGACGTGGACCGACACCTCGCGCATCCGCGCGTCCAGCTCGGCCCAGGCGGCCTTGCCCTTCTCGTGCAGCTCGGCGGCGCCGTAGCCGAGCAGTTCCTTCTCGCGCAGCAACGTGGAGTAGAGCTTCTCGCCCATCCGCCAGGTGCCGCCGCACTGGAAGCCCTCGAGGAACGTGACGAGCTCGTCGAACGCCCGCGCGGCCGGCTCGGCGGCCTCGGCCAGCTTGGCGGCGAGCTCCGGGTCCTCGACCATCGACGGGATCGTGCGCGTGAGGAAGTTGCGGCCGGTGCGCGCCTGGCCGAGCCCGCGCTTGATCAGCAGTGGCGCGGCGAGGCCGGGGTCCAGGTTGGCCTGGCAGGCGGCCAGCACGCCGGGCACCTCGGCCAGGCGCAGGAGGGCCGAGGAGACCAGTTCGGGCTCCGGCTTGAGCCGCCGCTGGAACGGCGCGTACATCGAGGCGAAGATCGCCGAGAGGTAGACGGCGGGGTCGCGCCGCCACTCGGGCCAGGACGCGAGCGCGATCGAGCCCCTCAGCTGGGAGAGGACCAGTTCCCTGTCGATCGTGTCGTCCAGGGTCGTCGTCTGGATGCCCGAGAGGTGTTCGAGCCAGCGGACCTCGTCCCGCTCGCGGGCGGCCCAGGCGGTGGCGGTGAAGTCGCCGAGCGTGTGATCGTAACCGTCGGCCCCTAACGAGCTGGCCACGACGGGACGGTCGGAAAAGTACCACTTGAGAAACTCGTCCACCGATGCACCATATCCTGAGCAAATGCCCCTGCAGATCACCGGCGCGCTAGGCGACCCTGACCTCATTCGCCTCCCCTGGGAGGTCCCCCTCCAAGACTGGCCGCAGCACCACCTCGTCGATCTGCCACGCGGCATCTCGCGCCACGTGGTGCGGTTCGCGCGGCTGTCCGGCAAGGTGTACGCGATCAAGGAGATCAGCGAGCGGTACGCCAAGCGGGAGTATCAGCTGCTCTGGGATCTCGCCCGGCTCGACGCCCCCGCCGTGGAGCCGGTCGCGTACGTCACCGGCCGCGAGGACGGGCTGGACGCGGCGCTGATCACCAGGCACCTGCAGTTCTCGCTGCCCTACCGGGCGGTCATGTCGGGCACGCTGCGCCCCGACACGCTCACCCGGCTGCTGGACGCGCTCGCCGTGCTGCTGGTGCGGCTGCACCTGAACGGCTTCTACTGGGGTGACTGCTCGCTGTCCAACACGCTCTTCCGCAGGGACGCGGGGGCGTTCGCGGCGTATCTGGTGGACGCCGAGACCGGCGAGATGCACCCGATGATCAGCGAGGGCCAGCGGCTGGCCGACATGGACGCCGCGCACACGAACATCTTCGGCGAGATGCTCGACCTGGAGGCCGGCGGGCTGCTGCACCCGTCCATCGACCCCATGGACACGGCCGAGGACGTCGTCGCCCGCTACCACCGCCTGTGGGACGAGATCACGCAGAGCGAGATCATCGATGAGGTGGACTGGCACCGGGTGGAGCAGCGGATCCGGCGGCTGAACCTGCTCGGCTTCGACGTGGCCGAGATGATGGTGCGGCGCAAGGTCGGCACCGGACGGCTCATCGTCCGGCCCAAGGTCGTGGACGCCGGGCACCACCAGCGGCGGCTGCTCCGGCTGACCGGCCTCGACGTGGAGGAGAACCAGGCGCGGCGGCTGCTCAACGACCTCGACGGGTTCAGGGTGGCCAAGGGGCTGCGGCACGAGGACGAGGCCATCGTGGCGCACCGGTGGCTGGCGGAGGTGTTCCAGCCGACGGTCGATGCCATTCCCGCGGAGCTGCGCGGGAAGCTGGAGCCCGCGCAGCTCTTCCACGAGATACTCGATCACCGCTGGTACCTGTCGGAGGAGCAGGGCGCCGACGTGGGGCTGGCCGCGGCCGTGAAGTCGTACGTGGACAACGTGCTCGTGCACAAGCCCGACGAGAAGGCGCTCCTCCCGGACGAGCCGTCTCAGTAGGCCACCGTGATCCGCTTGCGCGGGTGGGCCCCGTTCTCCAGCTCGTCCGCGACGGCGACCGCGTAGTCCTCGGCCGAGATGAAGCTGCGGCCCGTGGCGTCGGCCAGCAGCGTGTCGCCGCCGATGCGGTAGACGCCGGTACGCTCGCCCGGCGCGATCTCGGCGGCCGGCGAGATGTAGGTCCAGTCGAGGTCCTCGGCCTCCCGGTAGAGGCCGAGGGCCGACCTCTGCGCCAGTGCCTCTTTTTTGTAGATCTCCGGGAAGTCGGGCGTGTCGACCAGGTCCTGGCCGGGCGCGATCTGGAGGCCGCCCGCGCCGCCCACCACGATCAGCCGGCGCACCCCGGCCGCCCGCACGCCCGCGATGAGGGCGCGGGTGGCGTCGAGGAACGGCGGCTCGGGCTCGGTGCCGTCACGCGGCGGGGCGATGGCGGAGACGACGGCGTCGTAGCCCTTGGCCAACGTGGCGGCGTCGTGGACGTCGCCCTTGACCGGGCCCTTGCGGCTGACGGCGGTCACCTGGTGGCCGCGGGTGGTCAGCTCGGCGGCGATGCGCTGACCGATCATGCCGGTCGCGCCAAAGAGCAGGATCTTCATAGGGGCCAGAGTATCCATCGGATACTGGTTACTTCATCGTGCTATAAGTACCTTATGGATACCGGTGATGTCTTCGACCCTAACTGTCCGACCCGAGTGGTTCTGGATCGGATTGGCGACAAGTGGTCGGTGCTGGTGCTCCTCAGCCTGGCCGACGGGCCGGAGCGCTTCACCCGGCTCAGGACGCGCATCGGCGGGGTCACGCCGAAGGTCCTGACGCAGACGTTGCGGGCCATGGAGCAGGACGGGCTGGTGACGCGGGAGGTGTTCGCGGAGGTGCCGCCGCGGGTGGAGTACACGCTGACCCCGCTCGGGCATTCGCTGCGCGACGCGGTCTCGGTGGTGGCCACGTGGGCCGAGCAGCACGTGAACGAGATCCTCGCCTGCCGCGCCGAGTCCGCCTGAGCCCTGCCGGTAATGCTCCCTGGATTCCGGACATGGGGTGAGTGGTGATACCACCACGACAAGGGAGAACGGATGGGAGTCGATCCCGAAAGCCGGTTCGAGGAGATCTACGGATCTTCGTACGGCCCGCTGCTCGGGTACGCGTTGCGTCGCTGCTCAGACCCTGACGACGCCGCCGATGTGGTGGCCGAGACGTTCATGGTCGCCTGGCGGCGCATCGAGGAGGTCCCCAAGGGCGACGAGGCGAGGTTATGGCTCTTCGGGGTGGCCAGGAACGTGCTGGCCAATCAGCGGCGCGGCGAGCGGCGGCACGAGCAGCGGACCGCCGCCCTGCGCGCGCAACTGGCGGCCACGCCGCTGGTGGCGGAGCCGCCCGGGGAGGACCTCTCGCAGCTGGGCCGGGTGTTCCGGGCCCTGTCCGAGGACGACAAGGAGCTGCTGGCGCTGGTCGCCTGGGAGCGGCTGGATCCCGGCCAGATCGCCAGGGTGCTCGGCATCTCACGTAACGCCACACGAGTCAGGCTCTACCGCGCCCGCAAGCGCTTCGCCCGTGGCCTGGCCGAGGCCGGAATCGACTGTTCGCGCGCCGTCGCGATGGAAGGGAGCAACCTGTGAACATCGCCGATCTCGCCCGAGTGCGGGACGAGCAGCTGGCCGGGGAGCCGGTGGGGCAGGCGTCCGGCGCGGGGGCGCGGGCGCTGATGGAGTCGATCATGGCCGAGGAGCGGGTGCCGGTACGAAGGCGTGCCCCGCGCAGAGGGCGGTGGCTCGCGCTGGGCGTGGTGACGGCCGCGGCGGCCACCGTGCTCGCCGTCGGCGTGCCTCCCTTCGGCGGCCCGGTCACCCAGTACGCCAACGCCGCCGTGTCGGTCAAGGCCGGCGACGACTATCTGGAAGTGGCGATCAACGACCCCGAGGCCGAGGCGGAGAAGTTCACGGAGGCGTTCCGGGCGGTCGGGCTGGACGCCGTGGTGAAGAAGGCCCCGGTGGCGCCGGAGGACGTGGGCAAGCTGCTCGGCCCGATCATGGACGGGGAGTTCCCGCCCGGCACGGGCGTGAAGGGATCGTGGACGACGGAGAACTGCGCTTCCGCCTGGTGCGGCAAGGTCGCCATTCCCATCCACTTCAAGGGGAAGGTCATCTTCGGGATCGGCCGGCCGGCCGCGCCAGGGGAGCCCTACGCGACCCGTGGCCTGGTCTCCCCGGCCGCCGACGGCGGACCCATTGACGGCTACAAAGCCCGCGGCAAGCAGGTTTCCGAGGTCAGAGCCGATATGGAGCGGCTCGGACTGAAGATCACCTACGTGGTGATGTGGAGCAACCCCGACGGCAGCGGTGAGGGTTACCGCGTGGAAGACGCGTACATCAAGGACGACTGGATCGTCCACCATGTCCGCAAGACCGCGTCCGACGCCGCCGAAGTGACGGTCGAGGCCGGTCCCGACGTGCCCAAGGACTCGCTGCCCAAGGTCCCCTTGCGCGAGGGCCTCGACTGGTGGAAGGACTGACCCTGGTCTTGCCGTTCACGTTCTCGTCCACGATGCTGGCATCTGTTCGGGCGAGGGGATCACGGCAAGGTCACGTCTCGATTGCACCCCCTTGACGCGTGTCGGCGGCCGTCCGTACGTTCGGGCAAACGTTTAGGAAACTTTCCTAATTCCAAACGGGAGCCCTGATGACCCACCCGGGCGAGATCACTCGGCGGCAGCTGCTGCGCCGCCTCGGCATGACCGCGTTCGTCGCCGGCCCCGGCGCGGGCCTGCTCAGTGCCTGCGCCACCGGCGGCACGGGAGGGGAGCCGTCGGCCGCCCCGAGCATCACCGCCTCCGCGAGCTCCAAGAACCCGTTCGGCGTCGATCCGAAGAAGCCGCTCGAGGTGGTGATCTTCGGCGGCGGGTACGGCGACGCGTACGCCAAGGACGTGCACGAGGCGCTCTACAAGAAAGAATTCCCGGGCGTGACGGTCAAGCACGACGCCACCCAGCAGATCGGCACCCAGCTGCGCCCGCGCTTCGTCAGCGGCGACGTGCCCGACGTGCTCAACAACTCCGGTCCCGAGTCGATGGACCTGGCCGCGCTGGCCGCCGAGGGGCACCTGGCCGACCTGAGCGTGCTCTTCGACGCCCCGTCCATCGACGACCCGGCCAAGAAGGTACGCGACACCGTCACGCCCGCCGTCATCGACAACGCCAAGATCGACGGCAAGGACCTCGTGCTGAACTACACGGTGTCGCACCGGGCGCTCTGGTACAACGCCAAGCTGTTCGCCGCCAAGGGATGGACGCTGCCGAAGACGTGGGCCGAGTTCACGGCGCTGGGGGACAAGGCGAAGCAGGAGGGCATCCTGCTCTTCGCGTACCCGGGGCTGAAGGGCCCGTACTACCAGCTCTGGAACGTCCTCTACACGGCCGCCAAGATCGGCGGGAACCAGGTCATCATCGACATCGACAACCTCGTCGACAACGCCTGGAACGTCGAGCCGATGAAGCAGGCGGTCGCCGCCTGGGTGGACATCCAGGCGAAATATGGCGATAAAGCGTACTTTGGGCTCGATCACACCCAGACCCAGATCAAGCAGCTCCAGAACAAGCTGCTCTTCTACCCGGTGGGCTCCTGGATCGAGAACGAGATGGCCAAGGACAAGCCCGCCGACTTCGAGTACGCCATCGCCCCCCTTCCCGACGTCACCTCCGCGGACAAGATGCCGTACGGCGCCATCCAGGTCGGCGTCGGCGAGAACTTCGTCGTCGCGGCCAAGGGCAAGAACCCGCAGGGCGGCCTCGAATACCTGCGCATCATGCTCTCCAAGGAAGGCGCGCGCGGATTCACGGAGAAGACCGAGAACCTCACCGTGGTGAACGGCGCCGCCGACGGCCTCGACCTGCCCGCCGGGCTGCGGAGCGCCGCCAAGGCCCAGGACGCCGCCGGCCAGAACATCATCACCGACGCGCGTTTCGAGGGCTGGTACAAGGAGCTGTTCGACTACGGCACCCAGCAGATCAACGTGGTCATGGCCGGGCGCGTCACCCCGGAGAAGTTCTGCGCCGACATGCAGAAGAAGGCCGACCAGATCAAGAAGGACGACGCGGTCGTCAAGCAGACGCGGAGCCAGTGAGCAGATGGAGCGGCTGCGCAAGTACGGGTTCGTCGCCGGGTTTCTCGTCGTCCCGATCACGCTCTATTCGGTCTTCGTCATCAGCCCGTACGTCCAGGCGTTCCAGCTCTCCCTGACCAGCTGGAACGGGTACAGCTCGGCCGTGCGGTACGTGGGGCTGGAGAACTTCGGCCGGCTCTTCGATGACGAGGTGTTCTGGCAGGCCCTGCGCAACCACGGGATCATGCTGCTCGTCCTGCCGATCGCGACGATCGTGATCGCGCTGTTCCTGTCGTTCCTGCTGAACCTGGGCGGCGGCCCGCGCGGCGCGGGGATGAGAGGGGTGTGGGGGTCGACGTTCTACCGGGTGGTCTTCTTCTTCCCCCAGGTCCTGGCCGTGGCCGTGGTCGGCGTGCTCTTCCAGGCCGTCTACCGGCCGGACGCGGACGGCGTGCTCAACGGCGTGCTCGCCGTCTTCGGCGCCGCGCCCGTCGGCTGGCTCACCGAGCCGGGCCTGGCCCTCTGGTCGATCATCGCGGTGATGGTCTGGCAGGGCGTCGGGTTCTACGTGGTGCTGTTCTCGGCGGGCATGGCGGCCATTCCCAAGGACTATTTCGAGGCCGCGGCACTGGACGGCGCCGGGCGCGTGCGGTTGTTCTTCTCGATAACGCTGCCGCTGCTGCGCGACACCGTCCAGGTCGGCTGGATCTATCTGGGGATCGCGGCCTTCGACGGGTTCGCGCTGGTGCAGGTGCTGGCGGGCGACAAGGGCGAGCCGGACGGCGCGACGACCATTCTCCCTGTGACCATCTACAAGACGGCCTTCGCCTACAACAAGGTCGGTTACGCGTCCGCGATGGGTGTGGCGCTGTTCTTCCTCACTGTGACGTTCGCCGTGCTGACCTTGCGTACGACCAGGCGCGAGAGGGTTGAGCTCTAGACATGGCAAGAAACCGCCCCCCGCGCCCCAGTGTGCTGGCCGGGCTCTCGCACATCGCGCTGGCCGTCTGGGCGCTGCTGATCATCCTGCCGCTGCTCTGGACGTTCCTGGCGTCGTTCAAGAGCAACACCGAGATCTTCGGGGATCCGCTGCAGCTCCCGGGGGCGCTGCGGCTGGACTCGTGGGGGAGGGCCTGGGACAAGGCGCACGTCGGGCAGTACATGCTCAACACCGTCATCGTCGTCTTCTTCGGCACCGCGGGCACGATGCTGTTCGGGTCGATGGCGGCGTACGTGCTGGCGCGCTATCAGTTCATCGGCAACAAGCTGATCTACTACTACTTCGTGGCCGGGCTGGCGTTCCCGGTCTTCCTGGCGCTCGGGCCGCTCTTCTTCGTCGTCAAGCAGCTCGGCCTGCTGGACTCCCATGTCGGGCTCATCCTCGTCTACATCGCGTACTCCCTCCCTTTCACCGTGTTCTTTTTGGCAGCATTTTTCAGGACACTGCCGGAAACCGTCGCCGAAGCCGCAATGATCGACGGCGCCTCGCACACCCGCACGTTCTTCCAGATCATGGTCCCCATGGCCAGGCCCGGCCTGATCAGCATCACGATCTTCAACGTCCTGGGCCAGTGGAACCAGTACCTCCTGCCCCTGGTCCTCCTGGCCGGGGACCCGAACAAATGGGTGCTCACCCAGGGCATCGCCAAGATCTCGACCCTGGCGGGGTACGAGGCGGACTGGCCGGGCCTGTTCGCCGCCCTGAGCATGACGATCCTGCCGGTCATGGTCGTCTACATCATCTTCCAGCGCCAGATCCAGTCGGGGCTCAGCTCGGGGGCGCTGAAGTAACGTGGCGCCCATGGACAAGAACCTGCCCGAATGGCGGCGCGAGGGCGACGAGATCCGGCGCACGGTCACCGCGCCCGACTTCCCCACCGCCATCCGCATCGTCGACGAGATCGCGGTGAAGGCCGAGGAGCTCAATCACCATCCCGACATCGACATCCGCTGGCGCACTCTCCATCTGACCCTCACCACCCATGACCAGGGCGGCCTCACCGATCTCGACTTCACGCTGGCCGCGATCATCGACGACATCGCGGCGAAACACGGCGCCTGATCCCGAATACGAACCGTAGCAGGACGATTACTCGTTAGAGTGGGTGCTCTCCCGGAGCCCGCAGTGCCGTCAGGGCTCGAACCATGGAGGGTCTCATGCGCGTGCCCGCACTCCTGCTCGTCCTGCTCACCGCAGCCTGCGCGGGGCCGCCCGCCCCGGTCCAGAATTTCGCGAGCTCCAGCGAGGTCTCGCCGACCGGCGGGATCAAGCTGTCCGGCGGGGGAGAGTTCGGCCCCACCGACACCTCCGCCATCGTGTACGACAGCAAGCTGGTCCCGAAGGGAGCCCAGGCCAGCGCGACCGTCGAGTCGTCCGGCAGCGCGACCCGCACCTCTCTCGTGGTCGAGGGCATGCTGCCCCACCACCGCTACGGCGCTCACCTCCACACCAAGCCCTGCGGCGCCAAGCCCGACGATTCGGGGCCCCACTACCAGCACCGCCGCGGTGAGGTCAGCCCGAGCAGCGAGGTCTGGCTCGACGTGACCACCGACGGCGAGGGCGCGGGCCGCTCGACCGCGCGCAACGACTGGGCCCTCGACCCGCGCGAGCTGCCCGGCTCGCTCGTCCTCCACTCCGAGGCCACCAAGACCTCGGGCCCGGGGGTGGGCACGGCGGGGGTTCGCGTGGCCTGCCTGACCCTGAAAAAGGGATCCTAAGCGCCCCATAAACCGGGCATAATTACACAATTACATAGCGAAGTTGGGAGTAGTCGTGACCCAGTGGCAGCCACCCAGATTACGGCTGTTTGAAGATGCGCACCGCCGGGCGACCTGGCTCGAGCTACTCTACGACCTCGTCTTCGTCGTGGCCGTCGCCGAGCTGGCCGACGTGCTCACCGGGAGCCTGCTGACGTTCGTGGGCCTGTTCGTGCCGATCTGGTGGGCCTGGGCGGGATACGTCTTCTACGCCAACAGGTTCGACACCGACGACGTCAGCCACCGGCTGCTCGCGTTGCCGCAGATCCTGGCCGTGGCGACGATGGCGGCGAGCGTGAGTGACATCGGCCAGCGTTCGGCGCTCTTCGCCGTCTCCTACGCCGTGGCCAGGGTGCTGCTCATCGTGGCCTACCTCCGCGCCGGGCGCCACGTCCCCGAGGCCAGGCCGCTGACCGTCCACTACGCCGTCGGCTTCTCGGTGGCCGTGCTCATCTGGCTGGCCTCGCTCGCCGTCGACCCGCCCCTGCGCTACGCGTTCTGGGGTGTCGCGCTCCTGATCGACCTCGCCACGCCCCTCCTCGGCAGGCGCCACCAGGGCAAGCTGCCGCCGCAGACCGAGCACCTGCCGGAGCGCTTCGGCCTGTTCGTGGTGATCGTGCTCGGCGAGGTGGTGGCCGCGGTGGTCGTCGGGCTGAAGGGCCACGACGTCACGCCGGGCACGCTGCTGATCGCCCTGGCGGGGGTGGCGATCGCGATGGGCTTCTGGTGGCTCTACTTCGGCCACATCGACGAGTCCGTTGTCCTCCGTACCCAGCTGGCCGGCCAGGTGTGGGTCTATGCGCACCTGCCGCTCTCGCTGGGCCTGGTGGCGTTCGGGATCGGGATCGAGCACGCGATCGAGCACCCGCCGTCGACCAGCTGGTCCGTCGGGGTGCCCGGCGCCCTGGTGCTCGCCGTACTCGGCCTGCAGCACCTATGCTCGTCCGACAGGCGCGCCGGCATGATCCGCCTCGCCGCGGCGGCCCTCACGCTCGCCACCTCGGCGCTTCCCGTCGTGGCCGCGCTCCCGCTCATCCTCCTGTACGCGGCGGCGCAGGTGGCGTACGACCTGATGAACCGACCACAGCCGGAAGGTGCCGCATGACCCCCGAGGACCTGTTCGACCGCCAGCTTGCCGCCATCGCCGACCGCGACCTGGAGGCCCTGCTGAGCCAGTATCACGACGACGCCACGGTCGTTCGCTTCGACCGCGTCGCCCGGGGACTCGCCGAGATCAAGGACCTGTTCGCGGCGTACTTCTCGGTGGAGCCCCGGGTCGACGAGGTCGTCTCGGCGCGGACGACCGACGACGTGATCTTCTACAACGCCCTGATGACGATCAACGGCAACCGCGTCACCACGTACGGCACCTTGGTGATCAAGGACGGCAAGATCTGGCGCCAGACGGCGGCCGCCATGCCGCTCACCTGATCGCCGCCGCCATCGGCTGCCACGGCGCCGCGTCGAAGATCAGCATGATCGAGCTGATCCTGCCGTCGCGCAGCCTGAAGTGCTCGGCCGTCCGCTGGATCCCGGCGGGCGTCGCCGTGTGCACGTCGTAGACGAGCGTCGCCTCCGACTCGCCGTACAGCTCGCTGATCATCTCTACCTCCGTCACCACCCGCAGGAACCCCTCCAGCCCCGCCAGGTGCCCGGCGGGGTCCGCGGACTCGATGAACGGGCTCCGGAACGAGAACGGCTCGCCGGCCAGCGCCGCGGCGGCGGCCACGTCGCCCCGGAAGCGGGCGTCGTGATAGGCCCTGACGACCTCGCGCGCGCTCATCGGGCCTCCTGGGCGCTCAGGTGCTCGGCCAGCCGCTGCTGGTTGTCGGCCAGCCGCAGGCACAGGTGGCGCAGCGAGGCCAGCTCCTCAGGCGAGAACCCCCGGAACATCGCCGCCATGGCGAGCTGCGACGGCTTCCTGAACGCCTCGATCCAGGCCCGCCCGTCAGGGGTGATCCGGGCCAGCACCGACCGGCGGTCGCGCGGGTCCTGCACCCGCCGGACGAGCCCGTCCTTCTCCAGAGTGTCGACGAGCCCGGTCACGTTCCTCGAGCTCACGCCCGCCGACTGGGCCAGCTCCCCGATGCTGCGGCCCTCGTCGCCGGCGGCGCTCAGCCGCAGCAGCACGTCCATCGCCCCCGAGCTGAGCCCGCGGCCCTCGCTGCCGTGGGAGCGCATGCGTTCGATGGCCTGAAAGGCCGTGCGCACGGCGGCTGCGGCCTCGAACGGCAGGATGTCGTCTTCCGCGAACTCGCTCATGGCGGCTCTGGCCAGGGGGTCGTAGAGCAATCCGGTTGAATCATGTTCCATCTTCATAATGAAGGAACACTTTATTACGTACTTCCATAAATTGCCAGCTCGGGTTCCACGAAGCTGCCGGAGACTGATCTTCGGCTAGCCCCCGGTCGAGCAGAGGCGAGTGTCATATCGTCCCTAGCGGGCGGACCAGGCGCGGGTGAGCAGGGACACCGCCTGGTCGAGGAGGGTGGGCGGCAGGGCGAAGCTGATCCTGATCCGGTCGCGGTGACGTCCGTCGGGCGAGAACATCGGGCCAGGTGCCACGGCCACCCCGTGCTCGCGGGCGATGTCGGCGAAGTGTGTGGCGTCGGTGCCGGGCAGGCGCACCCACAGGGAGAGCCCGCCCGCCGGCGGTGTCCAGTCCC
The DNA here is from genome assembly GCF_040654115.1 of Nonomuraea sp. NPDC050786. Lineage (NCBI taxonomy): Bacteria > Bacillati > Actinomycetota > Actinomycetes > Streptosporangiales > Streptosporangiaceae > Nonomuraea > Nonomuraea sp. NPDC050786. The sequence continues at coordinate 83,165 of NZ_JBFAHJ010000013.1, forward strand.
ACTCCGGCAGCGCGGTGGCCAGCGCGGCGGACAGATGATCACGGCGGCGCGCCAGCTCGGCCAGCCACGGCTCGACCGGATTGCGTTCGAGCAACTCGGCCGCCAGCCGCTGGGAGACCGCGCTGCTCGCCAGGTCGGCGTCCAGTTTCTGCTCGGCCAGCCGGGCCAGCAGCGGCGGCGCGGCGCGCAGCCAGCCCACCCGCAGCCCGCCCCACAGCACCTTGGACAGCGAGCCGACGGTGACCGTGCCGTACGGGTGGATCTCGGCCAGTGGCGTGGGCGGGCCGTCCTCGAAGACCAGTGACGCGAGCGTGCGATCCTCGAGCAGCGTCACCTCGCCGGCGGCGGCGAGCGCGGCGAGCGGTCGCAGGTCGGGCAGCGCGCCGGTGGGGTTGTCGACGCTGACCGCGAACGCCAGGGCCGGCCGGTGGCGTCGGATGGCCTCCGCGACGGCTCGCTCGTCGCTCAGGTCGACCGGCACCGCCACCGCTCCGGCCCGCAGGAAGACGCCCAGCGCGCCGCCGTACGTCGGATCGCCGACCAGCACGCGGTCACCGGGGCGCAGCAGCGCTCGCGCGGCCAGGTCGATCCCCTGCTGGGCCCCGGTGGTGATGAGCACGTCGCCGCCGAGCAGCGCACGCAACCGCGGGTCGCCCTGGGGGTCGTAGCCGTGTCCCGAGGGTGTGCGCAGCAGGTCGGCGGTGTCCAGGGGAGGCAGCAGCAGATGCGAAGGGTCGGGGACGACCGAGGCGGACAGGTCGGCGAGCACCGGTCCGCTCGTCAGCAGGCCGGTGAAGGATGCGGTCGCCGTCAGGTAGGTGCCGCTGCCCTGACGGCGTTCGCACAGGCCGCGCTCGCACAGCGCGTTGAGTGCGACGGCGACCGTGCCCCGGCTCATCCCCACCGCTGCGGCCAGGTCGCGTTCCGACGGCAGCCGGGTGCCGGGGAGCAGGGTGCCGGTCTCGGCGAGGTCGGCGATCGCCCCGGCCAGCCTGCGGCTGGGCGGGCCCTCATGTAGCCGGAGCCGGTCGCGTAGGAGGGCGGCGAGCTGGTTCGGGTCGTCCACCGTTCCATTGTCCCCCACTTGTTGGATCAAACTATCGATTGATACGTTGCCATTCTCTGTTCAATTGGCACAAAGCGGTGAGCCACATGCGTGAGAGTGACTGGATCTGGATGGACGGCGCCCTGGTGCCGTGGGCGGAGGCGCGTGTTCACGTGCTCACGCACGCCCTGCACTACGGCACCGGCGTGCTGGAGGGCACGCGGGTCTACGAGACCGCGGCGGGGCCGGCGGTGTTCCGGCTCCACGAGCATCTGATGCGGCTCCGCCGCAGCGCCAGGATGATCGGCCTGCGGCTGCCGTACACCTATGACGAGATGCGCGCGGCCACTCTGGAGACCGTCGCGGCCAACGGGCACCGGGCCTGCTACATCCGTCACCTGGCGCACCGTGGCTACGGCGAGATGGGACCGGCGGGCACCGCGAACCCCGTCGTGACCTCGATCGCCACCTGGGACTGGAGCCCCCTGCTCCGCTCGGGGCTGAGGCTGATGACCAGTTCCTGGCGGCGCGTGGACCCCACCACCGTGCCCTCGGCGGCCAAGGCCACCGGGCCCTACCTCAATTCGGCCCTGGCCAAGAACGAGGCCGTCGAAGCCGGATACGACGACGCCGTACTTCTCAACACCGCCGGCCACATCAGCGAGTGCACGGCGGCCAATCTGTTCGTGGTCTGCGATGGGGTGATCGCCACGCCACCCGCGAGCGCGGGCGCCCTCGACGGGATCACCCAGGACACAGTGGTACGGCTGGCCACCGACCTCGGAATCGCCGTCGAGCGGCGTGACCTGCCGCGCTCCGCGCTGTACGCGGCCGACGAGGTGTTCGTGTGCGGGACCGCCGCGGAGATCGTGCCTGTCGCTCTCGTCGACGGCCGCGAACTGGACGGGCCGGGCCCGGTGACCTCGAAGCTCAGCGCCGCCTACCAGGCCGCGGTGCGGGGCGAGGATCCCCGATATCAGTCATGGTTGACCCCGGTGCCGAGCCGGGGCCGCTGATCCCCGTACCCCGACGATGACTACGAGGAGGTTGCCGAGAGGCCCACGAGCATGCGGGCTCAGCCGAAGACGGCGGGTGGGGGGACCGGGGCCAGGACCGGGTCGCCGTCCTTGATGGGGGCGGCGCCCGCGACGAACTTCGTCAGCGCCTCCCCGTGCACGCATCTCGCCTGCGTGAGACCGCCCGCCGCGCGGCGGGTCAGCAGGTCGACGGGCAGGGCCGTACGCGAGGCCGCCACGATCAGGTTGCCGAAGCGGCGGCCGCGCATGATGCCCGGCTCCGCCAGCAGGGCCACGTGGCCGAACGTGCCCGTCACCGTGGCGAGCAGGCGCCTGGAGAAGGCCAGGCCCTTTCCGTCGGCCATGTTGATCAGCAGGGTGCCGGACGGCCGGAGGACCCTGGCGAGGTCGCCCATGTACTCCGTCGTGGCCAGCTCCACCGGCATCGTCGCCCCCGTGAAGGCGTCCAGCACCACCAGGTCCGCCGACGCGTCCCAGATCTTGGCGGTGCCCTCCCGGCCGCCCTCGACGATGACCTTCAGCTTGGGCACCGACCGCAGGTCCAGCTGCTCGCGTACGAGATTGACCAGCAGGCCGTCGGGCTCGATGACGATGTGGCGGGAGTCGCGGCGGGTGGCGGAGATGTAGCGGGGGATGGTGCAGGCGCCCCCGCCCACGTGTACGCAGCTCAGCGGTCCGTCGGGGAGAAGGTCGATCACATCCGCCATGAGCCGGACATACTCGAATTCCAGAAATGTCGGGTCTTGTAGATCAACGTACGACTGAGGTACGCCATCCTTGGACAGCACCCAGCCGTCCTGCCTGTCCAGGTCCCGGAGCAGCTCGATCTCGCCGAACGTCACCGGATACCGGCCAGGCATCGGTTCCCGCTGTCCACGTGCCAAGCTGATCCCCTCCTGGGAGAAACCGTATGCGACGACGAAGGCTGATTGTGCTCGTTATCGCGCTGTTGGCGGTAGTTGGGGCGGGTGCATTCGCTGTCATGGCATCGAACGGGGTCAAGGGCAGCGCCGCCCAGACGGCCGCGGCCTACTTCGACGCGTGGCGCAGGGGTGACGTCTCCCGCATGGAGCGCCTGGTGTACCAGCCGCCCCGGGACTTCGCCGCCCAGCACTACCGGCTGTCGGAGAACTTGCACGTCAGCTCCATCCAGCTGACACCCGGGCGGTTGAGGAGCATGGGGGAGGAGGCCGCCGAGGTGCCGTTCGCGGGGGTGCGGCAGCTCGAGGAGTTCGGGGCGTGGCCGTTCGACAGCACGTTGCGGCTCGCCGTACGGGACCGGGCGTGGAAGGTGTTATGGGCCCCCGAGACGCTGCACCCCCTCCTCAAGGACGGCGGCACGCTGAAGCTGGAGAAGATCGACTCCTCGGCGGCCGAGCTGGTCACCAGCGAGGGCGACAGGATCCCGAACGACAGCTACGCGGACTCGTACCTCAACCAGCTCAAACCCGAGCTCGCCAAGGCCGGGCACGGCTGGGAGCTGGTCTCGAAGGTGCCGGGGCAGCCCGTCAGGCAGCTCATGACCCACCAGCCCAAGGCGAACGTCGAGCGCACCACCCTGTCACGCAACGTCCAGGCCGCCGCCGCCAGGGCGCTGGACGCGGCCGAGGACTCCACGATCATCGCCATCCGGCCGAGCACCGGCGAGATCGTCGCGCTCGCCGACCGGCTCAAGGAGAACTACAGCGCAGTACGCGACGTCTTCCCGCCCGGCTCCGTCTTCAAGACGATCACCGCGGCGGCGCTGCTGGAGAACGGGCTCGACCCGGCGGCGCAGGTCCCGTGCCCGGGGACGTACACGATCCCCTTCAACCGGCCCTTCGACAACGACGGCAAGGTGGACCGCGGGCTCGTCACCTTCACCGACGCGTACGCCTACTCCTGCAACACGACGTTCGTCGAGCAGGCCACCACCAGGCTGACCGCGGATCAGCTGCGCCGGACGGCCGACGAGTGGGGGTTCGGGCGGCCGATCGCGACCGGCATCGGCGGCACCTGCGGCACCATGCCGGACACCGACGACCCGAACATGTTCGGCGCGGACGCCATCGGCCAGGGCCAGGTGGTCGCCACGCCGCTGTGCATGGCCGCGCTCGCCGCCGCGGTGCAGAGCGGCACCTGGCGCTCGCCCAGGCTGCTGTCGGAGGCGCAAGTGCGCCGCATCGACGGGACCCCGTACAAGGACGTGCCGATGGACGGGCAGGTCGTGGCCGCGCTCAGGGACATGATGGCCGCCGTGGTCGATCATGGCACGGCCAGGGACATGGGGCTGCCGGAGGGCGTGGCGGGCAAGACGGGGACGGCGGAGGTGGATGACGGCGAGGGGTCGCACGCGTGGTTCATCGGCTACCGGGACGACCTGGCCTTCTGCGTGTTCGTACGGCACGGCGGCTCGGGGCGCCAGGCCGCCGTGCCCATCGCCGCCCGCTTCCTCAACGGCCTTTAGCGGTCAAAAGATAACCTATGGTGGGCCGCGTCCAGCGGTCCGCCACCGGTAGCGGTTTTCGCACCTACGGTACCGTAGGTTTCATGACGACCATCACCGTCAAGCCGAGGCTGCGAGGCTGGTTGCACGCCGGAGCGCTGCCCGTGGCGCTGGTCGCGGGGTTCGTGCTCGTGGCACTCGGCCCGACCCTGCAGGCGCGGCTGGCCGCCGCCGTTTACGCGATAACGTCCGGTTCGTTGTTCGGGATCTCGGCCACCTATCACCGCGGGACGCTGGGTCCGCGGCTGGCGGAGTTCCTGCGCCGGTTCGACCATGCGAACATCTATCTGATCATCGCCGGCACCTACACCCCGTTCGCCCTGCTGGCGCTCGACGGGGCGGCGCGGGTCGCGGTGCTCTCCGTCATCTGGGGCGGGGCCATGGCCGGGGTGCTGTTCAGGGTGCTGTGGATGGGCGCGCCGCGCTGGCTCTACACCGTTCTCTACCTGGCGCTGGGCTGGACGGCGATCTTCGTGATGCCACAGTTGCTGCACGGCGCGGGCGTGGCGGCCGTCGTGCTGGTGGCCGTCGGCGGCGTCTTCTACTCGGCGGGAGCCATCGTGTACGGCCTGCGCCGCCCGGACCCGTCGCCCCGCTGGTTCGGCTTCCACGAGGTCTTCCACGCCCTCACCGTCGCCGCGTACCTGGTGCAGTACATCGCGGTGTCGATTGTGGTCTATTCACACGTTTAGCGCTGCTAATCACCGACATTTGACCCTGTGCTGGTCTCTTTCCGTCCATAGCCCGGAAAACAGGTCAGCATGGGAGATATCACTCGGTCATGGTGGCTGCTGCTCCTGCGCGGCCTCGCGTCCATCCTCTTCGGTTTCCTGGCGCTGGTCTGGCCGGCGATCACGCTGTTCGTGCTGGTGGCCGTCTTCGGCGCGTACGCGCTGGTGAGCGGGGCGTTCGAGCTGTTCGCCGGCTTCCGGCACGGGGCCACGTCGAGGGCCTGGCTCATCATTTCCGGAATTGTCGGGATATTGGTCGGTATAGCGACTTTCATCTGGCCCGGCATCACCTCGCTCGCCCTGCTCTTCATCGTGGCCTTCTGGGCCATCGTCACCGGCGTCCTGGAGATCGTGGCCGGAATCCGGCTCCGCAAGACCATCGACAACGAGTGGATGCTCATCATCGGGGGCGTCCTGTCGGTGATCTTCGGCGTCCTGCTGCTCGTCTGGCCGGTACCGGGCCTGCTCAGCCTCGTCTGGCTGGTCGGCGTCTTCGCGATCCTGCACGGCGTCGCGGAGATCGCCCTGGCGTTCCGCGTGAAGAACTTCACTCAGAGGGTAGGTATGCCATAAATTTTATGCGTATGGCCCCTCTCGGCAAGAGGAACACACGCCGCTTCGACGCACGTGGAGTCTTCATGGACGTACACGCCCGCCTCGCCCGCCACCTGCTCGTCGACGGCTACCGTCTCGTGCTCGACCTGGAGCAGAGCCACGGCTCCTGGCTCGTCGACGCCCGGAGCGGACGCCGTTACCTGGACTTCTACACGTTCTTCGCCTCCGCGCCGCTCGGCGTGAACCCACCCTTCGACGCCGATTTCATCCGGCTGCTCGGGCAGGTCGCCCGGAACAAACCGGCGAACCCCGACATCTACACCGAGCATCTGGCGGACTTCGTCGACACCTTCTCCCGTGTGCTGGGCGATCCGGAGCTGCCGCACCTGTTCTTCGTGGAAGGTGGCGCCCTGGCCGTCGAGAACGCGCTCAAGACGGCCTTCGACTGGAAGAGCCGCCACAACGAGGCCGCCGGCCGCTCACGCGACCTGGGCACCAAGGTCCTGCACCTGACCAAGGCCTTCCACGGCCGCAGCGGCTACACCCTGAGCCTGACCAACACCGAGCCGGGCAAGACCGACCGCTTCCCCAAGTTCGACTGGCCGCGGATCGACGTGCCCGCCATCCACTTCGGCGACGTCGAGGCGGCCGAGGAGCGTGCGCTGGCGCAGGCGCGGGAGGCGTTCGAGCGGAATCCGTACGACATCGCCTGTTTCATCGCCGAGCCCATCCAGGGCGAGGGCGGCGACAACCACATGCGGCCCGAGTTCCTGCGGGCCATGCAGGACATGTGTCACGAGTACGACGCCCTGTTCATTCTCGACGAGGTCCAGACGGGCGGCGGCACGACCGGCACGCCCTGGGCATACCAGCAGCTGGGGCTCGCCCCGGACGTGGTGGCGTTCGCGAAGAAGGTCCAGGTGGGCGGGATCATGGCGGGTCGCCGGGTCGACCTGGTGCCGGAGAACGTGTTCGAGCAGAGTGGGCGCATCAACTCCACATGGGGCGGCGGCCTGGTGGACATGGTCCGCAGCCGGGGCATCCTGGAGATCGTCGAGCGCGACGGCCTGATCGCGCGCGCCGGCACGCTCGGCACCGCGCTGCTCGACGGCCTCACCAAGCTCGAGGCCGAGCGCCCCGAGCTGGTCTCCAGCGTCCGCGGCAGGGGCCTGATGTGCGCGTTCGACCTGCCGGACCATGCCACGCGCGACGCGCTGGTGACCCGGCTCAGGGAGGATCACGGGGTGCTGGCGCTGCCCTGCGGGCACCGTTCCGTACGTCTGCGCCCGGCGCTGAACATCCCGGAGGCCGATGTCGACCACGGCCTGCGGGCGCTGGCGGAGGCGCTCACTGCGTGACGCTGGCGGCCGAGCGGCGGGGGCCGAAGTAGCGCCAGAAGAAGTTGAGCAGCACGGTCACGCGGTTGCGCCCGCCCAGCAGGTACGCCACGTGGATGAAGATCCACACCAGCCAGGCGGGCACCCCGCGCATGGTGAGCCCGTTGGACAGCTGCAACACGGCCTCCGCCTTGCCCACGGTGGCCATGATGCCCGGATCCTGATAGGAGAACGCCTTCAGCGGCCGCCCCTGGGCGGCCGCGACGATCTGCGTGGCCACGTGCTCGCCCATCTGCATCGCCGGCTGGGCGAGCTGGGGCGGCGGGTTGGGCGGCCCCGCCAGGTCACCGGCCACGAAGATCTCGGGATGCTCCGGTACGTTCAGCGCCTCCGTCACCTTGATCCTGCCGCCCTTGCCCTGCGGCAGGCCCCAGTCACCGACCTGCTGGGGCGCCGTGACGCCGAGCGCCCACACGGTCACGTCGCTCGGCAGCCGCGTGCCGTCGGACAGCACCACCGCGTCCGGCTCGACGGAGGCCACCGTCGAACCCAGCCGCATCCGCACCCCTCTCCGGCGCAGCGCCCGCGCCGCCGCGTCCCGCAGCCTCGCCTTGTACGGCGCCAGCACGTAGTCGAACCGCTCCACCAGCGTCACGCTGGACTGGTCCGGCTTGATCTCGGGGTGCGTCAGCGGTAGCGTGCGCCGCCGCAGCTCGGCCAGCGTGCCGGCCATCTCGACCCCGGTCGCGCCCGCGCCGACCACCACGACGTGCACGCTCTCGCGCCGGCCCGCCGCGGTGTCCTCCAGGTAGTGCTGGAACCGGCGGCGCAACGTCGCCGCGTCGCTGAGCGAGTAGATCGGCAGCGCGTTCTCCTGCGCGCCCTCGATGCCGAGCCAGTTGGTGGTGACGCCGGTGCCCAGGACGAGGTAGTCGTACTCGACCGCGCTGCCGTCGTCGAGCTCCACGCGCCGCTCGGCCGGAAGGATCTTGGTCACCGCGGCCCGGCGCGTCCGTACGTTCGGCCACTTCGCGGCGAACGTACGGATGGGGTACGAGACGTCCGCGCTGCTCATCGCGGCGGTCGCCACCTGGTAGAGGAGCGGCTGGAAGGTCGCGTACGGGTTGCGGTCGACGAGCGTCACCAGCGCTCCCGCCTTGGCCAACTCCTTGGTGGCGGCCAGCCCGGCGAACCCGGCCCCCACCACCACGACTCGCGGTCTCTGCACCATGCCATGGTCCATGGCCTCACCGGACCCCCTTAAACCCGGGTGCAGTGTTCTTGCCGAAAAGGCATCTTTGCCTTTTAGGCAAGATCTGTTACGATGATCACCATGCCGACCGGTAATGGGTTGCGTGAACGCAAGAAACGGGAGACCCGAGTCGCGTTGAGCCTCGCGACGATCCGCCTGTGCGTCGAGCGCGGCTGGGAGAACGTCACCATCGAGGACATCGCCGCCGCGGCCAACGTGTCCGTACGCACCTTCCGTAACTACTTCTCGAACAAGGCGGAGGCCATCGCCGCCGCCCACGTCGAGCGCACGCTGCGGATCGCGGACGAGATACGCGCCAGTCCGCCCGGCGAACCCCTGTGGGAGTCGATCGTGGCCGCGGTACGGGCTAACTTCGCGCCGGGCGACAGCGTCGACGACAGCGCGGGTGCCAGTGCGGGCGACGCCGCCGGGGAGAGCGCCGGGGAGAGCGCGGGCGCCGAGTTCGGGCGCTGGCGCGACGGGGTCGCTCTCATGCTGGCCGAGCCCGCCCTGCAGGGCGAGGTGCTCAAGGCGAACGCGGTCGCGCAGGACGAACTCGCCAGGGCGATCGCCGAGCGCACCGGCGTCGATCCCACGCGCGACGTCTACCCGAAACTGGTCGCCGCGGTGATCGGCGCCGGCAGCGCCGTGGCCATCGAGCACTGCCTGCGCGCCGAGCACCCGACCCCGCTCGACCAGGTGCTGCGCGAGGTGTTCGACCGGCTTACCGCTGGCCTTCCCGTTCCGTCTGACAGAGGAGAGCACCATGATCAATGACGTCGTCATCGCCGGCGGCGGCCCGAACGGGCTGATGCTGGCCTGCGAGCTGGCTCTGGCCGGCGTCCGCCCCATCGTGCTGGAGCGCCTGGCCGCGCCCAGCACCGAGCCCAAGGCGAACGGCCTGCTCGGCCAGGTCGTGAAGATGGTCGACCGCCGTGGCCTCTATGAGCGCCTCAGCGGCAGCCAGGGGCCGCCCCAGTCGAACACCGCGTACTTCATGTTCGCCGCGATGGGCCTGGACCTGAGCCTGCTGGCGGACAGCCCGGTTTACGGCCTGGCGGTGCCGCAGCTCCACATCGTGCGGGTGCTGGAGGAGCGCGCCCGCGAGCTCGGCGTGGAGATCCGCCGCGAACACGAGGTCACCGGCCTGACGCAGGACGACGACTCGGTGACGGTGGACGTCTCGGGTCCGGACGGGACGTACCAGCTCAGCTCCCGCTACCTGGTCGGGGCGGACGGGGCGCACAGCGTCACGCGCAAGCTGGCCGGCATCGGCTTCCCCGGCGTCACCTACGACCGGACGACCGTCCGTTCGGCGCACGCGACCGTTCCCGCGGAGTGGGTGGACCCGGCCACCGGCGCGCTGAACGTGCCCGGCTACGGGGCCGTGCCGCCGTTCCTGCCGCACCGCACCGAGCGCGGCGGGTTCTCGTACGCGCCCCTGCCCGGCCACTCGCCGCTGATCAACACCTCCGAGTGGGACCAGCCGGAGCCCGACGGCCCGATGACCCTGGACGAGCTGCGGGAGAGCGTCCGGCGGGTGCTCGGCGCCGACGTGCCGCTCGGCCCGCCCGCCGGCGAGGGGCCGCACGTGCTGCGCCGCCTGACCAGCGGCAACACCCGGATGGCCGAACGGTTCTCCGACCGGCGCGTGTTCCTGGTCGGGGACGCCGCCCACGTGTACGCCGCCGCCGGCGGCGGCCCGGGGCTCAACCTCGGGCTGCAGGACGCGATCAATCTCGGCTGGAAACTGGCCGCCGAGCTCCGCGGCAGCGCGCCGGTCGGTCTGCTGGACAGCTACGAGACCGAACGCCGGCAGGCGGCCCGCCGCATGATCATGAACGCCCAGGCGCAGTCCGCGCTGATCGGCCCGGGCAGCGACATCACCGAGCTGCGCGAGCTGTTCACCGAGCTGCTCGGCTACCGGGACAACGTCCAGCACCTCGCCGAGCTCATCGCGGGCGCCGACGTCCGCTACGACATGGGGGAGTCCGGCGGACACTCGCTGGCCGGCCGGTTCGCGCCGGACATGTCGCTGCTGACCGCGGACGGTCCCGTCCGGCTCGCGGAGCTGACCCGGAGCGCGCGGCCCCTGCTCGTGGACCTGACCGAGTCCGAGAGCCTGTCGGGAGTGCTGTCCGGGCGGCACGCGACGGCGGTGGACCTCGTGACGGCCCGCCCGGAGCCCCCTGCCCCGGCGGCCACCGCCCTCCTGCTCCGGCCGGACTCCTACGTGGCCTGGGCGACGTCCTCGCCCCACCCCGGACCCGAGGAGCTGAAGACCCTCCAGGCGGCGCTGGAACGCTGGTTCGGCTGACCCCTTTCTCGGGGGGCTGAGCGTCCGAACACCACCCTCGGCCACCCGTCCGCTATCACGGTGCGGCTTGGTGCATGAGCGCCGTCCCCGGGTCGCGCCCGCCCCCGCGCCGCCCCCGCGCCCGCCGTCACGGTGCGGCTTGGCGCATGGCCACCGTCCCACTGTCGTGTCGCGCCGTCCCCGTGTTGCGTCGTCGCGGTGTTGCGCCGTCCCCTGTCCCGCCGTCCCCCTGTCCGCCGTGGCGGCTTCTCAGGGAGCGCGGGCGTGCGGTGGCGTGGGGATGGTGCGGTAGCAGGGTGTCCGTCGGGGTGGCAGGCAAAAGGAGCGGCTCGCGCCTCGAGCGCGGGTCGCTTCGCCGTTCGGTGCGTCCCCGTGTTACTCCTGCCGCGACAGCCACAGCCCGATGGCCGTGACCCGGGAGTCCACCCCTAGCTTGGCGTAGATGCGATTGACGTGGTTCTTGACCGTCTTCTCGCTGAGAAAGAGCCGTTGCGCGATCTGGCCGTTGGACTGGCCGGTCGCGATCAGGTCCATGACCTCGGCTTCGCGTTTGCTCAAGGACGTAAATACGCTATCGAACGCTGCGTCGTCGACTCTCATCCGGCCTCCGGGGGCGCGCAGACGGTCAAGATCGCCGATGGCCCCCGTGCTCTCCGGCGTTAGCGGTAGACAGCGAGCATAACTCGCATTGTCATGGTTTGGGGCCATTGTCGGGAGAAAACGCCAACGGCCGGTCCCGAAGGACCGGCCGTTGGGCGATGGGGTGAGCGAAGGGACTTGAACCCTCGACATCCAGGACCACAACCTGGCGCTCTGCCAACTGAGCTACGCCCACCATGGGCCGCCCTCATGTGGCGGCACAGGAAAAGTGTAGCGGGGTTCAGGAGTCTTTACGCCACTCCTTTAGCCGCTGACACGCTCTGCCAGCGATCTCGCGGTCGCGGAGTCGGGCCCCGGCTGCGCCACGAAGATCGCCGCGCGGTAGTAACGCAGCTCCCTGATGCTCTCCGTGATGTCGGCCAGAGCCCGGTGCCCGCCCTGCTTCTCCGGCGCGGCGAAGTAGACCCGCGGGTACCAGCGGCGGACCAGCTCCTTGATCGACGAGACGTCGATCATCCGGTAGTGCAGATAGCCGTCGACCTCGGGCATGTCGCGCGAGATGAACGTGCGGTCGGTGCCGATGGAGTTGCCGCACAGCGGCGCCTTCTTCGGCTCGGGGATGTGGCGGCGGATGTAGTCGAGCACGAGCGACTCGGCCTCCGCCAGCGTCACCCCGCCGCCCAGCTCGGGCAGCAGCCCCGAGGACGTGTGCATCTCGCGCACGACGTCGGACATCTGCTCCAGCGACTCCGGCGGCGGCTTGATGACCACGTCGACGCCCTCGTCCAGCTGATTGAGCTCGCTGTCGGTGATGACGCACGCCACCTCGACAAGCGCGTCGCGGCTCAGGTCGAGCCCTGTCATCTCACAGTCGATCCAGACCAGCAAGTCACTCATTCGATCTCCTCGCCCAGCGGCTCGGAGCAATCCGCCCGCTTGTTACCCCACCAGCCTAGTGCCACCGGTCAGGCGGGCTTGAGCGAGCTGAGAACCTTGCCGAGCACGTCGGTGCCGAGATTGTCGGGTACGGACGCGTACACGATGGCAGGTCGCTCACCCTGGCCGCGATCCATGAGCACGATCGCGCCGTTCTCCTTCTTCCACTTGTAGCCCTTCTCGTCCGAGATCTTCGTGAAGTCGAGCTCGAACTGCAGCACCCACGCGTCCTTGTCGCCGATCTTGATCGCCTTGTCCTGCACGACCTTGGTCTCGTGGGCGAGCTGGTAGTACCTGGTGGAGAAGTCGACGAAGACCGCCTTGGCCGTCTCGCCCAGGCCCGATGCGCCGGTGTAGGGGTAGAGCTCGTTGAGCAGCCCCGTGTAGACGTTGCCGACCCAGTCGCCCTGGCCGTCGTACTTCTCCTGCGCGGTGGCCTGCACCGCGCCCGACCACGTCTGCTGGGTCGGGTCCGTGCCGGTGACCTCGTTGGCCGGGGGCACCGTCCAGTCCTTGGGCACCTCGAAGGAGAGGCCGGCCTGCTTGTCGGTGATGCGGCCGCCGACCGGCTGCGGCAGCTCGATGGCGCCCTGGGAGGGCGGCGGGCTGGACGGCAGCTCGTTGCTGGGCGGCGGCTGCTGCTCGAACGTGTCCTCCGGGGTCGGCGAGGCGGTGTTCGTGCTGCTCCGGTTGACGAAGAAGATGCCCGCCACCACCACCAGCGCGACCACCACCAGCGCGGCCAGCCCCCCGAACACCCACGGCAGCGGATTGCTCTGCTTGGGCGGCGGGCCGTAACCGGGACCCGGCAGCGGGCCGCCGGGCCACTGGGCCGTCGGCGCGGGCTGGCCGTAGGCCGACTGGCCGAAGGTCGGCTGGCCGTACTGGAGCGTGGGGTTCGCGGGCGACGCCGACCAGTCGGGACCCGACTGCGGCTGCGGCCCTGAGCCCGGCTGCTGGGGCTGGGCCTGGAATTGCGGCCCTGAGCCCGGCTGCTGGGGCTGGGCCTGGAATTGCGGCCCCGTGCCCGGCTGCTGGAACTGCGGGGCTGAGCCCGGTTGCTGGGGCTGCGGCTGTGGCCCCGAGCCGGGCTGCGGCCCTGGGCCCGGCTGCTGCGCGTGTACGGCATCGGTCCACTGGTTGCCGTCCCACCAGCGGAGCTGGGGCTCTCCGTAGGGGTCTGGGTACCAGCCTGCGGGGGTCTGCGTCATGCGGCCAGATTATTGACTTCTTCCCCCGGCGTGAACGCTGGGGACTCCCCCACGTCGCCGCAGGGTTCTTACTGCTTCTGCTACGCCGCCTGAACAGCGTAGGTTGCGGGCGGTGCCAGGGTCGGAGTTGCCTCGCCTGGTCTTACCTGCCCTCCACAGTCGTTTATGCCGTGTCCAGCCAGCCCGGCGGCCACGGTGGAACCAGTCGCGGCGATGCTGCGCACGCCTTCGGTCAAGATGTTGATCGCCGCGGCGATGTCACGGTCGTGATGCTCCCCGCAGGAAGGGCAGTCCCATCCGCGCACCTCCAACGGGAGTTTCCCGGTCTTCCAGCCGCAGCAGGGGCAGAACTGCGATGACGGGAAATATCGCCCGGTCTTCACGAGTGTCCGGCCGTAGCGGCCGGCCTTGCCCGCCAGCAGCCGGGCGAAGGTGCCCCAGCTCACCTCGTGCACCGCCTTGGCCAGCCGGCTGCGCGCCAAGCCTCGCACCGACAGCGTCTCGATGCATACCGTTTGGTTCTCACGGATGATCGACGTGCTCGTCTGGTGCAGGAAGTCACGGCGGGCGTCGGCCACCTTGGCGTGCTGGCGGGCCACCTTCAGCCGGGCCTTGTCCCGGTTCTTCGATCCCTTCTGCTTGCGTGACAACTCCCGCTGCAGGCGGGCGAGCTTCTTCTCCCGCCGCCGTAGCCACTTCGGGTTGGCGATCTTCTCGCCAGTGGACAGCACGGCATAATGAATCAGCCCGAGATCGATGCCCACCTCAGTGCCGACCTCAGGCAGAAGCTGATCGGCGTCAAGGACGTCGATCACGAACGAGGCGAAGTAACGGCCCGCCGCATCCTTGATCACCGTCACGCTGGACGGTGCCACGGGCAACCCCCGCGACCAGCGCACCTCCACCTGGCCGATCTTCGCCAGATACAGCCGCCCCTCCCCGGTGAGCGTGAAGGCGTTGGCGTTGAACCGCGCCGACTGGCGACGATCATGCCGCGACTTCAACACCGGCAACCCCATCTTCGGGCCCTTGCGTCGGCCCGAGACCGAGTCGAAGAAATTCCTCTAGGCGGTGTTGAGGTCGCGGACCGACTGCTGCAACACCACCGCCGACACCTCGGCCAGCCAGGCCCGCTCAGGCGTCTTCTTCGCCTGCGTCAACACCACACGCTGGATCTCGGCATCCCGATGAACGGCCGACCGGCCTTACGGGCGGCCTTGCGCGCCGCGAGCGCGTCATTCCACACCACCCGCGCGCAGCCGAACGTCTTGGCCAGCATCTGACGCTGGCCGGCGTCGGGATAGAGCCGGTAGTTGTAGCGTAACTTCACCCTCGGCCACCCTGTGCGGTTGATTCACTACGGTTAGCGACTCGAACACATTATCAACCCGTCCATGGCCACGGAAGCCACCACGTTCATCAAGCACCCGACCCCATCGCCGGCTGGCTTGCGCTCCTGGCGCCCGCGCTATGCCCTCAGGGTTGTTCCCGCCTACGCGGGCCGTCCCTCCAAGGGCGCCGCGTTCATCCTCGCCTGAAGCTGAAAGATGGGGTCTTCTGCGGCTTCTCAGGTAAGAACCGCATTGATATGCATTGCTGGGACGGCATCAACACTTGTACGTGAAGCTCGCCTTGTCGGTCCGCACCGGACCGGGCGTCAGGATCCGCAGCGTGGCGATGGCTTTGACGTTGCTCCTGCCCTGCAACGTCCACCGGAACGGCACCTGGTACGTCGTCTGGTCCGACTTCGTACGCAGAGTTCCCTTGACGACCTCCTTGTCCAGGTTCTTGCGCCATTCGTAGGTGATCTCGCCGGGTGCCCCGTTGGTGACCACGGTGCCGGTGATCAGGACGGCCTTGCCGCAGCCCTGGGTCTTCTTCGGCGCGGTCACGTCGATCGACATGACCGCCAGGTCCGGCGAGTCGCCCGCGTAGAACCAGGCCAGGATCGCCCCCGCCATGATGACGGCGAAGAGGGCCGAGGAGAGGATCGTGCGTCGCCGCCGCGCCCGCACGGCTCGGGCCGGCCTGCTGCCGCCGGGGCGGTGCTCGGTGGCCACCTGGTCGCGCCCGGACCGCCAGATCCGCTCGGCGGTGGTCTCGGGCTGCTGCACCTGCGTGCCGATCCCCGGCCCGAACTGCACCGACCCCGAGCTCCGGCCGGGGACGTGCAGCAGCGTGACGATGTCGCCCTCGTCCCTGGGCGGCAGTGCGGGCGGCTGCGCGTACGCCCGAGCCTGCGCGAACGCCGACCTCCCCCGAGCGGCCTGAGCCAGGCCGTCCCGGCCGGCCGCCTCACCGGTCAGCAGGTCGCGGGCGGCGGCCAGGCCCAGGGTGCCGGCCGTGGCCGCGGCTCGTTCCAGCAGTTCGGTGAGGCGCGAGCGGCCCTGTCCGAGAGAGGCGGCCAGGCCGCGCGCCAGGGACGCCCAGCCGGCCGCGTCCCGCTCGTGCGGGGAGGCCTGGCCGCGGATGGCGTCGGACAGGCCGCGCTCGGACAGCAGCGCGGCGCCCTCCGCTGTGATCACGACGGTGCCCGGGTGGACCGAGCCGTGGGTGACCCCGGCCGCGTGCAGCGCGAGCAGGGTCTGTCCCGTCTCCAGCAGCACGGACACCGCCCCCGGCGGGTCGATCGGCCCGGCGGCGAGCAGGTCGGAGAGCGTGGGGCTGACCGCCTGCCCCGTGAGCAGCCACACCTGGTCGCCCGCCGCCACCACGTCGGCCACCGGGATCAGCCCGGTCAGGCCGCCCAGGACGAGCCGCTGGTCGGTCATGACCGCGTGGACCACGCGCTCGCGCACGCCGGGCAGGCCGATGACCCTCGGATCGAACAGCAGCGCCCCCGCCCTGCGGCCATCGGGTGAGATGGCGTCGATCCAGTTGCCGACCTCGGTCATCCAGGTGTGCTCGGTGAGCCGGAATCCGGCGATATCGTGTGCAGGGTTGTTCATCGCCGTCCCCCTGGCGCGTCCTAGCGCTTCCTTCGGTGCCGTCCCGCCATACGGCGTTTCACCGCAAGTGTGACCGGAACCGCGCCGGACGTCATCAGGCCGATGGCGACGAACGCGGCCTGAGCCCTGCCCGCGCGGTCGAGCCGCGGCTGCTCCGGCGTCGGCTCGCTTCCGCCACCCCCTGTCGGCTCGCCCTTCGTCGGCGCCTCGCCTCCGGTGTTCCCGCCCTCCTGGGGTCCCTGGCTGGGGTCTCCCGGGGTCTGGCTCGGCTGGCTCGTCGCCGTGGTGGGGGTGGGGTCCGGAGCGGGAGCGGACGAGGACGGCGGCCGCTGGCCCTCAGGGTCCTGCGCCGTGCCGGTGACCTGAGGCTGGTCCGGCGTGGGCGTCGAGGTGGGCTTCTTGGTCCTGGTCGGCGGAGTCCTGACCGGGGTGGGCGTGGGCCGCGGCGTGGGGGTCCGGGTGGGACGCGTGCTCGCGGTCGGCCGGACGGGAGGCGGCGCGGCGCTCTGCGTGGACGTCGTGGTCGGCGTCGGCGTGCTCTCCTCCGGAGTGGTCTCCTCAGCCGTGGGCGCCGGTTCCTCCTCCTCCGTCTCGGTCGGCTCGATCGTGGCGGGGGCGGCCGTGGTGGGCGTGACCGTGCTGGTCTGCGCCCGCAGCGCCGGCTCGTCCATCGAGACGTTGACGAGGACCACGGCCGCGACGATCAGCACGCCGGCCGCGCTCGCGGCGATGGCCACCTTCGCGGAGAGCTTGCCGAGGATCCGGGAGGGGCCGCTGAAGCGGGTCTCGGCCAGCGAGGTCTGCGCCTGGGCGGGTTCGGCCGGCTCGCTCGGGAAGAGCAGGACCAGCAGGCCGGCGAGGGTGGCGAGACGGCGTCGCCCGCGCTCCTCCCAGTCGCGTCCGTACCCCTCGGCCGCGACAGCCTCGAGCTCGGCCAGGAACGCCTCCGCGGAGCGCGGCCGCTCGGCCGGGTCCTTGGCCAGGCCGCGCTCGATCAGGCCCCGGAGCGGCACGGGCACATCCTCCACCGGCGGCGCCGCGCTCTGGTGCTGGCGGGCCAGGGCCGCGAGGGTGGACGCGCGGAAGGGCCGGGTACCGGTGAGGCATTCGAAGAACACGACGGTGGCCGCGTACACGTCGGTCGCGGGCGCCGGGCGGCCGCCCGACCACTGCTCGGGCGCCATGTACGGCGGCGTGCCCGCCACGCTGACGCCGTCGCCCGCCCTGACCGCGATGCCGAAGTCCACGAGCTTGCTGGTGCCGTCGTCCTGCACCATCACGTTCTCGGGCTTGAAGTCGCGGTGCACGACGCCGATCGCGTGCGCCGAGGCCAGACCTTGGAGCGACCCCTTGAGCACGGTCAGCGCCGCCTCGGGCCCGGTGGGGCCCTCGGACCTGAGGATCTCGCGCAGCGAGACCCCGTTGATCAGCTCCATGACGATCGCCGCGCCCTGGCCGGTCTCGACGTAGTCGATCAGCCGGGCGTGGTGCTTGCTCTGGACCGTGCCGAGCAGCCTGGCCTCGTGCCGGAACCGGGCGACGAACGCCACGTCGGACTTCAGCTCGTCACTGAGGTACTTGATGGCCACCTCGGCGCCGTCGCGGTCGCGCCTGGCCAGCACCACGCGACCGGTCGCCCCCGAGCCGAGCTGGCGGACCTCGGTATAGCCCGGGACCCCCCACCGCCCATCACCGTACATAACGGGTCTCCTCTGGAGTATTCCGGGCCCCCACCCTCATCAACCGGCGTAGCTTAACCAGAGGAACCCGCTTTCCCGCTACCGGAATGCATATAAGTCAGAAATCTCACCGGATGGTGTCGTCCGAGCGGGGACTCGGGGTCCTGCTCGGCTCCTCCTGCTTGGGACACTCCTCCGTCGCGCCGCCCGCGCTGTCGCTCCCGCTGCCCGCCGCCGGATCGGTGGAGGCCGTCACGGACCACTTGGTGCCGCACGGGAGCTTGACGGAGTGGCTCAACGTCCTGGTGTACGAGGTCGCGCCGGACAACGTGACCGACTCCGACCCCCCGCCCTCGCCCGCCGCGAACGACACGACGAGCCGTACCGGCTGGGTGTTCGACGTGGCCACCGAGACGGTCGCGACCAGCCCGCCCTCACCCGGACCGGCCCGGGCGATCGACACCCGCTCGACCTGCGGCGGGCAGGGCGCCGAGGCCCGCGCGGCGGCGGTCCTGCCGCCCGCGGACACCCGCACCGACACCGTCGCGCCGCAGGGCCGGGACTTGAAGGTGTGCGTGAACGAGCGCGAGTAGGAGGTCCGGCCCGACAGGCTCGCGGTACGGGTGCCGACCGGGTCGCCGTTCACCGCGAACTCGGCCTCGACGGGGATCTCCCCGGTGCCGGTCGCGGCCACCGTGACCACGGCGTCCGCGGTACGGCCAGGGGCGGCGGGAAGGTTCAGCGAGACGCGCAGGCCGCTCACCCTCGTCGGGCAGGGCGGCACCGAGAGCGAGGCCGACCTGGCGCCGCCCTGGGCCGCGGGGGAGGTGGCGACGGTCACCGTGACCGTGCTGCCGCACGGGCGCTCGCCCATGTCCCAGGAGAGCGCGCGGGTGTAGGACCTGGCGCCGGACAGGCGCAGGCGCTGGACGCGGCCGTCCGTGCCGGGAGCCGTCCAGGTCGCGGTGGCGGCCACGGCGGCGGTGCCGCTGGCGCGCACGGTCACTGTGGCGGCGGCGACCCCGTCCTCGTCCACCGTGAGACCGCCCACGCTCACCCCGAGCACCTCGGTCGCCGGAGCGGGGGTGGGGGTCGGGGTCGGCGTGGGAGTCGGTGTCGGTGTCGGCGTCGGCTTGGGGGTTGGCGTCGGAGTGGGCTTCTTGGTGGGTTTGGGGGTCTTCACCGGCTTGGTGGCCGTCGGGGGGCCGGTCGGGGTCTTCGCGGGGCTTTCGACGGGTACGACGGCCTTACGCGTGCTCGGGGGCGTCCCGGGCGAGGGAGGCGTTTCCGGCGAAGGAGTCGTCTCCGGCGTCTTCTCCGGCGCGGACGACGGCTCGGACGACGGATCGGACGATGGATCTAATGACGGATCCGATGACGGATCTGAAGATGGATCGGACGGCGGACCGGTCGCCGGCTCCGTCGTGACCTGCGACGGTGGCACGGCCGCCGCAGCGCCGATGGGCTCGGTGGGCATCGGCGTCTGGCGGTTGGCCAGCACGACCACCACCACCGCCACGGCGGCCGCCACGGCCAGCGCCCCGCCCATGGCCACGCGGGTCGTGTTCGAGCGCAGGCTCCGGAACACCGTCCTGGCCAGCGAGGTCGTCGCCTCGGGAGGGGAGGTCCGCGGCGCGGGCAGCAGGAGCGCGAGCAGGGCCACGAGCGCCGCCAGCCGCCGCTTGCCGCGCTCCTCCCAGTCCTCGCCGTACGCCGCCCTGGCCGTGGCCTCCAGCTCCGCCACGAACGCGTGCGCGCTGACCGGCCGCCGCGCGGGGTCCTTGGCCAGCCCGCGCCTGACCAGCTCGCGCACCGGGTCAGGCGCGTCGTGGAAGGGCACGGGCGCGTGAATGTGCTGGTAGCCGAGGACGCTCGGCTCGGTCGACCGGTACGGCCGGTGCCCGGTCAGGCACTCGAAGAAGACGGCCGTGGCCGCGTACACGTCGGTCGCCGGCGTGGCGGGCAGTCCCTCCCACAGCTCGGGCGCCATGTACGGCGGCGTGCCCTCCGGATGTGCGGCCGTGCCCTGCCGCACCGCGATCCCGAAGTCGACCAGCTTGCTGACGCCGTCGTCCCTGACGATCACGTTCTCCGGCTTGTAGTCCTTGTGCACCAGCCCGAGGTCGTGCGCCCTGGCCAGGCCGAGCAGCGAGCCCTTCAGCACGGCCAGCGCCGCCTCCGGCTCGGTCGTGCCGTTCTCGCGCAGCAGGGCCCGCAGCGAGACGCCGTTGACCAGCTCCATCACGATGCAGGCCCCACCGGAGTCCTGGAGGTACTCCCACATCGTGGCGATGTTCGGGTCGCGCAGCGTGGTCAGCAGCCGCGCCTCCGACTGGAACCTGGCCAGCGCGTCGGGGTCGCGCCGCAGCTCCTCGGAGAGGTACTTGATCGCGACCTTGACCCCGGTCTCGTCGTGCCGGGCCAGCGCCACCCGACCGCTGGCGCCGGCACCGAGCTGCTTGACTTCGGTATATCCGGGAGCGCTCCACTCCATCGCCGTCTCCCATCAGGAGCAGGTGGTGCCCTGCTTAATGGAACTACTCCCGACGGAGGATGTGAACGGGCGCATTGATACCTTCTGGGAGCACCGGATCCGGCTCCGGTTCGCCCCATGAGGTGACCAGGGGCAGCACCCCGGCCCATACGGGCAGGTCGTAGTCCTCTTCCTCGTCCTTGGGGGCGCCGCGCCTGATCTTGACCGACGCCTCCTCCAGCGAGAGCGCCAGCACCGACGTGGCGGCGAGCTCCTTGCGCGACGGCCGCCTGACGTAGTCCCACTGGCCGGGCGCGAGCTGTTCGGACAGGGCCCGCAGCCCCTCCATCCGCTCGTCGGGCTCCGTCACCAGCCGGGCCGGCCCGTAGATGATCGCCGAACGGTAGTTGACCGAGTGGTTGAAGATCGAGCGGGCCAGCACGATGCCGTCCAGGTGCGTGACCGTGACGCACACGTCGCTCCCGTCGCCCGCGCGCAGCGACGTGGCCCCGGTGGAGCCGTGCAGGTAGAGGGTCTCGCCGATCCGGCCGTAGCCCGTGGGGACGACCATGGGATGACCGTTCACGACGACGCCCAGGTGGCAGATCAGTCCGGTGTCGAGCACCTCGTAGAGATCGTTCCTGTCGGTGCTGCCGCGCTGCTTCTCGCGGCCGAGCGTGGTGCGGGGAGTGGTGGAGAGCATGATTCGACCGTAACCACGAAGTGGACCTATCCTGTATGGCCACTATCGAGCCCTTCGCGGAGACCACTTCCGTGCGTACCCACGCTGACCTGCCCATATCTCTCTCGCGCGACTCGGACGAGCCCCTGACGGCCCAGCTCGCCGACTGGCTGCGGCGCGCCATGCTGGACGGCACGCTCGCGCCCGGCGAGCGGCTGCCGTCCACGCGCTCCCTGGCGGCCCAGCTCGCGGTGAGCAGGACCGTGATCACGGAGGCGTACCAGCAGCTGTACGCGGAGGGCTGGCTGGACGGGCGGCACGGCTCCGGCACGTTCGTGGCCGACATGGAGGTCACCAGGCCGCAGCCCAGGGAGAGCACCTACGTGCCCGCGCCGCCGCCGGCCCCGGCCGACGCGATCGACCTGACGCCGGGCGAGCCCTGGGTGCGCGACTACGACCGGGCGGCGTGGCGGCGGGCCTGGCGCAAGGCCGCCGACCTGCCGCCCGGCGCCGCGCCCAACCCGTACGGCCTGCCCCGGCTCAGGGAGCTGCTGGCCGACCACCTGAGACGGGCCAGAGGCATGGCTGTCGGCCCGGAGAACATCCTGGTCACCAGGGGCACCGGCAACGGGCTCGACCTGTGCGCGCTGGCCCTGCTCGGCGGCGGCGCGCGGGCCGGCGTCGAGGACCCGGGCTACCACGTGGCGCGGACGGTCTTCGCGGCCAGGGGCGCCGAGGTGGTGCCGTGCCCCGTGGACGAGGACGGCGTGATCGTGGACGGGCTGCCCGGCGATCTGCGCGTGCTCTACACCACTCCCGCGCACCAGTACCCCCTGGGCGGGCGGCTGCCGATCCCGCGCAGGGAGCGGCTGCTGGCCTGGGCCAGGAGCACCGGCGCGACCATCGTCGAGGACGACTACGACGCCGAGTTCCGCTACGACGTGGCCCCGCTGCCCGCCCTCTACGGCTTGGACCCCTCCCGGGTGGTGCTGCTCGGCACGCTGTCCAAGACCCTCGCGCCCGACGTGGGCGTCGGCTGGCTCGTCGGCGACCCCGAGCTCGTCGCCACGATCGCCCGGCTGCGCCGCAGCGTCGCCGACCGGACCAGCGGCCCCGTACAGCAGGCCGTGATCACCCTGCTGGAGCACGGCGACCTCGACAGGCACCTGCGCAGGATGCGCCTCGAGTACGCGCGCCGCCGCGCCGCGGTCGTCGAACTCCTGGGGCCCGTCTGCCGCCTGCGCGGCGACACGGCCGGGCTGCACGTCCTGGCCGAGCTGCCCGCCTCCGTCGCGCCGGAGGTGATCGCGCGGGCCGGCGAGCGCGGCGTCCTGCTCGACTCCACCACGCGCCACCACCACGGCCGGGCCCACCTGCACGGCCTGGTGATCGGCTACGGCTCCGCCTCGCTCGCCGAGGTCCGGCGCGGCTGCCGCATCCTGGCCGACCTGATCCGCACCACCCGGCCACGCTGACAACCCCGTCCAAAGGGCGGCTCAGGGCGGACCCTGCGTAGGGGACTCCAGGCGGCGCAGGACGGGGAGGGCACGGCCGGCGTACATCGGGTCGACCGGGAGCGCGTGCCGCGCCCACCAGCGCGCCGGGCCGGGCTCGGGGGACGGCTCGGTGAAGGCGGGGGCGTAGTCGTCGTACGGCGGGTCGTACAGGTAGCCGGTGGCCACCCCACGCCGCTCCAGCTCGGCGATGGCCGCGTCGCGGTCGCGCACCAGGAGCGGCACCCGGAACAGCGGCCGGCGCACGTCGTCGCGCACGGCCGGGGCGACCGTGGGCAGCTCGGCCAGGCGCGTGACGCCCGCCAGCCGCCGCCGGCGGTCCGCGGGCACCTTGGCCAGGCGTCTGGACTGGTACCAGCGGGCCACCGGGCCGCGGCGCGCGCGGTAGTCGGGCAGGTCGGCGCGGACCCACGGGTCGAAGGGCGGCAGCTCCGGGGCCTGTTCGAGCGCCCGCTTCAACAGCTCCGGATCCAGGGGGATGCGGTAGCCCTCGCGCTCCTCCTGCATGCCGAGGGCGCGCATGAGCCGGAGCGCCGGGCGTACGCGGTCGAGCCTGAGCGCCGCCTGGCGGGCCATCGAGGTGGCCACGCCGATCAGGTCGGCCCGCAGCGAGCCGGGCGCCAGCAGGGCGTCGCGGGCGCGTCGGAGCGCACGCAGGTCGGACTCGTGCTCGACGGCCAGGACGCCGCCCGAGCCCGCGCCCGGATGCTTGGCCAGGCTGAACACTCCCGCCTGGCCGAACGTGCCCAGCGGCCGGCCGGCGATGCTCGTCTCCATCGCGTGCGCCACATCCTCGATCAGCACCTTTCCGGCCAGGGCGGGGGCGTCGTCGGGGAGGCCGTACAGATTGGTCGTCAGTACGGCGTCCACCGCGGCGAGGTCGGCCCGGGAGACGTCGATGTTGCCGTCCCGGGGAGAGAGCGGCGCCATCACCGGGCGCAGCCCGGCCGCGAGCACCAGGAACAGGATCTCGTCGGCCGAGACCGGCGACATGAGCAACCGCTGCCCCGGCTCGCACCAGTGGCGCAACGCCAGGTAGAGGCCGAGGCGGTTGGAGGGGAGCGCCAGGCAGCGGCGGCCCGTGCGCTCCCGGATGAGCCTCACCCTTGCAGGACGGTACGGAGCCGCCCGTACGTCTTGAGCGCCTTGTCGGCGGTCCTGAGCAGCAACGGGTTGCCCAGCACCGTGGCGCGCGTCTTGCGCACCGGCACCCGCAGCATCCAGTGGACGCCCGCCGCCGCGCCGATCCTGGCCACGCGCCCCTCGGCCACCTCGAGCTGGCCCGTCTTCAGCTTGTCCTTGTACTCCTTCTCGCCCCGGCCCATGTCGATCAGCTGGATGCCGTGCTTGGCGGCCTGCTCGGCCATCGCCAGGTGGTGGATGAGACCGGGGGAGTATTTAGCGAAATGGGGGTCGTAGGCGGGGAACCACCCGGCGAGCGTCGTACGCGTACGCAGCCCGAAATGCCCGGCCATCGGCCGGTCGTCCACGTACACCATGTCCAGCACCCCGGCGAAGCTCTCGGAGCGGATCGCCAGCAGCCGCTCGACCAGCTCCACGATCCAGCGGTGGGCGAACCGGTCGGTGCGCCCCGTGCGGCGGTACTGGTCGGTCTTCCAGCCGAGCAGCGTGTGGAGGGGCGCCAGGTCGGTGGTGGCGTAGTCGTGGCGGACCGTCCCGGCCTCGCGCTCGAGCTTGCGGGACTTGGCCAGGGTGGATTTGTACGTCTTGCCGGAGTGCTTCCTGAGCTCCTCCGTGTAGTGGTGGTAGCCGCCGCGCAGGTCGATGACCGGCGACGGGTGCCGCGAGTGCCGAGCGCTCAGCAGCGGCTGGCCGGCCACCAGGTGGTCGAACTCGTACACCGCGAGCCCGCAGGCCCTGATCAGGCTGCGCGGCTCGATCTCGAGGTCCTTGGCGCGGATCAGCCCCTGCGCGTCGGTCAGTCCCGCGGCGACCGGTCTGCCGATGCCCATGGGATGTCGCTCAAAAGGAAAGAAGCCCACGATATCGGGACCATCGTAAAGAATGGCGACTTGCACCATATTTCGGAGTTCGCCGACCGTAATGGTGAATTCTGGCGACAAGAAGGGGCTGTCGACCGAAGGGTCCGCCTCCTGTAGATCCCGCCACCGGGCCAGTTCGGAATGTCCCAGCTCTCGGGGCAGGGCAAGGGTGACGCGCATGGGCTCCTACCGTTGGCATGCCACTGTTTTTCGATATTGAGGGGGGACCTGTACGGTCAGAGTAAAGACTATTACTAGAAGTGTCATTGCCGCAGGTCCGGAACGTTACAGAACTCCCGGCCGGCGTTCGGCACCGAGTGACGTTCTACTGTTGGTCCATGACCGTTCCTGGCATTGACCGCCCCGCACTGGTCGCGTGGATGGGCCGGCACGTGCCCGACGCGGGCGAGCCGCTGTCCGTCTCGCTGATCTCGGGCGGCAGGTCCAACCTGACGTACCTGGTCGAGGCCCGCGAGCGCCGCCTGGTGCTGCGCCGGCCGCCGCTCGGTCACGTGCTGCCCACCGCCCACGACATGCGGCGCGAGTGGCGGGTCATCTCGGCGCTCGCGCCCACGCCCGTCCCGGTGCCCTCGCCGGTCGCCTTCTGCGCGGACGAGTCCGTCATCGGGGCGCCGTTCTATCTCATGGGGTACGTGGAGGGGGTCGCCGTACGGACCCGGGAGGAGCTGGGCTCTCCTTCGCCCTCGCCGGAGCGGACGCGGCGATTGTCGGAGCGGCTGGCCGAGGTGCTGGCGGCCATCCACGCGGTGGACTACCGCGAGGTGGGGCTGGGCGACTTCGGGCGGCCCGAGGGGTACCTGGCCAGGCAGCTCGACCGGTGGGGGCAGCAGTGGGAGCGGTCGAAGACAGCGGACCTGCCCGAGTACGACCGGCTCGTGGAGCGGCTGCGGGAGCGGCTGCCCGCCTCGTCCGACAGCACGCTGGTGCACGGGGACTACCGGCTGGACAACACGCTGATCAAGCTCGGCGATTCTCCCGAGATCGCGGCCGTGGTGGACTGGGAGATGTCCACGCTGGGCGATCCGCTGGCGGATCTGGGGCTCACGTTGACGTACTGGCACGACCGGGGGGATTCCGAACGGGCCGAAATTCCGGTGGCGGGGGATGTGACGGTGACGCCGGGATTCTTGAACTCAACGGAGTTCGCCGCCCACTACGCAAAGGTGTCGGGCCGGGATATTTCAGATCTTGGGTTTTATGTGGCTTTTGGAAACTTCAAGCTCGCGGTCATCGTGGAGGGTATCCACGCCCGGTTCCGGCAAGGTAAGACCGTTGGGGAGGGATTCGACCGCATCGGCTCCGCGGTGCCGACGCTGATCTCCCGCGCACATCGCATGCTCGACCAGCCCTGACCCTCAAGGAGCGCCATGAGCACTGTTGCACTCATCACCGGAGCGGCCAGCGGCATCGGCGCCGCAGTGGCGCGGCGGCTGGCGGCGGGCGGTGCCAGATGCGTCCTCGTCGACCTTGACGGCGAAGGCGTCGAGCGGCTGGCCAAGGAGTTGGGCGGCGCGTGGCTGGCCGCCGACGTCAGCAAGGAGGAGGCCTCCCTGGAGGCGGTGGCGCTGGCTGAGCGGCGCTTCGGCCGGCTCGACCTGGTTCACCTCAACGCGGGCGTCACCAGCCAGGTGGACCTCGCGGACTTCGACGTGGCGCGTTACCGCCAGGTGGTCGGGGTGAACGTGGACGGCGTCGTGTTCGGGGTGCGGGCCGCCGTTCCGCTGCTCATCCGGTCCGGAGGGGGCGCCATCGTGGTCACCTCGTCGCTGGCCGGCCTCGTGGGATTCTCCGGCGACCCGATCTACACCATGACCAAGCACGCCGTCGTCGGCCTGGTCAGGGCGCTCGCCGAGCCGCTGGCCGTGCAGAACATCCGGATCAACGCCGTATGCCCGGGATTCACCGACACGCCGCTGGTGGCCGAGTTGCGGGAGATGTTCATCGACGCCGGGTTCCCGCTGCTCACGGCGGAGGACGTGGCCGCCGCCGTCGAATCCGCCTTCTACGCCGACACCCCCGGCACGCTCCTGGTCGTGCAGCACGGCAGGCAGCCGGTGCCGTACCGCTATGCGGGGGTGCCGGGCCCCGCGGGCAGCCAGCGCCCACCCGCGCTCTGATAAACGGCAAGTCGCTTGCAAGCGGGATTATTACCGTAATAAGGGCCGGGGGCTATCCCGGCCCTTGTGCGTTTCCTTAAGTTCGCGAGCCCTGAAAAACCTTCGCCGGCTCGTGAGCCCCTTGTACATTTGCGCCACGATGAGGAGCGCTCAGTGATTCCGACTGACGGCCGGCACGCGCGGCGACGATCTCCGTGGCCGCTCGCTCTGGGAGCGGGCATTCTCGCGGTGGTGCTCGTGGCGGGCATCATGGTCTACGCCTCGGCGCGCACCAAGGACCGCACCGTGTTCAAGGGCGACGAGGTGGCCACGACGGTGCCCAACGAGCCCGCGCCGTGGCTGGAGCCGCCGCCGGCACTCGCCAACTGGCCGCGCTGGGGCGTCACCCACACCCAGTACAGCGCCGACAACGAGCCGCGGCGGGTCGCCGAGCAGGCCAGAGGCATGCTCGGCCGGGTCCCGATGCTGCAGAACCAGCACATCATGGGCTGGGGCGTCGGCAACCCCGAGCCGAGTCCGGGGCAGTTCAACTTCCGCGATCTGAACCGGCGGCTGAGGTTCATGGCGTCGTCGCGGGCCGTGCCGGTGATCACGCTCTGCTGCGCGCCCGACTGGATGAAGGGCGGGCAGGCCGGGCGTACGGACTGGAGCAAGAACCACACGGTCGCGCCGAAGCCCGAACACTTCGACGACTACGCCAGGCTGGCCGCCAGGGTCGCTCGGCAGTATCCGACGGTCAAGCACTATCTGGTGTGGAACGAGTTCAAGGGCTTCTGGGACCCGTCCAGGAACCGCTGGGACGCCGAGTCCTACACCGAGCTGTACAACAAGGTCTACACGGCCTTGAAGAAGGTGGACGGGAAGATCCAGGTCGGCGGCCCCTACATGCCGATCGAGAGCAATGCCAGAGGCGGCCGCTCCGAGCTGAGCGGGCCGTGGGGCACGGTCGACCAGAGGGCGCTGGACGCGATCGAGTACTGGCTGCAGCACAAGAGGGGCGCCGATTTCGTCGTCGTCGACGGCGCCTCCATGACGAACGACCGGGGCAATGTCCCCGATGACTTCGCGGCCCAGGGCAAGTTCGGCGCGATCACGACCTGGCTGCGGCAGAAGAGCCATGACCTGCCTGTCTGGTGGGCCGAATGGTACGTCGAGCCGGAGAACTCGGGCTGGTCGGAGCGGAAGCGGACGGCGGTGCAGGCGGCGGCGCTGATGGAGTTCGCCAGGAGCGGCGTGACGACCGCTCTTTACTGGAACCCGCAGCAGCAGGGCGAGGGTGAGTGCGCGGGCTGCCTGTGGGCCCCGAAGGTCGGCGGCGAGATGCCGATGGCCGGCCTGCTCAGCGGCTTCACGAAGTGGTTCCCGGTGGGGGTGCGCGTGGAGCAGGTGGCCACCTCGAACCCCCGGATCAAGGCTCTGGGCCAGGAGCGCCAGATGGTCATGGTGAACACCTCGGACAGGCCCGTTTCCGCGAAGGTGGACGGCCGGCCGGTGACGCTGAGACCGTACGAGATCAAGTGGGCAGGCCGCGGCGGCGCCTGAGGTCCCGGCACAAGAAAGAGGGGCTCGGAAACGCGGATCGAGCCCCTCTTGCCTGTCTCATCCGGCCGGAAGTCCGGCTAGAAGGTGAACTCGCCCTTGCCCATGCCGTCTTGGAAGGCCGCCCATTCCGCCGCGGTGAACACGAGGGCGGGGCCGCCGCGGTCCTTGCTGTCTCTCACGGCGACGCGTCCACCGCTGAGGGGTGCGACCTCGACGCAGCTGCCGCCGTTGCTCCCCGATGCCCTGGCCTTGCGCCAGGCGGCCGTGAGCAGTTCGTTGTCAGTCTCCATACCTCTCCATCATCTCGCGAATGACTTTCTCGCTGACGTTCACCGGATGCGCCATGCTGCTCAGCGCATCCCACCGCACGCCAAGGGCCCGGACCTTGTCGATACGCGTGATCACCTCACCCGTTAGCGCGCTCTCCAGATAGGCGGCGTCGGGAGAGCCGTCCACCTGAGCGATTTCGAACGCACCCAGCAGGCCGGTGGTCATCCCCGCAGACAGGGGGACGATGCGTACGGTGATGCATGGATGCTTCATGACGGTGACCAGGTGCGCGAGTTGTTGTCGCATCACCTCTGCTCCGCCGATGGGTCGAAATAGCACGCTCTCGTCGATGAGTGTCGAATACATGGGTGGATTCGGCTGGTCGAACACGGCCTGACGCTTGAGCCGGACGTTGACGGCTTTGTGCACCTGCTCCCGCGTGGTGCCGGGCTCGCCGAGCAGAACCTGTTCGGCATATCTCTCCGTCTGGAGAAGCCCGGGAATCACCAGCGGCTCGGACGTCCGGATGGCGTGGGCCGCGGCCTCGATGCCCGGCCATGGTCTGAACCATGCGGGCCCCAGCTCCGTGTGGATATCGGGCAGGAGTTCCTTCAGTTCGCCGTTGAGCCCGAGAACGCGCTCGATTTCCTCCGTGAAAGCCTCGCTCGGCGTGCGCTTGCCCCGCTCGACGGCGCCGATCTGGCTCTCGCTGTAGGTGACTCCAGGGGCTGCGGCAAGGCGTTCCTGCGACAGGCCGTGACTTGTCCGGAATTTCCGCATTCGTGCGCCATACTCCGCTCGCGCCCGCAGGCGGGACTCCTGCCCGTTCGTCGTCATGTCATGCCCTTTTGCCTTCCAGCTCTGGCGCCCCTACAAAGCACACACACCATCGGCGGCACTTGGAGGAAAGTGGAGTCCTGTTCTCGCAACACAAAGTAACGGCACGACGCCATGCTGTGCAGAGGCTCCGGAGTTTTAGGCGCAAGCAATTCCCGCTGCGCAGACCGTTTCAACGCTCTTCGAGGTGATTCCATGCGGTCAGGAGGGACGGCGCCGACACGACTCCGGCGCGCCACACTGCACCAGGATCCGTACGCGCCTCACCGGGCCAGACTGGCCGTCAGATGCTGGCTGGGAACGACGCATCCGGCGCTGTACGACACCGAGCTCGTCGTCTCGGAGCTGGTGACCAACGCCGTCAGACACGCGCTCACGGGCCCTGGCCGCGACTGGGTGCGGCTGAGTCTGGACGAGGAGCCGGACCGCGTCCGCCTGGTCGTGACAGACCCCGGCAATCCCGGTTCCGAGCCGACGTGCAGGCCGCTCCCGACCGACTGGGACGACTGGCTTCCGCGCATGAGGCAGTCGGGCGGCATGGGCATCGCCACCATCGTCGCGATCTGCGGCGGCGTCTGGGGGACGTACCTCACCGAGCGGCAAGAGCGCGTGGTCTGGTGCCACGTACCGCTCCAGGTCCTTTGACGCGGTCACTCCGGCAGGGCGGCGGAGGAGCGAGGGGCTGGCGACACGCGGGCGGGGGTGGGCCTGCGCCAGTACGTGAGGTAGCGCAGCAGCCACTCCACCGGCCCGTACCGGTGGCTCCTGAGCCACCACCGGCTGTAGGCGACCTGGACGGCGAAGATGCCGAGGGCCATCAGCACCTCGATCGGCGGGCTGACCCGGTCCACGAGCCCCAGCCCGTACCCGGTGAAGATCAGCGAGCAGATCAGCGACTGCGCCAGATAGTTGGACAGCGCCATGCGGCCGGGCGCCGCCAGCACCCGGGCGGCGCGCGGCATGGACGGCAGCAGCCGCAGGAAGGTCGCCGCGTACGCCGCCGCCAGCAGCGGGGCCGTCACCAGATCCACGGCCTCGCCCCAGAACTTGTGCATCGTGCCGTGCCAGGCCGACATCGTGTAGACGTACGCGCCCCCGAGCCCGATCGTGAACCCCACCCATTGCACCGTGCGTAATGTCCTGGTGTGGGCGGAGACGTCGCGCAGGACGCCCAGCTTGCCGACCGCCAGGCCGATCAGGCACGCGGCCAGCACGGCGGGCCCCTGGAAGAAGACGCGGAACAGGATGATCAGCGACAGCTTCCTGAGGTGCTCACCGACGATCTGCCAGACGGAGGCCACCAGAGCGGTGTCCGACTTGGCGGCCTGCGCCGCCGTGTCGGCCACCGTGCCCGCCGTTTCCAGGCCCAGCATGGCCAGCAGGCCCAGCAGCACGAAGCCGAGCGCCAGCATCGCGGTCAGCAGCACCGCCAGCACCACCGCCGTCCTGGGCTGGATCTTGCGGAAGACCAGCAGGGCCAGGCCCACGGCGGCGTACGTCGTCAGGATGTCGCCGGGGAAGAGCAGCACGGCGTGCGCCAGCCCGAGCAGGAGCAGCCCGGCCAGCCGGCGCAGGAACATCGGCACGAACGGTCGCCCCTGCCGCGCCGCCGAGTCGACCTGGAGCGTGAAGCTGTAGCCGAACAGGAAGGAGAACAGTAAGTAGAACTTGTTCTCCACGAGCATGGTCACGACCCACCGCACGCTCCAGTCCAGTGAGGACTGGAACGCGGGCTCCGCCATTCCGGCCATGCGGTAACCGGAGGCGAGGAAGGCGATGTTGACGACGAGGATGCCCAGGAGCGAGAAACCCCGCAGGGCGTCCACAGAAGCGATTCTCGCGGCCGCGAGTCGTGCGTCGGGCATGGCGGGAAGTGTCTCCTGTGTCCTGAGATCGGGTTACATCATCCCGCACAAGCTGAAAGTTTCCTGTGAATTCAGTTATTTTGTGCGATGTAAATGAATCTCTCGACGATCACCGCCAGAGCCACCGCGAAAGCGGGGACCGCCAGGAAGAGCAGGCGCTTGCGGGTCCTGCGCCCGCGTTTCCGGCCGTTCAAGCAGATGATCTCGTAGGCGAAGAGCGCCACCCAGGTCACGCCCAGCGCGCCGATGCCCACCGGCGTCCAGGGCGAGGTGGGGTCGCCGCGCCCCTTGTACGGCCGGGGATCGGGGATCTCGGTGCCCCTGACGAACTTCTTCCAGGTGTAGAGCGCGGCGTCCTCGTTGGAGAACACCCGCTTCAGATCGGGCGAGGCGTCCAGCGCCGCGCGGAACCTCGTCCCCCAGTCCTCCGGGTAGCCGTCGTTGAGCTGCAGGTAGCTCACCTGCCCGCGGCTCACGATCAGGTACGAGTTCCGCGGCTCCTCCTTGAGCGCCTGGACCGCGTCCGCGACCTGCGTGGGGTCCTTGTGCACGAGGGCCTGAACGCCGAAATTGACCAGTTCGACGTCCCTTTCGCCCCACGGCAGGGTCGGCGTGACCTCGGGCCCCTTCTTGGGGACCAGGTAGAGCACCTTGGCGCTCGGCTTGTCGTGCTCGTAGATGTAGTGCAGGGCGGCCACCTCACCCGTGGTGACCCGCTCGAACTTCTCGTTGCCGTACCTGGCCAGCAGGAACGCGAACGCGAAGACCACCGCGAAGCAGGCCGCGAGCACCACCGAGAGCTTCCTGGTGAACTGCGGGTCGACGCGTACCTTCCTGGGGCGCAGCGGCTGGGTCTCCTCGCGCACGTCCACGCTGTCGGCCGGCAGGTTGGGGAAGAACGCGTACGCGGCCAGCAGGCACGCCCCGGGCAGCGCGAACATGTAGATCCGCAGCCCGATCTCGCCGCCGTAGCTCTGCAGCCCCAGCGCCAGCACCGGCACGCAGAGCAGGATCAGCGCCGACCGGTCGAACACCCCGCGCCGCCACCGCCTGACCAGCCCCGTGGCCGCCAGGCCGAGGATCAGCGCCAGGATGCCGAGCCGCGCCTTCAGCACCAGCGCGTGCGCGGGATCGCTGCCCTCGATCCGGTCGCCGGTGTTGCTGCGGATGTTCTGCAGGATCCGGCCGAGGCCGCCGAAGATGGCGTCGATCTGGCCGGACCAGAAGCCCACCGTCATGTAGCTGATCCAGGCCAGCACCGCCAGCCCGAGGAAGAACGGCATCGCCCAGGTCAGCGAGGTCCGCTTGAAGATCAGGAACGCCGTCACGACCCCGAGCATCATGAACGGCGTGATCTGGTGCGAGGCCACCGCCGCGACGAACAGCGCCAGCAGCATGAGCAGCATGAGCAGCTTGTCGGCCCGGAACGTGCCGGTGTTGGCCAGCTCGCCCGGGGTCATCGCGTCCAGCCTGCCGAGCAGCTTGCGCAGCCCCTTCGGCGGGACCGGCTTCCTACGCGGCTCGACCCGGCCGAACCATCTGAGCAGGATCGCCACGAACGCCAGATACAGCGCGAACGTGAAGCCCTGCGGCGAGAAGTAGTCCTGCCCGATCCACTGCACCAGCACGAACAGCAGCGCCGCGAACCACCGGGCCCGCGTGGTGGCCACGACCTGGCGCAGGATCAGCACGAAAGGGAGCAGATAGAGCAGGTTGGAGACGAGCGGCGTCCACTGCAGGATCGTCGTCAGGTCGGTGATGCCGGCCGCCTGCGTCACGAAGGCGAACAGCGCGAAGAAGCCGGGCCAGCCCATGCGGGCGTCGATGCTGATGGCAGACTCGCCGGTCCTGCTGATGAACTCCACGAAACCGGCATGGATGTACGCCGTGGGGAAGCGCGGCTCCGTCGCCACCAGGGCCCCGGCGCCGTGCAGGGCGAACGTGATGGCGGCGATCTGGAACAGCAGGAGGAACTTGCGGTCGCTGCTCTGGGCGACCGTGACGAAGAACGACACGATCATGATCAGGATGGCGAAGAACGCCGTCGGCGGGAGTGCCGAGATCAGGCCCAGGCCGTCGATGTCGTTCGGATCCACGCCCCGCAGCGGGCCCGGGGGGACCTTGAGGGCGAGGACGTACATGACCAGGCCCTCGAGGACCAGCACCGCGGGCAGCCACCTGGGGGCGCCGGCGACCAGCGCCCCGAGCCGCCCGCCCCGCGCGCGCGGCTCGGGCGGCGGGGCGACCTGCTGAGGCTCGGCTTCCGGTGGCGCTCCGGCGGGGGCGGCCTCGCTCGGCGGCGCCTCGGCGGGGGCGGCCTCGCTCGGCGGCGCATCGGCCGCCGCCGGTGGGTGCCCGATGTGCAAGGTGGCAGGCAGTCGTACGACCGCCGTCGTGTCCGCGTCCGGCTCGACGCCGTCGCCCTCGCGTTGCGTCACGTTGACCATCATGCGGCCCCGGCCGACCCGTGGGTAACAGCCTGTGTCCCTCTTTCGTCGAACCTGAGAATTCTGCGGAGATTCCCAAGGATCACAAGTCCCATGAGCACCTCACTGAAGAGCAGCCCGTACCCGACCGCGTTGACGCCGGCGTACGGGAACAGCGCCACGGTGGACACCAGCACGAGAACGGCCAGCCCGATCTGCACGGCCGCCAGCATCCGCGCCCGCGACTGCGCCCGCAGCGCGCTCAGATAGACCTCGATCAGCACCCGCGGCAGCACGGCCAGCGACATCAGGCGCAGCAGCGTCGTGCCCTCGGCCGCGAACTCGGAGCCGAAGACGGTCAGGATCAGCGGCGCCGCGGCAATCGCCACCGCGATGATCGGGGTGACGATCAGGAAGGCCCGCCGCAGTGCGTGACGGCAGTTCTCGGCCAGCCGGGCGTGGTCGAAGGAGCCCTCGACGGTGAGCGAGACCGCCATGTTCATGGCCAGCAGCTCGATCATGCTCGCGAGGGTGTGCGCCATCGAGAAGCGCCCGAACGTGGCCTCGCCCACCCGCGTGGCCACCACCACGGGCACCAGGTAGACGATTCCCAGGATCGACAGCGTCCCGGGGAAGTCCCCGGCGAGGAACCTGCCGACCTCGCGCAGCCGGGGCGGCTCCCGCTCGGCGCGGGACTCCCTGACGTGCCTGGGCACCACGACGCCGAAGATCAGCCAGTTCACCGGGATCAGCGCGAGCGCGGTCGGGATGACCCAGGAGACGAAGATGCCGCCCGACGGCAGCGCCCCGGCCAGCGCGACCAGCAGCCCCATCTTGACGATGCCGAAGAGCAGGTTGTTCACGGGCACGAACGGCGCCCTGCGCAGCCCGGTCAGCACCACGTCCTGCAGCGTGAAGACGGCCCACACCAGCACGGACGCCAGGAAGAAGAGCCCGGGCCAGAAGCCGCCGAGCACCGAGTACGTCTTCCCCCACATCGGCAGGGTCAGCAGGAACCCGAGCGCGGCGACCCCGCCCGTGGCGGCGGCCAGGCCGTACCCGCGCAGGATCAGCTCGGGGGTGCGGCGGCCGGCCACCGGCAGGAAGCGGGCCAGCGCGCCCACGAACCCCAGCGCGATCAGCGACGCGAACAGCCGCATCGCCGTGATCACCGCCTGCCCGCGGCCGAACTCCTCGGGCGAGTAGTGGTGTGCCGCCAGCAGCCAGTAGCCCATGCCGAGCACACCGGTGACGACGGTGTTCGCCATGAGCGCGTAGCCCTGGCGGAAGAGCGGATTACGCAGGTCGCCGAGGATCCTGCCCCAGATGCTAGACATTTCCGCGCACCCGCTGCAGCCCGTACCTCGTCCGGCGCACGACCGCGTACCCCTTGGTGAGGATGCGCTCGCGCAGGTAGATGAGGGGAACGGCGCTGCCCTCGACGGCGCGTCTGAACATGGCGATGGTCGTGCCCTTTCCGACCGTCAATCGGGGGATAGCGAGCATGTCGTGGCGGTCGGCGGCGATCGTGTTGTTCACGGCGCAGGCGGCGAAATATCCGGCCTTGCGGACTTCCTGGCGGACGCGGGCGCTGGAGTAGCCGTAGGGGTAGGCCATGGTGGCGACCGGCGCGCCGATCTTCTCCTCCAGCAGGCCCTTGTTCCTGCGCAGCTCCTGCCGGAGCTCTTCGGTGCGGAGCTGGTCGAGCTGGGGGTGGCTGTGGCTGTGGCCGCCGATCTCGATGCCGGTCTGCGCGGCCTCGCGGGCCTGGCCCCAGCTCAGCATCCGGTCGAGGGGGCGGCCCGCCGCGTCGCCGCCCGCGTCGGACACCCAGCCGCTGGTCAGGAAGACCGTCGCGGGGAAGCCGTGGCGCTCGAGCAGGGGCAGCGCGTGGCTGTGGAAGTCGGCGTAACCGTCGTCGAACGTCATCACGATCGGCTTGGCGGGCATCGACCGGCCGTTGTTGTGGTGGAGGGAGGCCACCAGGTCGCCCAGCGTGAGCGGGGTGAACCCGCTCTCCGCCAGGTACGCGAGCTGCTCGGCCAGGTCGGACGGCCGCACCGCGTGCGGGCTGGTCTCGTCGTTGGGGGTGTCGCTGACCGAGTGGTACATCAGGATCGGGATCCGGGTCATGGGCGTGCCGCCTTCAGCCGTGCGGAACCCACCACGTAACCCCAGGTCGTCCAGGCCAGCCCGACCACGATCGCGGCCGCCCTGCCGAGCCCGCCCAGGTCGCCCCGCAGCGCCTCGCCGACGCCGCGCAGGGCGCCGAGCGGCAGCGCCCTCAGCGCGTGGGCGCGCTCGCTGGCCAGGCCGTCCTGCGTGCCGACCTCCCGCGTCACCAGGGCCTTCGACAGCCCCTCCGCGTAGCATCTGGATCTGAAGTAGGCGAACCGCTCGCGCTGCCGGGACACCTTGTGCCCGATCACCGCGCGCGGCTCGAAGAGCATGACCGCGCCCGGCCTGCGCTGGCTCAGCCGGATGCAGAACTCCGTCTCCTCGCACCCCAGGGGGCGCGACTTGCGGCCCTGCACGCTGCGCCCGATCCCGCTGTGGAACCCGCCCACCTCGGAGACGACGTCACGCAGGAAGGCGGCGTTGCCGCCCATCACGTTACGGATCGGCGCGCGTACCTCGGGCATGCCGCGGTAGCTGCAGCCGACCGTCCAGTCGAACTCGTACGGGAACCACCGCGGGCGCCTCCCCGACGCCCACAGCGGCTCCGTCCGGCCTCCTACGCCCACCACGCCGGTTACCTGGAAGCCCTCCTCCAAAGCCTCCAGCCACCCGGCGTCGGCGACCGCGTCGTCGTCGAGGAACGCGACAATCTCACCGTTGGCCGTGGCCACGCCGGTGTTCTTGCCTCCCGACAGCCCCTTCTCGTGCGTGTTCGCCACCACAGTGGCCTGCGGGTACGCCCGCTTGAGTTTGAGATGCAGGTCGGGGTTGTGATCGACCACCAGGATCAGCTCGTATGCCGGGCGTGTCTGGCTCTCGACCGACTCGACTGCCTGCCTGATGTCCTCCCACCGTTCCTCGGTGTAGACGCAGATGACAACAGACGTGTTCACAAGTGTTTCCTTTTATGCGACGCCTCGGTCAGCGGCGGGAGTGGCGGTCGGCTCAGGCTGAAGTGGAGCGGGCTGGCGACGCCACTCCTTCAGGATGGTCTTGAGCACGCGGAGGCCATCTCGTACGGCGCGAAGGTTGCTCTCGCCGTGAATGCGGGTGCGTTCGTGACTCGGCACCTCGTGCACCTTCAGCCCGGCCTTGGCGGCACGCACGTTCATCAGCGTCTCCACCTCGAAGCCGTCGCAGTCGAGGTCGAGCACGTCGAGGTGGCGGGCCCAGAAGGCGTTGTAGCCGTAGCACAGATCGGTGTATCTGGTGCCGTACAACACGTTGACCACCGTGGTTAAGAACTTGTTGCCGAGCCGCCGGTTGAGCGTCAGGTCGTCGCTGCCGCCGCCGGCCGCGTAGCGCGAGCCCTTGACGAAGTCGGCGCCCGTCACCAGGGCCCCGACGAAGGAGATGATCTCGCGGCCGTCGGTCGAGCCGTCGGCGTCGATCATCACGATGATGTCGCTGGTGCACGCCGCGAAGCCGGCTGCCAGGGCGTCACCCTTGCCCCTGCCGGTCTGCGTGACCACTTTCAGGTTGGGCCGCAGCCGCCTGGCCACGGCTACTGTGTCGTCGACGGAGTTGCCGTCGACGAGCACGATCTCGTCCACCCACTTCGGGATCGTGGCGAAGACGTGCGGCAGGTTCTCTGCCTCGTTCATCGCCGGCACGACCACGCTCACCGTCGGGGAGATCGCCAGGTGCGGCGTGACGGGTGTGAAGCTGGTGGGCGGCGGCATCGACCGCAAGGGTGCTGCTTGCGGTTTGCCGTTGTGCTTGGCTATCTCGGGACTCATGGCGAGGGCGATCCTTCCGGGACCCCTCCCCGCCGCGATCCGGACGCGGCCACACCCGGGTGCCGAGGGAATGGCGAAGCCGGTGAACGATGCATCGAAAGGGTCCTGTGCTGTGAGGGTGTCTGCCGGG
The DNA here is from genome assembly GCF_040654115.1 of Nonomuraea sp. NPDC050786. Lineage (NCBI taxonomy): Bacteria > Bacillati > Actinomycetota > Actinomycetes > Streptosporangiales > Streptosporangiaceae > Nonomuraea > Nonomuraea sp. NPDC050786. Next base: position 121,095 of record NZ_JBFAHJ010000013.1, read on the forward strand.
GACACGGAAGCGTTCAGCGTGCTCCCGTTGGTGCTTTCACTACGGGGTTGGGTGACTCTTGCTGCTGCATCGAGGTGCGCATTCGACCGAAGCCCTTGAGCACACGGTCGGCCGCCTTATAAAGAGACGGTCGCTCCATGACGATTGTTCGGGCCTTGTTGAAAGGAGTTCGGCCCATCCAATGGACCGCCGCTGCCGCGGAGGGTCTTGAGATGCGACCTTCGGCGACGTACAAGACTCCGCTCTTGAGCCAGTCTTTGTACTCTTTGCCGCCTTTGCCCATATCCACCATGTGCAGTCCGTCGTTCGCGGCGGCCTCGGCCATCTGGAGATGATGGACGATGCCCGGCGAATAACGGCTGAACTCGATGTCGTAGGCGGGGAACCACCCTACAAGCGTGGTGGCCGTCCGGAGGCCGAAATGCCCGGCAACCGGTACATCCCCGGCATAAAGCATGGTCAGGACGCCTGCGAAGTCCGATGACTTTTCGGCATGCATCATGTCCGTCAATTCGACGATCCACGGCTGGGCGAATCTATCCACCCGGCCAGTTCTTCGATACTGGTCGGACTTCCATGTCAGCAGCGTGCGCAGCACCTCGGGGTCGGCGGAGGCCCACTCGAAGCGCAGCTCGCCCTGCTCCCTGCCGAGCTTGCGCTCCTTGTAGCGGACGGTCTTGAGGTTTTTCGGGGAATTGGACCTGACCTGCTCGATCCAGGCGTCGAACCCGGAGGTGAAATCCATGACCGGGGCGGGCCGGACATCTTGCTCGTAGGGGGCGAAGGTGGGCTGTCCCGCCACCAGGTGGTCGAAGTCGAACACGCTGAGCTTGCAGGCCCGCAACAGCGCCCTGGCGTCGAGCTGCAGCTCGGGGGTCGAAATCAACCCGTGGCAGGTGGTGAGGAAGCCGCCGAGCGGCTTGCCGATGCCGAAGTTGTGCCGCTCGTGCGGGAAGAACCCCACGATGCCGTCGGCGCCGGAGATGACCGCCACCCGCACGTAATCGCGTACGCGGTCCATCGCCACCGCGAACTCGACCGAAAGGAATGGATTGTCCAGTCTCGAATCGGCTTTCTGCAGCTCCCGCCATCGGCTCCGCTCGGAGTCACCGAGCTCTCCCGGCCGTATTACCTGGATGTTCACCTGGCCCCCTGCCGCGTCTGCATGCTCTTCCCCCGGTACAACACGCGAAGCACGTACATGAACCCTCCGAGCACGGCGACCGTCGCGACGCCTGCCCGGGGCGACCACGCGCCGAACAGCAACATCGCCTGAGCGAGAAGCACGTTGAGTACGAGACTTGCCGCGGCCCCTACTGATAACGCGGCAAGGGGGTCACGATCGCGCAACAGTCCTACAACCGCCGCACCGGGAACGACCAGAAGGAACAGAGAGATTAGAAATGGGCGCAACGGGGTGTTTATGTCGAAAAGCGCCACAACTGCGCCGGCTATGCAGGCGAGAGCCACCAGCCACTTCAGTACCGTGCGCTGCTGCTTGAGCATGCCTCTCTCCTGCTCTGTTATCAAAGCACTACTGATCGCTATTTCATGGGACCAATCTGGGCCATGGGCCGTCAATGCCGACGCTTGGCGACGCACCCTGGTTTACCGCCATACAAAGATTTTCTCGTGGGGTTTCAGCACACAGTCAAGGGGTTTCGGCCTCGGGCCGTCTCCCAGGCACACCACAATGCCCTATGCGGACAGTCCTCTTCGAGTGAAGGGCCGAATCATCCATTTATGTCGGCTATAAATGCCGATCCACACAATGGTGATCTTTTAGCCGTCGAGATTCTCGGCGTCGTCCGCGGACGCGGTCTCGGAGGACGACGCGCTGGGCTCGGCTGAGGCCGTCGGCTCGCCGGTCGGCTCCGAGGTCTGCCCCGTACGGCCGTTCCAGGCCAGCGAGCAGCTCGCGGTGCCGCCGTTCGAGGTGAAGGTGACGCGGCCCCTGCCCGAGCTGTCCGGGTCGAGGACCGTCACCCAGATCGCCACGGAGCCGCCGGCCTTGATCGACCCGCTCGCCGGGAACACGTCCAGCCCTTGCGAGGCGGTCGCCACCCACGAGACCGCGGCGTTGCGGGCCCTGAGCCCGACCTTGGCCGCGCCGTCGATCGCCTGCGGGCACGACGTGCCGAGCCGGGCGCCGGGTGCCGGCCTGCGGCGGGCGGGTGTCGGGGCGGTCGCCTGCCTGGCGCTCGGCCGAGCCGTCGGGGTGACGCGGCCGGAGGGGGTGCGGCTGGGCGTCGGGGTCGGCGTGAGCTCGTCCTGCTCGTCCTGCTCGTCCGTGGGCTCGGGCGTCGGAGCGTCCTCCGCGGTGTCCTCCCCAGGGCTCTCCTCGACCGAGAAGGTGGGCGAGGGCGCGGCTCGCAAGGGGGTGTCGTCGGAGGAGTCGCCGCCGTTGATCGCGACCATGGCCCCCGTGGCGGCCAGCACGCACGCGCCCGCCAGCAGGACCGGCGCCAGGCGGCGCTGCCTGCGCCGCCGTGAGCGGGGCTCGGCGGCCACGGGGAAGCCGGTCTTGTCGAAGCTGTCCCCGCGATCGGTGATCAGGGTGCGGGTCTGGTCCCGCTCGGGGTTGACGCACGTGTCGATCACCCGGCGGCGCAGCGAGATGGGCGGGTACGCGACCGGCACCAGGTCCAGGAGCCGCCCCGCCGAGACCCGACGGTGCCGGCCCTCGGTGCACACCTCGCACCCGCCGATGTGCCCCGACAGCCGCCGCCGCAGCAGCGGGGTGAGCGGGGACTCGCAACCGTCCAGCATGGCCGACAGGTCAGGGCAGTGCGCCCGCCCTGTCCTGGCCAGCACCACGGCGGCGGCCGCGTTCTCCAGGTGGTCACGGGCCCTGCCGAGCCGGCCCACCGCCTGCCGCGAGGTCAGCCCGAGCACCGCGCCGACCTCGGCCGGCGTCAGGCCGTGGCGCAGCGACAGCTCCAGGACCTCGCGCTCGCTCCTGCTCAGCTCGCCCAGCGTCTCGTGGACCAGATCGGCCAGCTCGGGGTCGTCGTGCTCCTCCAGCACCGGCAGCGGCATGCCCTCCGCGGGCGTCCGATGCGCCAGCCTGGCGCGTACCTGGAACCTGGTCAGCGCGTACAGCCAGGCCCGCAGCCTGGCCGGCTCCTTCAGCCGGTGCACGCACCCCTGCGCGGTGACCAGGGCGTCGTGCACGGCGTCCGCGGCCACGTCGGCGGCGAAGGAACTGGCGTAGTCGTGCAGCCGCTCGGCGTACAGGTCGTACAGCTTGGCGGGAGCGTCGGTGTGCGCGCGGCGCAGAGCCTCGACCAGCTCATGCTCCTCGGCGCGACCGACGGACGGCCATCCGGGCACGGATCCCCTCCCCGCGGGTAGAACGGGCACTCAAGCCCCACGCGGAGAGGACGCGGCCGTGTCATGACCGGTTAACCCCCCATGCCCAACAGGTATTACCCGTCGCAGTTGGGGGTGCAGAGGCGGCGTTCCATGCCCTGGAGGAAGAAGTCGCGCACCTGGAGGATGTTCTTGGCGATGTACGCCTCGCCTCCCGTGGCCTTGGCCAGGGCGTCCATCTGCTGCTTGCCCTTCTCGGCCTCCGGGCCGAACGCGATCAGCAGGATGCTGACGGGCCGCTTCGGGTTGTAGGTCTTCTTCAGGAACTGCAGGATCTCGCCGTTCTTCACGCCGCCGTCCGGGTCGTCGTTGCCGGCGCCGTCCGTGAGGATGACCATCGTGTTGATCTTGTCTTCCTGGTACGTCTTGGTCATCTGCGTGTACGCGGCCTTGACCGTGTCGTTCAGCCCGGTGTCGCCCGTGGCCTTGGCCTGGATCGAGGCGAACGTCTTGACCAGCATGTCCTTGCGGAGCGTCCCGTTGATCGACTCGCTGAGCGGGCCCAAGGAGACGAGCTCCTTCCAGTCCTTGCCCTTTCCGTCCATATGCGTGGAGAACGTCCACAGGCCCAGCTCGGAGTCGGCGGGGAACAGGCCGAGGCCCTCGGTGGCGATCTTGTTGATGGCCTGCATGCGGGTCATCCCCGTACCGGGAACGGGCAGCGCCATCGTGCCGGAGACGTCGAGCAGCGTGAGCAGGCGGCTGCCGAGGTTCAGCCTGGACCAGGTCTGCACCATCCTGGCGACGGTCGCGCCGTCCGGCGGCTCCAGGGCCGGCGGCGTCTCAGGCGTGAACCCCTTGTCCTTCGACAGCGCGTCGCCCCCCTTGCCGTCGGTGCTGCGGAAGCCCGCCTCGCGCAGGACCTTCTTGGCCGACTCCGTGGCGAGGTCCTGCTTGAAGTCCGCCGCGGCCTTGAGCACCGACGGATCCTTGGTGAGGATCGTGACCGGGTAGTCGAGGCTCAGCGTGCCTTCCTTCGGATAGAGCGCGACCACCGGATTCTCCGGCTTCTTGGCGTTGTGGGCGTAGATGGCCTGCTCGGAGGCGACGCCGATGGGCACCCTGCTGCCCGACTTCACCGTGAGGCTCGCCAGCAGCGCCGTCGAGTCGGACGCGAGCTGCCCCGACAGCTCCTTCAGCGCGCCGACCAGCGCCTTGTCCTGCTTGGCCTCCTTCGCCGCGCCGGCGGCGGCCAGCAGCGCGGCCAGCCCGGCGGAGTTCTTCTGAGGGTCGAGGGCGAGCACGCGGACCTTCTTGCCCGGCCCGTCCACGTTGGCCACGTTCGCCGCCGAGATCATGGCGGTCCAGCTCGGCTGGAGGGTGCCGGTCAGCTTCGACGCGGACGACTTGGCCGCCGCCAGCACCACGGGCGAGACCGCGATCGAGCCGTCCACCTGCGGCAGCGCCTGGCCGGCCGGGGAGTTGCGCAGGCTCTCCATCAGGAGGCTGGAGTCCGCCACCCAGAAGTCGGCGTTGGCCTTGCCCGCGGCCACCGCGTTCGCGGTCCGGGCCGCGGCCTCCTTGGCCACCGTCACCTCGACGCACTTGCTGTCGATCGAGTGCATGGCCTTGTTGTAGCTACCTGCGATCTTGTTGAGCGCGGGCTGGATGTCGGGGGTCGCGACGACGCGCAGCGCCAGCTTGCCGCCCGAGCAGTCGTGATCGCGGTTGAAGATGACGAACGCGGCGACACCGAGGAGCACGGCCAGCGCGACGGCGCCGGCCAGCGGCACGATCACCCTGCCGCGACCGCTGCTGGAGCGTCTGCGGGCCGGGGGTTCGTGCGATCTGTATCCGCCGTCGAGCTCGTCTGTGCGGTGTCGCCCCACGATGTCCTCTTAGCTATGGTTTGAACGTTGTCGGAGACCCTAGCGGGAGATACTCCGCAATACTTCCGGAACGATACTCGGTGTGCTGAGTGTGGGAAAACAGCCCTTTTGGTGCGGTGACTACCGCCTGTAAGTGCAGTTTCCTCTTTGCGTGATGTTCCGCGAGAGGAAATCGTGACTGGCCGGATCGAGCGGCTAATGGCAGCAGTCGTGGCCGCGCCAGGCCCGTCCGCCCTCTCGTACGGCGACCGCGGCCAGCCCCACCGCCACGGCCGGATCGACCCACCACCAGCCCAGCGTGGTGAGCCACAGGCTCGCCAGCACCCCCGCCGCCATGGCGGCGCAGATGAGGTTCTGCGCGCCCTCTCCCGAGGTGGCCGCCGACGCCAGCCGCGCCCCGAGCCGCCGCTTGGCCACCCCCAAGACGGGCATGCTGATCAGGCTGATCGCCGTCACCGCGACCCCCAGCGCGCTCGGCGCCGACCGCTGTCCGGCGTCGAGGTCGTAGGCCACGTGGAGGACCAGGTAGGGCGCGAGGAGCCAGCAGCTCACCGCGACCGCCCGCCGGGCGGTGCGCTCGGCGCTCGGCGAGAGCGTGCGGGCGCCGGTGAACCGCCACACCACGATCAGGCTGGCCGCCGCCTCCACCAACGACGACAGGCCCCATCCGATCAGCGCCAGGGAATGCGCCGCGAAGCCGGCTGCCAGGCCGAGCGTGCTCTCCACGCCCAGCCAGACCAGCGTGGCCACCGAGAGGGAACGGGCGGCGCGAGCGGCGCGCAGCCAGTCGGCTGACGCGGCCGGATGCGCATGAATCCGCTGGTCAGGCACCATGACCCTCCGCACTCCCCGGCTATCCGGCCGTCGACAGCGATGTGTAATGTACCCACTACGTACCGTAACGTAGCGTCCGGGCAGCGAGGGATGGAGAACTTTGCCCGCATAATGAGCGCTGATCGCAACGGAGGGGGGCCCGGTTTGCCGTTCACGCCCAGTCACATGGCCGCGGTGGTACCGCTGATGTCGTCGCCGCGCGTACGCAGGTTCGCCGATCCGTGGGCGCTGGCGCTCGGGGCGATGGTCCCCGATCTGCCGATCTTCCTGCCGTTCCTGCCCGACTACGGCAAGTGGCACTCCTGGGTCGGCGTGGTCACCATCGACCTCGCCTGCGTCCTGCTGCTGTTGCCGCTCTTCCACGGCGTCTTCAGGGAACCCCTGATCTCGCTGCTCCCGCCGTCGCTCGCGGGCCGCGCCGCCGTCCTGGCCCCTTCTCGGCCCCAACTCGTCCCCATGGCCGTCGGAGCGGTGATCGGTGCGGCCTCCCACGTCTTCTGGGACTCCTTCACCCACTCCAGAGGCCCTGAGGAGTGGGGGGACTGGCTGTCGATCCGGGTGTTCGGCGTGATCCGGCTCTTCCGGCTGCTGCAGTACGTCTCGTCCGTGATCGGCCTGGCCGTCGTGCTGTGGTGGGGATGGCGCGGCCTGTCCCGGATGGCGGACAGCCCCGTGCCCGACCGCCTGCGGATCAGCCGGCGCGTGCGGGGGCTCGTCATGCTGCTGTGCTCGATCGGGACGATCGCGGGCGCGCTGCTCTGGCCTCTCGTGGACGAGCCCGCCCCGGAGCTCGGCATCCCCAGCGTGCTCACCAAGACGGGCGCGGGCACCTTGATCGGCCTGTGCCTGGTGCTGACCTGCTATGCGACGGTCTGGCAGGTCAGGCAGCGCATGGCACTATCGGAAGGTGCTTGAGTACGTAACCGACGCCGACGACCCCCGCCTGTCCGACTACACCCGGCTCAGGGACGTGGAACTGCGCAAGAGCCTGGAGGCCTCGCGGGGCCTGTTCCTGGCGGAGGGGGAGAAGGTGATCAGGCGCGCCATCGGCGCCGGCTACCCGATCCGCTCGGTCCTGACCACGCGCCGCTGGCTGCCCTCGCTCGAGGACGTCCTCGGGGACGCCCTCGTCTACGTGGTGAGCGACGAGATCATGTCGGGCATCGCGGGCTTCCAGGTCCACCGCGGCGCCCTGGCCTCGATGGAACGCCTTTCCCTGCCCTCCGTCGAGACCCTGCTGAAGGGGCACGCGCGGCGGCTGCTCGTCCTGGAGGACCTGGTGGACCACTCCAACGTCGGCGCCATCTTCCGGAGCGCCGCCGCCCTGGGCGTGGACGGGATCCTCCTGTCGCCCCGGTGCGCCGATCCGTTGTACCGGCGGGCGGTGAAGGTCTCGATGGGCGCGGTGTTCTCGATCCCGTACGCGCGCATGGACGACTGGTTCGGCGGGCTGGCGCGGCTGCGGGAGGCGGGTTTCCAGACGCTCGCCCTGACCCCGGATCAGACGGCCATCCCCATGGACGAGGTCAAGCTGGGTGACCGGGTGGCGCTGCTGCTCGGCTCGGAGGGCGACGGCTTGTCGTCGCACTGGCTGCACGAGGCGGATCAGGCGGTCTGCATCCCGATGAGCTCGGCGGCGATGGCCGCCGGCGTGGACTCGCTGAATGTCGTGGCCGCGGCGGCCATCGCCTGCCACGGGTTGATGCGCGCGAGCTGACTCGGGACCTACCGTGAGCACCGTCGCGTCCAGCGCTTGTTCCGGTAAACGTTGGTGCACTTGCGAGTGACATCGCCCAGGGTGTCGTCCTCCGTCTTGGTGCAGACACTGTTGACGGTCTCTGTGCAGCGGTTGGTCGCGACGCACTCACCGTTGATGGTGGTGGTGCAATACTCCTCCTCCTCTTCCTCCGCCTCGGGGGCATCGGGGTCCTCGTAATCCACGGCCGCCTTGGCCGCATCTCCGCCGCTCCTCCGCGCGCGGTAAGTCTCCCCGTACGGCTTCCGGAAAGAGCCGTCCTCGCCTTTCCCGCCGACCGGCGGAACGTGCCCGTCGATGCGGATGTAGTACCAGGAATGGTTTTTCTCGCCGTCATCGCACCTGATATCGGAGACCCTGATGCGCGTCCTTTTGACAACGCATATCTCGACGCGGGCGTCGACGTCGGTGAGCATCACCTTCGAGCCGATGCCGCCCTTTGCCGGAGCCCGGTACGAGTCCCCGGGCGGCTGCTTGAACGAGCCCCGCTTCGCCCGGGATCCGGTGGCGGGAATCCGGGCGTCCAGCGGGAAGAAATACCAGGTGAGGCCGGACTGCGCATCATCGCAGCCTCGATAGTTGACCCGAATCCGCGTCTTCTTGACGACGCAGATCTCGATGTATCCCTCGTCATCGTCGTCGTCATCCGCCGTCTCCTGGGACGGCTGCGGAACGGTGGATACTTCGGCAGGGGCGGGAGCGGGTGGCGTGACCGTGCATCCCGGCACCATCAATACGGGCGCGACGAAGAAGGCCAACCGTAATCTGGTCAGTACCAACATTCCTCACCATGTGAGAGGGGTCGTCGACCCGATCAACGACAGGGTCGAGGGTGTGGTTCCGGAATAATGTGCCCGCGCGGAAATAGGGATGATGCCGTCCGCGATGTTCGGAACAATGGGCCGGTATGCGTCACTGGCCCGTATTCGATCTGCGCCTGACCACCCCCCGCCTGGAGCTCCGGCTGCCCTCCCTGGAGGATCTCGACGAGCTGGCCGACCGCGCGCTGGAAGGCGTGCATGATCCGGCCCTGATGCCGTTCGGCGTTCCGTGGACCGACGCCCCCGCCGACGAGCTGCCGGCGAACGTCATCCGTTACCAGCTCGGCATCATGTCGCGGTGGCAGCGCGAGCGCTGGTGCTGCAACTTCGTCGTCGTTCACGAAGGGCGGGTGATCGGCACCCAGGACCTGTCCGGGCAGAGCTTCGCGGTCACCCGCGAGGTGCAGACGGGCTCGTGGCTGGGCCGCGCCCACCAGGGCCAGGGCTTCGGCACCGAGATGCGCGCCGCCGTCCTGCATCTGGCCTTCGCGGGGCTCGGCGCCCGGACGGCCGTCTCCAGCGCGTTCCTGGACAACGCCGCCTCGCTGGGTGTCTCCCGCAAGCTCGGCTACCGGGCCGACGGGCTGTCGGTAGACGAGGTACGCGGCAGGCGGGCGGTCCAGCAGCGCCTGCGCCTCGACTGCGCCGACTTCGCCGACCCGGTCCCGGTGAAGATCCACGGCCTGGAGCCCTGTTTGCCGTACTTCGGGTTTGTTTGACATGGGAAATGCGGAAAAGTGGGGCTGGCACGGCCTGCCGTCACCTGTGAGGCTGTAACCGTGAAGACGCTATTCGAGCACGCGGGGGGCGAAGAGGGCCTGCGCGCGTTCATCGAGATCTTTTACCGCAGCCTGCTGGCCGACCCGCTGCTCCAGCCGCTCTTCGGCGAGGGCAGGCCAAGTCATATCGACAACCTGACCGCCTTCACGGTGGAGACCTTCGGCGGTCCCGACACCTTCTCCAAGGAGATGGGCGGGTTCCCGCTGCTCATCGACGCCCACCGAGGTCTGAAGATCAACGAGGAGCAGCGGCGGCGGTTCGTCGAGCTGTACATGGCGGCGGCCGACCAGGCGGGGCTGCCCGGCGACGAGCCGTTCAGGGCTTCGCTCCGCTCTCACGTGGAGTTCGGCACGGAAGTGGCCGTCCAGAACTCCCACGCGGAGACCGACGACCAGCTCCACCCCCTGCGCGAGGTCCCGCGCTGGGACTGGGAGTAGGCGTCAGTGCCGGCCGTCGCCGAGCCAGTCGGGGTAGCCGTCGACGTCGTGGATGACCGGCGCGCTGACGATGGAGCAGCACTCGCCGGTCTGCCTGAGGTGCTGTTCGAGCGTGGCCGCATGGCGGTCGGTCGTGACGAGCGTGAGCTCCCAGGTGATCTCGCCGGGGCGCGTGGACGGCACTTCCGCGATGTCGATCGAGGCCGCCAGCCCGGCTCCGAGGATGGCGTGCGCGAGGGCGGCAGCTTGCTCGTGGCCCTCGACCGTGGCCCGGACCTCGATGAATTCCGCCATGGGGGATGCCTCCCAGATGCTGCGAAAGACCACCTTATCCACGGGGCCGGCCGCCGGTAAGCGGTTTCTGGATCAGGTAGCCCAAGTGATGGTGCGGTCCTGTCGTGGAAATTCGGTGATCAGGAGTGCGGATGACGACCAGAGCGGTGGTCCTGGGTGGTGGCGGGGTGGTCGGGGTCGCCTGGGAGACCGGTGTCCTGGCCGGGCTCGCCGCGAGCGGTGTCGACCTGCGGGAGGCGGACCTGGTGGTGGGCACGTCGGCGGGCGCGCTCGTGGGCGCGCAACTCGCCTCCGGGCTGGATCTCGAACGCCTGTACGCGAGGCAGCTCGAGCCCTCAGCCGGGGAGAGCGCGCCGAAGACGTCATCGCTGGGCCTGGTCCGGATGGTGTGGCAGCTGTCCAGGTCGAAGACCTCCCAGGAGTTCGGCGCGCGGATGGGGCGCATCGCGCTGGCCGCGAAGACCGCGCCGGAGTCGGAGCGGCGGGCGCAGGTGGCCGGGTGGCTGGGCGACGAGGTGCGGGGATGGCCGGACACGCGGCTGGTGATCGCGGCGGTGGACGCGGAGAGCGGCGAGCCGGCCGATTTCGACGCCGGTAGCGGTGTCGATCTGGTGGACGCCGTCTGCGCCAGCACCGCGAGCCCCGGTGTACGGCCGCCCGCCACGATCGGCGGACGCCGCTACATCGACGGCGGCATGCGCTCGCCGGCCAATATCCACCTGGCCGCGGGCTACGACCGCATCGTGGTCATCGCGCCGGTCACCCGGGGCGGGGGGATCATGCCCGGGGTGGAAGAGCAGATCGCGGATCTGGGCGACGGGGTGCGGGTCGCCCTGGTGACGCCGGAACCGCAGAGCTGGCGCGAGGTCACCGGGCGCTCGCCGGGCAACCTGCTGGACCCCGCCCGACGCGCACCGGCCGCCAGGAACGGCCGGGCGCTGGGGGTCGCGGACGAGGTGGCCGCCGTCTGGAACCCTTGACTCCTGGCTGATCCACCTTCAGATCGCCTTCGCTGACGCGCACGCGCTGGGCTGGGCCATGCCGGCCAAGTCGATCATCCCCGTCGGCGCTCCTCCGGCTTCCTGAAACCCCGCTGCCGGTCGATCGCCACGACGCCGTCCCAGCGGCGGGGGTATGCGTAGCACGCCTGCACGTGTGCTAAGTTGGATCTAGTTGCAGTTGTGGTACCCATAAAAACTTGTGTGCACCTGACGGTATGTAGCCTCAGGTGCATTGTTGTTTGCCCGTTCTCTCCGGGTGTGGGCCTATCGCGGCGACGCGAAATCCGTCCGATGCGGATTTCGGCTTTACACCTATCAAAGGAGATCAACATGGCTTCTGGCACCGTGAAGTGGTTCAACTCGGAAAAGGGCTTCGGCTTCATCGAGCAGGACGGCGGCGGCGCCGACGTCTTCGCGCACTACTCCAACATCGTCGCCAACGGCGGCTACCGCGAGCTGCGCGAGGGCCAGAAGGTGGCCTTCGACATCACCCAGGGCCAGAAGGGCCCTCAGGCCGAGAACATCGTTCCCGCCTGACCCTGACGCACCACGCAGCTGGGGCCCGCACCGTACGGTGCGGGCCCCGCTGCGTTGCTCTTGCGGTACTCAATGACTCGAGCTCTCGCTGCGCGGCCTGACCCGTCAGGTCTGAGGCGGGGGAGCGGTCGAGGCGCGGACGATCAGTTCGTACGGGAAGATCAGGCGCTCCGGCTCGGCCGCGGTCCCCGACAGCAGCAGCCGCCCCGCCGTCTCGCCCATCTCCTGCTTGGCCTGCCTGATCGTGGTGAGCCCCGCCTCCTCGGCCGCGCTGTCGGAGAAGCCCACCACAGACAGCTCCCTCGGCACCTCCAGCCCCAGGTCGGCGGCCGCGTCGAGGATCCCCAGCGCGAGCACGTCGGTGTTGGTGAGGATCGCGGTGGGCCGTGGGTCGCGACCGAGCAGCGCGTGTCCCGCCTTCCGCCCGGCCTCCCGCGAGTTACGCGCGACCTCGTAGAACGGCACGCCTGACCAGTCGATCCCGGCCTCCTCGCAGGCCTGCTGGTAGCCGCCCCGCCGGCGCCGCATGGCCTCGTACACGGCGCTCTGCTGACGCTCCTGGGAGGCCCAGCCGGTGTAGCCGTCCTCATGCAGCCCCACCATGGCCACGCCCACGCGCCGGTGCCCGAGCCGCAGGACGTGCCGTGCGGCGGTGGCCGCGGCGGCGGGCTCGTCGATCCCCAGGAACGGATGTCCGGGCACGTACGGCTCGTCCACCACCACGACGGGCAGCTTCCTGGCGAACACCTCGGCCAGCGCCGGATGCCCGTCGGCCAGCGACATCACGCAGAACGAGTCGACCACCGCGTCCCTGACCGTCTCGCTGCGCCGGTCGCCGTGCGGGATCGGCAGGATGAGCAGCCCCACCCCCGCGTCCTCGGCCGCCGTCGCCAGCCCCTGGAGGAAGCCGATCGAGTACGGGTCGGCGAACGCGTACGCCAGCGTCTCCGTGAAGATCAGCCCGAGCGCCCCCGCCCGCCCCAGCCGCAGCGAGCGCGCCGTCGGGTTGGGCCCCGCGTAGCCGAGCTCGTCGGCCACCTCCATGATCCGCTGCCGCAGCCCCTCGCTGAGCTGGTCGGGCCGGGAGAAGGCGTAGGACACGGTGGCCCGGGACACGCCCACCCGGTCGGCGATCGTCTGCAGTGTCACCCTGGCCATCGTCCCACCGTACCGAAGAGCTTGCCCCATCCTTCTTAATTGATTAAGGTCTTAATTGATTAAGGAGGAGTCATGGACGCTATGCAGGTCCTCGCGCACCAGACGGCGATGGGCTACCGGGGTTCGCTGGGCGACGCGCTCCCCGAGGCGCCGCGCAGACCGCACCGCCCCAGGGCGAAGGTGCGCGTACGGGTGGCGCACTCGCTCAGATGGACCGCCGACCGACTGGATCCGGCCTGCCGGACCATGTGAGGAAAGTGAGCCCGGCCTTCCTGAGGGCACCTGTGTCTGTGCCATGAGAAGCACAGGGATCGAACTCGAACAGCGCACGGCCAGGATCGGCGACTGGTCGGTGACCGCGTGGCGGCGCGTCCCGCCGGACGCGGACGGGAGCCCGCCGGTGGTCTGCGTGCACGGCGCGGGCGTGTCGAGCAGGGAGCTGCGCCCCCTGGTCGCCACGCTGGGGGAGCACCTGCCCGCCTGGACCGTCGATCTGCCGGGATTCGGGCAGAGCACGAAACCGCCGTACGCGCTCGGCCTGACCGAACTCGCCGACGCCCTGGCCGACTGGCTGGCGGCCGAAGGGCTTCCGCCCGCCTGCCTGGCGGGCTGCTCGTTCGGCTGCCAGGTCGCCGTGGACGTCGCGGTGCGTCACCCGGAGCGGGTGCGCTCGCTCGTACTGATCGGACCCACCGTGGATCCGGCGGCCCGGTCGTGGCCGCGGCTCATCGCGCGGTGGCTCCGCAACTCCAGGCGCGAGGACCCGCGCATGATGCCGCTCAACGCCGCCGACTACCGCGACGCCGGGCTCCGGCAGGTCCTGGCCGGCTTCGAGGCGGCGGTACGCGACCGCGTGGAGGACAAGCTGCCGCACGTGGCGGTGCCCACGCTGGTCGTCAGAGGAGAGTTCGACCGCTTGGCTCCGCAGGACTGGGCCGAGGAGGTCACCCGGAAGGTGCCCCGGGGCAGGCTGGCCGTCGTGCCGGGTGCGCCGCACACGGTCCCGTTCCGCGATCCGGCGGCCCTCGTGCCGCTCATCAGGGGGTTCCTGGCCGATGCATAAGTACGCCGCCTCTTTCGACTCGGCCACGGGCATGCTGCGTGCGCTCTCCCGCTACCTGCGCGGACGTGACTTCCCGTCGCTCGGGCAGTTCCCCGCCGCCGTCGAGCCGGTCGCCTCCCGCGTGCTGGGCGCGGCGAACCGGCTGCCGCGCCGCCACTCGGAGCGCGCGTACGCGCTGTCCGGGTGGAGCGAGGCGAGCGCGCCGGCGAAGCTGGCGAGACTCCGCGCGGACGAACTGGCCGAGTGGGTCGTCGGGCACTACCCGCGCCGCCGCTACCCGGTGGTCTTCGTGGGCTCCGCCTCCGGCGCGCTCGTCCACCTGGCCGCGGCCCTCGGCGCGCCCTGGCTGCCCCAGACCCTCCTGGTGCCGGTACGCCAGCGCGGCGGCCATCCGGACGCCCCCAAGGACTGCCTGAGCCGCGTCCGCCCGGCCGGTGAGGCCATGCTCGCCGCCAACCCCGACCTGATCCTGCACCACATGCACGACGCGAACCAGGACCGCCTGATGATTGCGGGAATGTCCTACTTCCGGATCAAGTGGCGGCGGTTGCCGGCGGCCTACCGCCGGTTCCTTGACGAATGTCTCGACGGCACGCTCGTCGTCTCCGACTGCGAGGTGCGCTGGCCGACGACCCGCATCGGCGAGCGGTACGTCTTCCAGCACGGCGCGCTCGGCGGCCTCTCCCCGCAGGAGTACCGCCTCGGGAGCCCGGAGATCGCCCGATACCTGGCGAGCCACGGCTCCCCGTACCGCAGCTGGGACGCTCCCGAGCCGGACGGCGAGAGCCCCGAGGCGGAGTGGGGGTTCGAGCCCGAGCTCATGGACGACCTGCGGGACGCCGCCGGCCGTGCCGGCAACGACGTCGCCGTGCTGCGGTTCCCGGATCCCGAGGCGCTGACCCCGGCGGTGGCCGACCTCTACCGGTCCTGGTACGCCTCCCGCGGCCTCCCGGGCGATCGGCTGCTGGTGGAGTCGTTCCTGCTGCTGGAGCCGTGGTGGACGCTGCGTACGGGATCGGTGCCGTACTGGATGGTCTTCAACTCCGAGCGCTCGCGCAAGGGGCTGCTGTCGTACCTGGACGGCGGGGAGCCGTACGACGAGATCCGGATGGCGCTCTTCTCGCACGGCGTCGAGTCGCCGGGGATCGCGCCGATCGACGCGTGGCAGGACGTGCTGGCAAGAGCCCGGAAGGTCGGGGTGTTCGCCGGGGTCGATCCCCGGGCGTTCCCGCGCGACTTCGCCGTCTTCGCCCGCATGCACCGGGATCTGTCCAGGGTGCGCACCACGTACCCGATGCCGCTGGCGCTGCCCCTGTCCCGGGTGGAGGAGGCGCTGGGGGCACGCGAGGACGTGAGCTGGACGGCCGCATGACGGCCCTGCGGCTGCGCCTGGTCGGCGTCGGCGCGATGAACTCCCCGCGCTACCGCCCCGCCGGGCTGCTGGCCCGCTGGCAGGGCCACCGCGTCCTGCTCGACGGGGGAGGCGAGGCCGCCGGCGGCGAGCGGATCGACGGCTGGCTGGTCTGCGACGAACGCGCCGAGCTGATGCCCCGGATCCGCCGTACGGCGCGGGCGCTCGGGATGGCCACCGGGGTGGCGGCCTACGAGGCCGCGGGCGTGGAGATCGTGCCGCTGCCGGTCACCCACACCTCCCACCCCACCTACGGCTACCTGATCAGGACGGAGCGGGCGAACGCCGCCTGGGCGCCGGAGTTCTGGACCTTTCCCGCCTGGGCGGCGGGGGTGGACCTGATGTTCGCCGACGCGGCCGGCTGGGACCGGCCGATCCGCTTCGCGGGCGGCGTGGGCGGGCACGCGAGCGTGCTCCAGGTCGCGAGGCGCGCGCAGGAGCTGCGGGTCGGGCGGCTGGTCTTCGCCCACATCGGCCGCCCCTCCATCCGGGCGATCGACCGCGGCGAGCGCCCGCCGTTCGGCGAGTGGGGCGTCGAAGGCCGCGCCTACTCCCTCGGTCAGCCGCCCGCGATCTGCTCCCCGGCGTAGTCCAGGAGCTGCTCGGCGGTCGCGAAGCGGCGCTCCTTCCGGTCGCCGAGCAGCACGCCCACCACGCGCTTGCCGCTCCGCTCCCCGGCGAAGAGCAGGCAGTATCCGGCGGCCTTCGTGTACCCGGTCTTCACGCCCAGCACCCCGTCGGCACGCGACAGCAGCTTGTTCGAGTTGCGCCAGGTGTGCGCGCCGTGCAGCGACGTCTTGGCCACCTTGTGGACCTTGCTTCCCACCACCGCCGCGAAGGTGGCGTCGTCCAGCGCCCGCTGCGCCAGCTTGACCTGGTCGACCGCGGTCGAGTAGCCGCCGTTGCCCGGCGTGGGCATGCCGTCGGGGTTGGCGTAGCGGGTGTCGGACAGGCCGAGGGAGCGGGCGGTGCGGTTCATCTTGGCGACGAACGCCGTCTTGCCCGGACCGTACTGCCGGGCCAGGGCGTTGGCCGCGTCCGCGCCGGACGGCAGCATGAGGCCGTACAGCAGGTCCCTGACCGTGAGCCGCTCGCCCTTCTTCAGCCCGGCCGTGGTCGCGCCGTTGCCGGCCGCGTACTTGACGTCGGTGGCGCTGATCGTGATCGTGTCGTCCAGCTTGGCCTCGCGCAGCACGACGTACGCCGTCATGACCTTGACCAGGCTGGCCACCGGAGTCCGGCGAGTCTCGCTCTTGCCGAAGTGGATCGTTCCGGCCGAGTCGACCACGTACGCGGACTTGGCCGCGACCTCCGGCGCGTCCGCCGCCGCGGCCGGGGAGGCGACCCCAACAACCAGCGCGAGTACGGCAGAGCCAATGAAACCCCCAATACGCATGCCAAACATGTTGGCAGGAGATCAAGGCTCTGTTTGCCGAACTACGCCATAAGTGCAGATCGGATGGGGTAAATCCACGCTGGACGAGGGAGGGCGGGCGGCCGTGGCGGGCAGGTTCATCATCGATGAGGACGAGCAGGGCGGCTTCCGCTTCACGCTCGTCGCGAACAACGGGCAGACCCTGGCCGTCGGCGGCGGGTACCCGACCAAGATCGCATGCGCGAACGGCATCGAGACCGTCCGCAGGAACGCCCCTGAGGCCGTCATCGACGACCGGACCGGGACGCGGCTAGGAGACCAGGGCCTCTGACGAGGCGGCGCGCCGCTTTCTCCGGCGCCGCACCACCGCCCAGGAGATCGCGGCCACGGCGAGCACGGCCACGACCGCCGCCGTGACGGGCGAGCGCGCGGCCAGCTCCAGCCACCCCCAGACGACCGCGGTAGCGGCGAACCACCACAGCGGCGCCCAGGTCAGGCAGCCCAGCGCGCTCGCGACCACGTACCAGGGGTAGGACACGCGCAGCGCACCCGCCACCCACGGCAGCGTGTGCCGCAGCATGGGCACCCAGAAGCAGCCGTAGACGGCCAGCGCGCCCCACTTCTCGACGACCTGCTCGATCTTCGCGATCCGCTCGCGACCCACCCGGACGCCCACGCGAGAGTCGTAGAGCTTCTCGCCCAGCCTGCGGCCGACCCAGTAGTAGACCTGGAACGCTCCGAACAGGGCGAGGATGAGCACGGCCCCGACCAGCCAGTGCGGCAGGCCGAACCAGGACGGCTTCAGAGGATCGGCAATGCCGCTCATCCGCACACCCCTCCCAAGCCTTAGGTCAGGCTTACCTTAGTTCAAGCTGCAAGTTTCCGCCACACCAGCTTGCAAGCCACGGCAACCAGGTGACAACCAGGACTCAACCACCCAGCCTCACTCTAGGGTGAGGCAGAAGGGGGTCGGACATGCCGGGGAGAGGCGCAGCGGTTCTGGCGTGCGGCGTCACGAACGCGGCCAAGCTGCTCGTGGCGTCTCTGGCGTTCACCGGCGCGTACGCCGGCGTCTCCGCCCACGACAGCGCCGGCACCGCGCCCGCACCTGTGACGACAGTCACCCTGTCGGCCCGTGAGCTGCCCGTCACCGAGCCACTGCCGGAGCGGCCCGTGGCGGTCAGCCGGTCGACGGCGCCCTCAAGAGCGTCCGTTGCCAGATGAGCTGCTGACCGACCGCTGCGCCGCCTCCACCCAGCGTGGCACGCCGACCCGCTCGGCCACCTCCAGCGCCTTCGTGTAGTGGTCGCGCGCGGCGTCGGGCTGTCCGAGGCGGATGGCGAGGTCGCCGAGCGTCAGCGCCACCGGCCACAGCGCCACCACGCCGGTGCCCGCGCCCGCCACCCGGTCGGCGAACGGCTTGAGCTTGTCGTAGCAGTCGACCATCCGCTCCCGGTCGTCGAGGAGCATGCCGGCCAGGGCCCGCCAGGTCATCGCCAGCTCGTAGAGGAAGTCGGGGCGCACCGGCGGACGGGTGGCGGCCACGGCCTTGGCGTCCTTCAGGTGCCCGGCCGAGGCCAGGGCCAGCGCGTACGCGTCGAGCGTCCACTTGGCGCCCTGCTGGTGCTTCTCGCCGAGCATGTCGACCATCTCGGCCGCCCGGCCGTCGACCAGGTGCAGGCAGAAGGCCGTGATCAACGGGAGGTCCTGGCGGCCCTCCAGCATGCCCGCCCGCGCGGTCATCCTGGCCGCCTCGCGATAGGCCCGCTCCGCGCCCGCGTAGTCGCCGGCGATCATCAGCCGCTGCCCCGAGTACCAGACCACGACCGCGGCGGGCGCCGACAGGTCGTACTGCTTGGCCAGGGCGTCGGCGGCGGCCGCGTGCCGGTCGGCGACCGCGAACTCGCCCCTGGCCGCCGCGCACTCCAGCAGCACCAGATGGGCCAGCGCCTGCGTGGCCATCTGCCCCGAGCGCTGCGCGACCTCCAGCAGCTCCCTGCCGATGCTCTCGCGGCTGTCCACCGCCGGGATGTCGTACGACTGCCGCAGCCGCCCGCTCAGCGCCGCCGCGATCAGCGTCGGGTCGCCGCTCTGCCTGGCCAGCTCCAGCGCCTCCAGGGAGGCCTGGCGCCCGCGCTCGGGCGAGGAGGAGCCCTCCAGCTCCAGCGCCAGCGTGGTCAGCAAGCTGGCCCGCAGCCGCTGCTCGCCCTCGGGCAGCTCCATGAGCGCCTTCTCGGTGACGTCCACGATCTCCCACGCGGTGCGGGTGAAGTCGCGGGCCATGCCCTTGTGCGGGACGGCCAGCGACGCCGCCACCTTCGCGGTGATCTCCAGGTCGCCCAGCGGCAGCGCGGCGTCCATGGCCTGGCGCCGCAGCAGCCGGGCGGCCGTCATGTCGCCGCAGAGGGCCAGCGCCCTGATCTGGCGGAGCATGAGGCGCAGGCGCTCCTTCGTGCGCTCCGGCGTCTGCGCGCCGCTCTGCTCGTCGTTGCGCGAGCGGTCGAACGCCGCGATGGCCTGCTCCCACAGCGTGGCCGCCTCGCGGTGGGCGAAGCGCCGCTCGGCCTGCTCGGCCGCGAGCCCCGCGTAGTGGACCGCCTTCCCGGCCGCGTCGGCCAGGAAGTAGTGGTGGGCCAGCGCCGCCACGTCGGACGGCCGCTGCCGCTCGATGACCGCCGCCACGGCCGCGTGCAGCCTGGTGCGGCGGAGCCTGGAGGCGTCGGAGTAGATCGTGTCGCGCACCAGGTCGTGGTCGAACCTGAGCTGCCCGGGACCCGGCTCGGTCACCAGCCCGGCCAGCAGCGCCGCCTCGACGGCCTCGATCACGGCGTCCGCGTCGCCGGACACGGCGATCAGCACGTCGAGATCGACGTCGCGCCCGATCACGGCGGCCTGCAGCAGGATCTGCTGCGCCCCGGAGGGCAGCCGCGAGATGCGCCGCCGCAGCACGTCGCGCACGCCGGAGGGCACCTGCGAGAGCACCTCGGCCGCGCTGGCCCGGTCGGCCGCGCCCTCGGAGTCGAGCAGGCGGACGGTTTCGCGGACGAAGAACGGGTTGCCGCCCGTGCGCTCGACGATCGACTCGACCGCGTCCTCGTCGATCTCGCGTACGCACGTCGCCTTGACCAGCTCGGCCACGGCCTTGGGGTCGAGCCCCGACAGGCTCACGCGCACCGGGCCCAGCCTGGCCAGCGCGGCCAGCACGTCGGACTGGCGGTCGTCGAGCTCGTTGTCGCGGCACGTCACCACCAGCAGCACCCGGCTGGTGGCCAGCAGGCTGGGCAGCGCGCGCAGCAGGGCGAGCGTCTGGTCGTCGGCCCAGTGCAGGTCCTCGAGCGTCAGCAGCACCGGCGCCCGGCGCGCGACCCCGGCCAGGTAGCCGCCGACCGCGCGGTGCAGCCGGAAGCCGCCGGACGCCTCGTCCTCGTCGGGGTCGGGGGCGGCGTCGTCGAGCAGCGGCGCGAGCAGCTGCGCGTATTCGCCCGCGCCGGTCGTGGCGGTGAGCGTGCGCAGGATCTCCACCCAGGCCCAGCCCGGCGGGGTGGCGCTGGAGTCGGGGCACGCGCCGGACGCGGCGATCCAGCCGTCGGCGGCGAGCCTGCCCTCGAGCTGGCGCAGCAGCGTGGTCTTGCCCGCGCCCGCGACCCCGGCCACGATCGCGACCTGGAACCTGCCCGTGCGCGAGGCGGTCGTGGTCAGTCTGGCCAGCTCGGCGTCGCGGCCGACGAACGGCTCGGGCTCCAGCGGCGGCGGCTCGACGGCCGCGGCCGGCCTGGGCGGCCAGGTGTCGGTGACCGGCGCGGGCCGCGCGGGCCGCGCCGGGACGGCGAGGTCCAGCTCCGGCGACTGGGCGAGGATGTCGGACTCCAGCTTGCGCAGCGCGGGGCCCGGGTCGATGCCGAGCTCGTCGGCCAGGATGTTCCTGGCCCGGCGCAGCGCGGCCAGCGCGTCGCCCTGCCGGCCGCACCGGTAGAGGCCGAGCGCCAGCAGCCGCCAGCCCTCCTCGCGCAGCGGGTGCTCGGTGGTCAGCGCCTCCAGGTCGGGCACGGTCTCGGCGTGCAGGCCCAGCCGCAGGCCGGTGTCGGCGTGCCGCTCGCGCGTCACCAGGCGCAGCTCCGCCAGGCGGTTGACCTCGGCCTCCGCCCACGACTGGTCGGCGAAGTCGGAGTAGGGGGTGCCGCGCCACAGCCCCAGAGCCTTCTCCAGGCGGCCGCGGGCGGACTGCGGATCGCCCTCCTCGAGATGCTCGCCCGCCGCGCGTACGAGCTGCTCGAAGCTGAGCGCGTCGACCTGGTCGGCGGCCACCCGCAACGCGTAGCCGGACGCGACCGTCACCAGCAGCCGGTTGGGCCCCCCGCGCGGGCGGCCGGGCTCCAGCACCCGCCGCAGGCGCGAGATGTAGACCTGCAGGCCCGACTGCGCGCCCTTTGCCGCGTCGTCGTCCCACAGATCGTAAAGAAGCGTGTCAACGGGCACGACCTGACCTCTGGCCACGAGAAGTCGGGCGAGGACGGCCCGCTGCCGCAACCCGCCGAGGTCGAGTTCGTCGTCGTGTTCGTACGCCTCGACTGGCCCCAGAACTCGGAACGCCACCATGTCAGCCGCCACGCTATGCGGGCCTAGGAATCACGCACAAGGTCTTTGATGGGTTTGGGATTGTCACTACTGGGCCTTCGAGATCGCGGACGGGGGCTCCGCGCCGGCGTTCCGGCCGTTGCGCCTGCGCAGCAGCGCCCATGCGCCCAGTGCCAGGCCGCCGAACGGGATCTCGATAGTGTAAGTCCAGAAGCCGAAGAGCAGTGCGGTGGCGATCGCGGGAGTGGCCGGCACGCCGAAGGCGGAGATGAGCAGCGCCGCCACGCCGCTCTCCATGATCCCCGCCCCGCTGGGCGTGATCAGGGCGCTGGTCAGGACCCTGGAGAGCGCGAAGACGGCGATCGACTCGGCCGGGCCTGGCCAGGCGCCGGTGGCGTACATGCAGGCCGCCATGATCGCCCACTGGAAGCCGAGGAAGAACACCATGCCGAGCGAGAGCCCGAGCCACCGGGTCCTGACGACGCCGGCGGTGTCGGCGCGCAGCTTGTGGAACGCGTCCGAGGCGTGGAACTTCAGCCGGAGCAGCCGGGTGACGCCGTCGAGCGCGCGGCCGAGCACGTCGGCGGCGCGCTCCCAGTAGAGGGCGACGGCCACGATCACGCAGAGCACGAGGATCGAGATGGCCCCCGTCCACCCGGCGTTGGCGACGGTCGCGTTGGGCGCCTTGCCCGCGGCCAGCAGCGCGATGATCCCGACGGCCGGCAGGATGAATCTGAACAACGTGTTCCAGATGCCGCTGACCAGCGTCATCACCACGATCGACCGGCTGGTGAAGCCCCAGCCCTTGGTCATCGCGAACGTCACCGCCACGCCGACCGCCCCGCCGAACGGCAGCAGGTTGCTGACCGCGCTGCCCGCCGCGTTGATGGTGAGGCCCTGCAGGTTGTTGAGGCCGGGCAGGGAGTTGGTCAGCACGAACGTGTAAGCCAGCAGGCTCAGCAGCCACAGCGCGCTCATCAGCGCGATCTCGCCGGCTCCGAGCGTGCCGAAGACCGCGCCGATCTGGTGCCAGGAGACGGGCTTGCCGGTGAGCGTGTGCACGATCTGCGGCAAATAGACCACGAGCAGCACGGCGAGCCCGAGCGACAGCACGGACAGGGCGATCTGGAGCCACTTGTTCTTCATCGGGGTCCAGTCTGACGGGTCGCCGGAGCGACATCGTCCTTCTGCGGGATTATTTGGGCCACCGGTCGAAGGGATGAGTCAGCCGGGCGCCGGGCGGCAGGTCGCGGCGTACGTACCACTCGGTGCCGAAGACGAAACGGTAGATCGGGCCGGGGACCTTCAGCATGACGGCGAGCGTGCGGTCGCTGTCGCCGCCGCTGGCCTGGGAGGCGTGCGCGGCCATGGACGCCCGCTTCTGTTTCGTATATTTCCGGACATTTACCCGGTGGGTGATCGTCTCGCCCGACGAGTACGCGCTCTCGAACGTCCGCACGTCGAACTCCGGCGGGAACTTGTAGAACCGGCCCGCCAGCCGCAGCAGCCTGACCAGCGGATCGCGGTTGACCGTCGCCTCCAGGACGATCTCCGTGCCGGCGATCTTCGCCGCCCGCTTGCCCACCCGGTGCACCTGCACGTGGTCGGGGTGCCCGTAGCCGCCCGCCGGATCGTAGATCGCCAGCAGGTCGGCCTTCTCCTCCTGCAGGATCGCGGCCAGTGTCTTGGCCGCCTCCTCCGTGTCGGCGTCGATGAAGGCGTTGTCGGGCCGCTCCTCGGCGATGCCGCCTTTGGGGCTCAGCCCGGAGTCGCCGTATCCGAGGCACTCCACGCGCGCGCAGCCGAGCATCGCGGCCGACTTGTAGAGCTCCTTGAGCCTGGTCTCGCCGAGCGCCTCGCCCGGCTCCATGTCGGCCAGGCCGCGTTCGCCCGCGGTGGCCACCACGAGCACCACGCGGTGCCCCTCGGCCGCGAGCATCGCCATGGTGCCCGCCGTCAGCAGGGCCTCGTCATCGGGATGAGCATGGAAGAACACAGCGGTACGTGGAGGCACACGCCCAGATTAGTCTGGGAGGGGTGCGGATCTTTCACGTGAGTGACTGTTACCTGCCGCGCCTCGGAGGGATCGAGGTCCAGGTGGCCGATCTCGTGCGGATGCAGCGCGAGGCGGGACACGACGTCTCGGTGGCCACGGCGACCAGGGGCGAGGAGCTGCCGGGCGTCCACCGGATCGTCGCCAGGATGCCGTTCGACCTGCCGGTGCACCCGTTCGGCGTGGGGCACCTCACGCGCCGCATCACCTCCCTGTGCCCCGACGTGGTGCACGTCCACACGGGTGCGGTCTCGCCGTTCGCCTGGATGGGCGTGCAAGCCGCCGCGCGGGCCGGGGTGCCGTGCGTGGTGACCGTGCACAGCATGTGGGACCCGGTCACGAGAATGGTCTACCGGCTGCTGCGGCTGGCGTTCGGCTGGCAGCGGTGGGGGCTGGTGGCCACCACGGTCAGCAGCGCGGCGGCGGTCCCGATCCGCGCCGTGGCCGGGCCCGAGGTGCCGGTGCGGGTGGTCTCCAACGGCCTCGACCTGTCGGGCTGGGCGCCCCCTGCCGGGAGCCCCGACCGCCGCGACGAGGTGCACATCGTCGCGGTCGGCCGGCTGGCGCCGCGCAAGCAGCCCGTACGCCTGCTGAAGCTGCTTCAGGCGGCCAGGGCGCTGGTGCCCGCCCAGATCCCCATGCGCGCCACGATCGTCGGCGACGGCCCGGCCCGCGGCCAGATGAGACGCTTTCTCGCCAGGCACGGCATGGCCGACTGGGTCTCCCTGCCCGGCCGCTACACCCGGGAGCAGATCGCCAAGGTGCTGGAGTCCGCGGACATGTTCGTGGCGCCCGCGCCGCGCGAGTCGTTCGGCATCGCGGCGCTCGAGGCGCGGGCCGCGGGTCTGCCCGTGGTGGCCAGGGCGCAGAGCGGGGTCGCCGACTTCGTCGTGGACGGCACGGAGGGGCTGCTCGGCCGTACGCTCGGCGACCTGGCCCGCGCGGTGGCGCGCCTGTGCACGGACTCCGGGCTGCGCGAGTCGATCGCCGCGCACAACCGCGCGACGCGTCCGGCCGCGGGCTCGTGGCCCACTGTCCTGGAGGGGTTCGAGCGGGCCTACGAGGAGGCGGTTCAGTCGCGCCGCAGCACCACGTAGCCGTCGCGCTCGAAGACCTTCGTGTACCCGTTGGCCTGCAGGCCCCCGACCACGGCGAGCTGCTCGTCGGGGGAGCCGAAGGGGAACTCCCAGCGCGCGGTGTCGGCCACGACCCATGGAGCGCCGTGCGACTTGGCCGTCCACAGCAGGACCGTGGTCCTGGAGCTGAGGGCGGGGCCGAGGGAGTTGACCGCCTCGACGGTGACCCCGGAGGGCACCTTGCTCGCGGCCTCCGCGGCGGCGGCCGCCTTGGGCTCGGTGTAGAACGCCGGATGGTAGAGCTGGTCCAGCGCGAACTTGGGCACCAGGGTGAGCGCGACCGCGCAGGCCGCCGCCGCCCAGGCCAGCTTGAGCGAGCGGTCGTCGGCGCGCTTGAGCCGGCGCAGCAGCCTGGCCAGCCCGTCCACGCCCGCGCAGAAGAGGATGATCACGGTGAACGCGCTGTACTGGAAGTCGGCCTGCCACCACTGGTCGCGGTCGGAGAGCATGCGTTCGAGCACGTGCGGCAGCGCCGCCAGGGACAGCGGCGAGAGCAGGCAGAGCATCAACGTCGGCCAGGCCAGCAGGAGCAGCGTGTCGACCTTGGCCTCCGCGCTGAACGGCAGCAGGAGCGCGGAGACGGGATCGCGGACGATCCCCATGAGCGCGTCGGGGAGGTTCTTCCCGAGGTGCCCGTAGCCCCAGTAGTCCGTGGCGTCTCCCCCGAAGACCGAGGTCACCAGGCCGCGGGCGACCAGCACGGCGCCGAGGCCGTACAGCACGCAGAGCGCGCCGCGCCACCGCTCGCCCATGACGACCAGGCAGAGCCCCACCCCGGCGACCATGAGCCCCATGTCCTCCTTGACCAGGAGGAGCCCGGACATTGCCAGGAACGCCGGCAGCGTCCGGCCGGCGTGGTAGCGCTCGATCATGATCGCGGTGAGCAGCGGGACGAACATCACCTCGTGCGCGTCGAACGCGACCGCCTGCGCCACGGGCCACGACAGCGCGTACGCCACGGAGAGCAGGTAGGCGGGCGCGACGCCCAGCACGCGCCTGGTGTAGCGCCACAGGAAGGGGATCGCGGCGGCGAACAGCGCCGCCTGCGCCACGATCAGCGACTCCGGCCCGTCGTGGATCCAGTAGAACGGCGACAGCAGCGCGTAGATCGGCGAGAAGTGGTCGGCGAGCTGGATGTAGTCCATGCCGCGGTCGGAGAACACGCCGCGCACCGGGATGTACGGCGGGCGGAAGTGCGCGTAGTTGCGCACCGCCTGGTCCACGATCACCAGGTCGAACGTGGTGGCCCGGAACGTGGCCAGCTTGACCAGCCCCAGCACGGCGTAGACCGCCGCGGAGACGAGCGCCAGAGCGCCCACGCGCGCGGGGTGGCCGGAGAGCCGGGTCTTCCACAAGGCGGCGGACGCCCCCGTGCGCGCCGCCAAAGTCTCAGCCGTCACGGGCAGCAAGACTAGAACGAATTCGCCCGGACGCGGCGCGGCCGCCGCACCGTCCTGCCCCCCACAGGTGGTACGGCGACCGCGGGCCTGACGTCAGGAGCAGGCGGACATGATCTTGGTCTGGAAGCCGGTCATCTTGCCGGTGAACTCAGACACGCTGCTCAGGTCGCCCTTCTCCAGGGACTCGAACCCGGCGGCCATGTCGTTCAGCGCGGCGGCGACGTCGCCGTCGTACTTGCCGGCGAGTTCCTTGGTCTTGTCCGCCGCGGTCTTCGAGGCCGTGCCGACGGCCTTCGCGTCCGTGGCGTTGCTAGTGACCGCGGTGCTCCACTCGGTGGCGATCTTGCTGGCCTCACTGGCGGCGGTGTTGCAGTCAACAGCCTGGCCGATGGCACCGCAGGCGGTGGTGAGGACGGCAAGGGTCAGCGTCGCGGCCGCGACGGCCAGGCGACGACGAGGGGGTGTCATTTCAAGCCCTTCGTAGGTTTAACGAACGAAGGGAACATTATGGATCAGCTCTTGACCATCACTTGCACCCCGCTAACACCGTAGGCATCAAGCCGGTGTAAAGCCGCGCGGATGGTGAAGGCGATGTCTCATATGAGAGTCATCGTCATCGGAGCGGGCGTCGCGGGGCTCGCCCTGGCACGCGGCCTGCTCCACGCGGGTCACGAGGCCGAGGTGTACGAGGAGGCGCCGGAGCCGCGTACGGCCGGCGGCTCCGTGACGCTCTGGCCCGGCAGCACGGCCATACTCCGGGAGCTCCGCGCCGACCACGCGGGGATCGGCCGGCGGCTGGAGACGCTGGAGTCCTGGGCCCCGGACGGGCGCAGGCTGCTCACCGTGGACCTGACCGCGGCCGAGCGCCGCTACGGTCACCCCGTCGTGCACGTGGCCCGCTCCGAGCTGGTCGAGCTGCTCGCCGACGGGGTGCCGGTGAGCTACGGCGTGCCCGCGGAGCACGTGGTCCCCGAGCGGGCGGAGGCCCGCCTGTCCGACGGCCGGACCGTCCGCGGTGACGTGCTCGTGGGCGCCGACGGGCGGCGGTCCGTGGTGCGCCGTGCCCTGTGGGGCGGCGATCCGGCCGAGCTGAGCGGCTGGGTCACGTGGCAGGGGTTCACCACCGCGCCCACCGCGCTGACGGTCGGGCGCAGGGCCGTGATGATCGCCGACACGAACGGGGTGTGCGGGCTGATCCCGGCAGGAGAGGGGCGGCTGCTGTGGTGGTTCGATGTCAGGTCGGCGCCGGGGCGGCCCTTCTGGGACGACGACCCGCACGTCGTGGGACGGCTGCGCGAGCGGTTCCGCGGCTGGGCCGACCCGGTGCCGGCCGTCCTGGAGACGATCGAGGAGCCGGGCTTCTTCCCGCATCACCGGCAGCCGATCCCCACGGTGTGGGGGAGGGGGCCCACCACGCTGGCGGGCGACTCCGCGCACACCATGCCGCCCGCCATGGCCCAGGGCGCCAACCAGGCTCTGGAGGACGCCTGGCTGCTCGCGCACTCGCTCGGTGACCTGCGTGCCTACGAGCGGCGGCGCTCCAAGGTGGTCCGCAGGCCCGCCCGGCTGGCCGCGGCCGAGCCCACCAACACCGCGCAGCGCCCGGCCGCGGGGCTGCTGCCCGACGGGTTGGTGACCAGGCTGTACACGGTGCTGTTGCGCAGGTACAGCACCTACCTCTTGACAGTGTCCTAGGGCCGACTGACGATGTCCGCATAAAGTCGCATATAGAGCAACTCGGTGCGTCATGCGCAACAGAGGGGGCCGGTTGTCCAGCTTGATGCCCACGCTTCCCGGCCGCTCGTACACCGACCCCGAGCTGTTCGCCGAGGAGCAGGCCAAGATCTTCGAGGCCCTCTGGTTCTGCGCGGTCAGGGGCGAGGACCTGCCGAGGCCGGGATCATTCAGGACGGTCCAGGTCGGCAGGGAGAGCGTGATCGTGGTACGCGGCCGGGACGATCGGCTGCGGGCCTTCCTCAACGTCTGCAGGCACCGCGGCGCCCGCCTCTGCCTCGAGCCGGAGGGCGAGGTCAGGAGGACGATCAGGTGCGCGTACCACGCCTGGTCCTACGACCTCGACGGCCGCCTGGCCGCCGCCCCCAACCTGGCGAAGATGCCCGACGTCGACCGCGTCGAGCACGGCCTGGTCCCCGTGCACCTGCGGGAATGGCTGGGGTACGCGTGGGTCTGCCTGGCCGCGGAGCCGCCCTCGTTCGAGGAGACGGTGACGTACGCGGCCACCGAACGGCTCGGCGACCCCGCCGCGATCGAGCGTTACCACGTCGACAAGCTCGCGCTCGGCCGCAGGATCGGCTACGACGTCAAGGCCAACTGGAAGCTGATCGTCGAGAACTTCATGGAGTGCTACCACTGCGCGACCATCCACCCCGAGCTGGTCGCCGTGCTGCCGGAGTTCGCGAGCGGCTACGCGGCGCAGTCCTTCGTGGGCCACGGCGCGGAGTTCGCCGAGCGGGTCGAGGGGTTCACCGTGGACGGCGGCCCGGGGTTCGGCAAGCTGCCCGACGTGTCGCGGGACCAGGACCGCCGCTACTACGCGATCACCGTCAAGCCGCAGGTGTTCGTCAACCTGGTGCCGGACCACGTGATCCTGCACCGGATGGTCCCGCTGGCGGTGGACAGGACCGTGGTCGAGTGCGACTGGCTCTATCACCCGGACGTGGTGGCCTCCGGCGCCGACCTGTCGCCGTCGGTCGAGCTGTTCCACCGGGTCAACGAGCAGGACTTCGACGCCTGCGAGCGGACCCAGCCCGGCATGTCGTCACGCGCGTACCGCGACGGAGGGGTGCTCGTGCCCAGCGAGCACCACATCTCGCTCTTCCATCAGTGGGTGAACCAGCGTTTGCGCGGATAGCGCACCGTCAGTCCGCCGTACTTCGTCCTGCCGCTGATCACGACGTAGAGCGCCCCGGGGCGCGGCCTGCCCGGCACGTCGGAGGTCGAGACGTGGCCGTAGTCGCTCCGGAACGCGTCGATGTTCGCCACTCCGCCCTCCGGAAGGATGATCTTGGCGGAGCCGTACGCGAGGTCGAGCTCGATGTCCACGACCGGGTGCGTGACCACGGCCTCGGACAGGTCCAGCTCGACGCTGCCGTACTTGGCGGTCGCCCGGAGCCGCCGGGGGACGGCCCAGTCGCCGGAGCGCTTGATGTGGCCGCTCTTCGACTCCAGCTCGACGACCTCCTCGACCTGCGGCTGGTCGACGGGGAGATCGTCGATCAGGCCCAGCAGGTCGCCGTAGGTCTTCGCGGTCAGAGCGATCTCAAGACGGTCCTCGAGCTCCAGCTGGGTGAGGCGGCCCTCGGTGAAGGCGTGCTGCAGTTGCTGTGCGGCGCGCTCCCGGTCATCGTCGGAAACCCGCATCTGCAAATCCCGCATGTCCTTGAGCATAGGGTTTTCAGCTCAGAACGGCAGGATCCGGCCGGACGGAGTGCGTAGATCCACAGGGAGTTGCCTGATTGCGGGGCGGGGGCGGCGGATGAGCCGCGTTCTGCTTCTCACACATACTAGGTACCCAACGGATTGCCTTGAAGTCATCAACGTTGGGTAGCGTGAAGCCTGATGTCGGCGGAACCATTTGTACATCCCGCGCTCCTCTACCGGGGCGACCGGGAATACGTGGCTGCCACCACCGCGTTCGTCCGCGCCGGGCTGGCCCTCGGCGAGCCTGTCGCGGTCGCGGTGCCGGCTGCGAATCTCGCGTTGATCGAGGCCGAGCTGGGTGACGACGCCAAGTCGGTGCTCCTGCTCAACATGCAGGAGGCCGGGCGCAATCCGGGGCGGATCATCCCCGGCGTGCTCCGCGAGTTCGCCGACCAGCACCCGCGCGTCCACGTCCGGATCATCGGCGAGCCGATCTGGGCCGGGCGCAGCGACACCGAATACGGTGCCGCCGCGCAGCACGAGGCGCTGATCAACCTGGCGTTCGCGGGGCGGCGGGTCACGATCCTGTGCCCGTACGACGTGGTGGGGCTGGCGCCCGAGGTCATCCAGGAGGCGGAGCGCACCCATCCCGTGATGTGGGACGTCAAGGGAGAGTGGCCCAGCCCCGACTACGCGCCCGAGCTGGTGATTTCGGGGCACAACCGGGCGCTTGAGGAGCCGGCCGAGTTCGTGTCACTGTACTTCGACCGCACCAACCTGTCGGACGCGCGCAGCCTGGCCGCCGCGCAGGCCGCGTCGGTGGGATTCTCCGGCGACCGGCTCGACGACATCCGCCTGACGGTGGCGGAGCTCGGCGCCAACAGCCTCGACCACGGGGGCGGGTCGGGGACCGTCCGGATCTGGGTGGCGGACGGGCGGCTGGTGTGCGAGGTCAGCGACTCGGGACACATCACCGACCTGCTGGCGGGGCGCCGGCCGGTCGATCCCCGGCACGCCGGGTCGCGGGGGTTGTTGATCGTCAACCTGCTGAGCGACCTCGTACGCGTTCACACCCGCGCGGGGGCGACCACGATCCGCGCGTACTTCGACATCCCGTCGTGACCCCGCCGGAGTCCCTGGGGGTCCCAGCAGCAATCACGCGCAGCCCTGACGTCGACGTCAGGGCTGCGGCGAAGACTCGGGTCAGCTCACGTCTGGAACGGCGGGCTTGTCGTCCGTCCAACCGGCCTTGAACGTCGTCACGCCGGACTTGCCGAGCACCGCCTTGCCGCCGTCCTTGAGGTCGGTGTACTCGGCCAGCAGCGTCATGGCCGTGGTGTCCACGAGGAGTTGCTGTTTGAGCACCGACCCCTCGCGGGACGAGACGGGCAGGGCGAGCTTCTGGCCGGAGCGGCCCAGCGGGTCCTTGCTCCGGCCGAGGTCGCTGACGCCCTTGGTGGTCTTGAGGACCTGGTAGGCGGCGGCCCTGACCTTGTCGGGTGCGGGGTTCACGTACAGGAGCTCGGCCGCCCGCTGGGCGACATATCGGTCGAGGTTGACCAGCCAGTCGTTCTTCGTGGCCTTCGGGGCGGTGGTCTTCGCCTCCTCGGCGGCCTCGTCGATCCAGGTGTTGACCTCGGCGGTCAGCTGCTTCCGCAGCGCCTCGGCCTCCGTCGGCAGCGCCTGGAGCTGCTGGTACGTAACATACCTCTCGCCCAGCCGGAACCCGTCGGGCCGCCCCTTGGTCTCCTGCACGGATCCCTTGCCGGGCTGGGTGGACAGGTGGATCTTCATGCCTTCCGTGCGGTAGTCCCAGGTGGTCGGAGATCCGTCGGCGCGCCAGGCCGCCTCGTCCTTCTTGGTCGCGGGCTTGGCTCCGAGCTCACGGAAGCCACTCCAGCTCTTGCCCTCTGGCGACAGCCACTCGGTGCTGACGCTGCGCTGGGTCAGGTAGTAACCGCTGCCGACCGCGTGAGGGTGGGTCTTGGTGTAGGTCGTCTCGACCCGCCAGTACGCCGCCTTCGGCGCATCGGCGGACGCCGGGACAGCGGCCACACCAGCGAACAGCAGCCCAGCGGCAACGGTAAGAGTGAATCTCATTCGTTCTCCTTCAACGGGTTGGCATCCGCCCAGCGGCTGTCCTGGATCGCGGTGTACGTCAGGAGCAGGCCGTCCGCGGCGGAACGGACTTCGATGGAAAGGGGTCTGCCGGAGGCGGGGTCGATCACCAACCGTGTCCTGGTCGGCCCCCGGTAGTTGGGTGGGGCGAACTCACCGGACTCGTACTCGACAGCCTGCCCGATGCGGCCGAGCACGTCGGTGACCTGCCCGGCGGCCTGGACACCGGGGGTCGAGGCGAGCAGCCGGTACGCGGCGGCCCTTGTCCGGCTTGTCACCGGCGCGAAGAACAGCAGCCGCGCGGCGGTGTCGATGACCGTGCGATCGTCGCCGCCGAACAGTGCCTTGAGCCCTTCTGGCGTATCCGGTACCTGGCTCATCTTGGTCAGCGGCCTGCCCGCTGTGAGAATGCGGAAGTCCCAATCCTCGGTGGACCAGGTTCGCCGCTCGCCGGGCGCGGAGCGTACGACGCCGGTATGACCCGCTTCCGAGCGCGTGGTGTACGTCCACGACGTGGGAGAGCCGTCGGCGCGCCAGGCCGCTTCGTCCTGCGGCGTCGCGGGCCTGATCCCCTGAGACATGACGCGGTACCAGGTACGGCCTTCGGGATCGGCCGGGATCCAGGTCTCGACCGACTCGCTCATGCGCAGAACGTACTGGCCACTGGGGTCGTGGAATTGCCGGCCGTTGATCTCGGTGCTGCCCCACCACGCGCCCGCGTCGGGCATGGCGGTGACCGAGGCGGCCGCGACCAGCAGGAACCCCTTTCCATCCGCGCCGGTGACCTGGTGATCGGTCGCGGGCGCGCCAGGGAACACCGACGGCGCGACGGCGATCGCGACAGCCGCCGCGGCAGCGGCCAGGCCGACGCCCACAGCGCTCCACCTGGCGGCCCTGCGGCCGTGCCGTACCCGCTGCTGGGCGAATGCGGCGTTGAGCCGTTCGCGCCCGGCCCGTTCGACCTCAGGCGACAGCGGCGGCGCGGGCAGCAGGTCCCTCACCGCCTGGTAATCATCCATCAGAGCCTCCAAGCAAGGGATTGGCGCCGCCCAAGGCGGCGCGGAGCTTTCTGCGTGCCCGTGACAGGCGGGACCCGACAGTGCCGTACGGAATGTCGAGTGCCTGGGCGACCTCTTCATGGCTCAGCTCACCCAGCGCGCTCAGCAGGAGCACGTCCCTGTCCCCGTCGGACAGCGTGCGTAGCTCGGCCGCGAGCCGCCCCTGTGCGCTCTCGGCGTCCAGACGGGTGACCACGTGATCCTCATGGCCGTGCTCGCTGCCGTCGCGTGCGCCGGCGCTGCGCTGCAACGCGGCCAGCCGCCGGACCTCCGTACGCCGGTGCAGGGCGATCACGTTTCCGGCGAAACCGTACAGCCAGGGACGGACCTGGCCGCGCTGGGGATCGAATGTCTCACGCTTCTTGAAGGCGGCCAGGAACACCTCGGCTGTGAGATCGTCCGCGGCCTGCCGGTCGAGCCGCCTGCCCAGGTAGGCGTGGATCTCGCCCACGTACCGGTCGTAGATCTCCCCGAACCGCTCGGGCGTGCGACGCGACAGCTTCACCAAAGCCTCGTCGCTGATCGTCCCCCGCGGATCGGCGCGATTTTCAGCCGTCGAATTGGCAGTCACATCTCTCACTCAACCGATGAGGCGTATCGCTTTCACGGCCGGTGAAAGTCGTTCCCGCTTTCGGTGGAGTACGGGTGATCCGTCGTGCGAAGCAGATCGCAGGACACCGGCTGGAGAAGAGTATGAGAAGCAGAATGTCGCTGGCAGCGGGCACCATGCTGCTGGCGCTCACCGCGCCCGGGGTGGCCGTGGCCGAGCAGGGGCCCTCGCCGGCCGCCGCCCCCGCCACCGTTACCCTGATCACCGGAGATCGGGTGACGCTGACATCTGCGGGCGGCGTCATGGTTACGCGGGCTCCGGACCGCAGGGGGATCTCCTTCGTCGTTGACAAGCAGGACGGACGGGTACGGGTCTTACCCAGCGACGCCGCCGCGCTGGTGCGCCAGGGCCGTCTCGATCCGCGGCTGTTCGATGTGACGACGCTCCTCGCGTTCGGCTACGACGATCGCCGGGAAAGCCTGCCGCTCATCGTGACCGGCTCGAAGCAGGCGCGCGCCGCCGGGCTGCGGACAGAGATGAGCGAGGGAGGCGCCCAGCCGACGCAGGAGTTGAGCGCGGTGTCCGGCCTGGCCGTACGGGTCGCGAGGCCGGACCTGGCCCGGTTCTGGAGCAGCATCGGCGGTGGCGCGCGGGCCCTGTCCGGCAGCGTAGGGATGATCTGGCTGGACGGCCTGCGCAAGCCGGCGCTGGACAGCAGCGTCAAGCAGATCGGCGCACCAGTCGCGTGGCAGCGCGGATACACCGGAACCGGAGTGAAGGTGGCGGTGCTCGACACCGGCGTGGACGCCACGCACCCCGACCTGGCCGGCCGGGTGAGCGCCCAGGCGGACTTCACCGGATCCGCCGACACCATCGACCGCAACGGGCACGGCACCCATATCGCCTCCACCATCGCCGGCAGCGGCGCCGCCTCCGGCGGGACGTATCAGGGCGTCGCGCCCGGCGTCAGCCTCCTGGTCGGAAAGGTATGCGTGAGCCTCTGCGAGGAGTCGGCGATCCTGGCGGGCATGCAGTGGGCGGGCGAGCAGGGCGCGAAGGTGGTCAACCTCAGCCTGGGCGGCGCCGATACTCCTGAGGTCGATCCTCTGGAGGCGGCGGTGGCGACGCTCACCCAGCGCCACGACATGCTGTTCGTGGTCAGCGCGGGCAACAGCGGCAACGAGCGCTCGGTGGAGTCACCGGCCAGCGCCGATGCGGCCCTCGCTGTGGGAGCCGTCACGAAGTCCGATGAACTAGCCGATTTCTCCAGCAGAGGGCCGCGCGCCGCTGACTCGGCGCTCAAGCCCGAGATCACCGCGCCGGGAGTGGGCATCGTCGCCGCCCGCGCCAAGGACTCGCCGCACGGCGAGGGCTCCTACGTCGCCATGTCGGGCACCTCCATGTCCACCCCGCACGTCGCCGGGGCCGCCGCGATTCTGGCCGGGCAGCACCCGGAGTGGAGCGCGGGCACGCTCAAGGCGGCGCTGATGGGATCGGCGTCGCCGAACCCGGCAGTGGGCGTCTTCGACCAGGGCGCGGGCCGGGTCGACGTGGGACGGGCCACGGCCCAGGCCGTGACCGCCGAGCCCGGCGGCGTCGGCTTCGGCGTGCAGCAGTGGCCGCACGACGACGACGAGCCCCTCACACGGCAGGTCACGTACCGCAACCACGGAGCCGCGCCGGTGACGCTCAAGCTGTCCGTGGAGAGCCAGGGCGACGCGAAGCCGTTCACGGTGAATCCCACCACCGTGACGGTGCCCGCGGGCGGGGAAGCCGACGTCTCGGTCGCCGCCGACACCGCGGCAGCCCCAGTGGGATACCTCGGCGGCTACCTCGTCGCCGCCGGCGGTGACGTCCGGGTGAGCACGCCGCTGGCGGTGGAGAACGAGAGGGAGACCTACGCGCTGACCCTCGAACACACCGGCCGCGACGGCACTCCGACCGCCGACTACCTCACCACGCTGCACCGGACCGACTCCCCCGGCATCGCCGAGGAGATCACCGTGCGGGAATCCGGCGACGGCGCCGTCACGCTCCGCCTGCCCAAGGGCAGCTGGATGATCAGGAGCCTCCTGTTCGACGGCGACCACACCACCCAGCTGATCCACCCCGGCCTCGACCTTGCCGAGAACCAGACCCTCGACCTGGACGCCCGTCTGGGCAAGCCGATCTCGGTCACCGTGCCCGACCCGTCGGCCGCACAGGTCGGCGCCCAGGTCACCTTCAGCGATGGGAAGTTCTCCTACCCCCTCGTCGCGGACCGCTTCGAGAACCTGGCGACCGCGCAGCTCGGCCCCGAGCGGGCCTACGACGGGTCACTGACCCAGATCGCCGGGACGTGGGCGTCGCCCGGCGGCTCCCGCATCTACCGGCTCGCCTGGTTTCACCAGGGCGGCATGGTCACCGGGTTCCGCCGCGAGGTGGCCGGCCGTGACCTGGCGGCCATCCACACTGCCTATGCCGCCCACCTGACTGGCGGCAGGGGCCGCGCCGCCGTCGCCGCGCAGCTGCCCGGCGGCCCGATCTCCGGCCTCCTCACCGAGACCACGTTCACCACGCCGTCCGTGCGCATCGAGTACGTGAACGCTGACGGCGGGGCGAAGTGGCGGCGCTACCTCTGGGAGGACGGCCCCGAGAGCGGTGAGACCGCCTTCGAGTCAAGCCTCACCGGCTACACGCCCGGTCGCGCCTACCGGGAATCGTGGAACCTGGGCGTCTTCGCTCCCGTCCTGGCGGGGGGCGAGGACTCCGGCGGGCTGACCCGTTCCGGGGACTCCATCCGGGTGGACATACCCATGTACGGCGACGGCGCCGGTCACGCCGGCTGGTCGGCCACCACCAGGGTGCGCGTCGTGCTCTACCGCGACGGCAGCTTGGTCGCCGAGCACTCCGCGCTGGGAGGGAAGGGGTTCCGCGTCCCACCGGGCGCAGCGGACTACCGGCTGCTCGTGGAGACCGAGCGGGGCGCACCCGCCACCCTGTCGACCCGCAACTCGGCCGTCTGGACATTCCGCTCCGAGCACACCGAGGATGACAACCCGCTGCCGGTCTCCGTCGTCCGCTTCTCGCCCGTCCTGGATGCCCGTAACACCGCACCCAGCGGCGAAACCTACCGGGTGCCGGTCCACGTGGAACGACAGCAGGGCTCGACCGCCGAAAAGGTACGCGACCTCACCGTGGAGGTCTCTTTCGATGACGGCGCCACCTGGAGCCGAGCCCAGATCCGCAAGGGCCGGGTCACGGTGAACCACCCGGCTGCGGAGGGGTTCGTCTCCCTGCGTGCCAAGGCCGCCGACACTGTGGGCAACACCGTCGAGCAGACCGTCATCCGGGCCTACCGCATCGCACCTCGGAACTGACCGCAGGCCGTGGGACCACCCGGCCGTCGAGCCGTGCGGCCGGGGCTATGCCTCGATCTCCGACATGTCCGGGTAGCGGGTGCCGGTGACGGCGTCGGCGGGGATGGCGCGGACCAGGGCGTCGAGCTGGTCGGAGGTCAGCGTGATGTCGGCCGCCGCCGCGTTCTCCTCCAGGTACGCCAGCCGCTTCGTCCCCGGGATCGGCACGATGTCGTCCCCCTGGGCCAGCACCCAGGCCAGGGCGAGCTGCGCCGTGGTGATCCCGGCCGCGTCCGCGATCTGCCGCACCTCCGCCACCAGCGCCGCGTTGCGCGCGCCGGCCTCGCCCGCGATGCGCGGCATCCACCGCCGGAAGTCGTCCTCGGGCAGCTCGTCGACCGGCGGCAGCTTGCCGGACAGGAGGCCGCGGCTGATCGGCGAGTACGCCACCAGCGCCACGCCCAGCTCCCTGGCCGCGGGCAGGATCTCCGCCTCCAGCCCCCTGGTGAACAGCGAGTACTCGCTCTGCAGGGCCGCGATCGGGTGCACGGCGGACGCCTTGCGCAGCGTGTCCGCGCTCACCTCGGAGAGCCCGAGGTGGCGTACCTTGCCCTGCCCGACCAGCTCGGCCATCGCGCCGACCGACTCCTCGACGGGCACGTCCCGGTTGCGCCGGTGCATGTAGTAGAGGTCGATGTGGTCCACGCCTAGGCGCTGGAGCGAGGCGTCGCAGGCGGCCCTGATGTATTCGGGGCTGTTCTCGATCGAGCGCGCGCCGTCGCCGCGCTTGACGCCGAACTTGGTGGCCAGCACGACCTCGTCCCGCCGATCCCTGATGGCCCGGCCGACGAGCTCCTCGTTGGCGCCGCGCCCGTACATGTCGGCCGTGTCCAGGAAGTCGATGCCCAGGTCGAGGGCGCGATGGATGACGGCGATCGACTCCTTCTCGTCGCCGGGTCCGTAGAACTCGGACATGCCCATGCAGCCGAGCCCCAGCGCCGAGACCCGCGGGCCGCCCTTTCCGAGAATGCGCTTCTTCATGCCATGTCCCCGTTACGGTTGATCTTGTAGTCGAGCACCTTGAGGTCCTCGGTCAGCTCGGCGATCTTCGACCTGACCCGCTCACGGTGCAGCTTGAGCAGTTCGCGGCGCTCGCCGGCGGTGTGCTTGCCCATGCGCCGCAGCTCCGCGTACCGGCACATGTCGGCGATCGACATGCCGGTGGTTCGCAGCCTGGTGAGGAACTCCAGCCACCGGAGGTCCTCCTCCGCGTAGTCGCGGTGCCCGTTGTGGTCGCGGCCCACGGAGTGGATGAGCCCGATGCGCTCGTAGTAACGCAGCGTGTGCGCGCTCAGTCCCGACCGCTGGGCGGCCTCCTGGATCGTCATGTCTCCAGATTCGCCCTTCGAGTGCACTCCAAGTCAAATCGCGGTCGTGCGCCCCGTACGCACCCTGAGGGGGGAGTCCCTACCGAGGGTCGTCTCCGCCCAGGTCAACCGGCACTTCTCAGGGGCGTGCAGACCTTGGTATTAGGGGATGGTTCAGGGCCGTTTCGGGCCGATCTCCGATACTCCGCGAGCCCGCATTCCTCGAGCTTTAGGGCATGAAGGAATTGCTTGTCAGTGGATTCGCGGCCATCGGCACCGGAAGCGGCGCCATGCTCGCCTTGCACGCCGAATCCAACCTCGACCCGTTGCACAGCGTCATCAGCGAGTACGCCTTCCAGTCGTCCGGCTGGCTGCTGCCCGCCTCGCTGACGTTGTTCGCGGTGGGCTCCGCGCTGATCGCCGAGGCGCTGCGCCGGGCCGGGATGAGCCGCTGGATCGTCGCGCTGCTGCTGACGTGGGGGGCGAGCATGTTCCTGATCGGCGCCTTTCCCACCGACCGGCCGGGCGTGCCGCTGTCGTTGTCCGGGGGCATCCACCGGTACGCCGCTTTCGCCGCTTTCCTGGTGATGCCCGCGGCGGGAATGTTGCTGGCCAAGGCGAAGATCAGGTACGCCAGGGCGGTGCGCATTCTCAGCGCCGTGGCCCTGGGCGCCCTGCTGCTGGTCGTGGTCCCGTACGTGGTGCGGATGTTCGGCATCCCGCTGAGCAACGACGACATCCCGGCCGGGCTGACCCAGCGGCTGGTGGTCGTCACCGAGCTGGGCGTGCTGGCGCTGGCGGGGCTGTCGATGCTGATGCCGCTGGCTCAGCGCTCCCAGGGCGGTTCCTCGCCCATCTTGGCGTAGTAGCCCGCCAGGTGCTCCTTGACGGATTCGATGTCCTTCTTCGGCAGATCGATCCCGCCCCGGGCACCCTCCATGACCGCCGCCGCCGCGAACACGGCCCGCGGCACCGCCTTCAAGTCCCCGCCCACGACGTCGGCGATCGGCAGCTTGTACGCTCCGAACTCGTCGGCGTTGTCGGCGTCGTACCAGATAAACGCCTTGCGGTACTTCTCGTTGGGGCCGTCCTCCGCGCCGGCCCACTTGCGCACCCGCTTCTCCGCCTCATCGCCGTCCCACTCCCGGTCGCGCTCGGCGAGGGGCAGCTTCTGGAATCGCGTCACTGTCATGAAGGGCGGCCTACCCCTGAAACAGGCGTGAAACGGTCCGTTCGGGAAAGAGGTAGGCCCTGACCTCGTAAAGGAGTGGCTGCGATGACCATCTTGATCGCGTACGACGGCTCGGCGGACGCCAAGGCGGCGATCGCCCTGGCAGGGGAGCTCATGCCGGGGGAGTCGGCGGTCGTGCTGACAGTGTGGGAGCGGGTGGCGATGACCACGGCCAGGGCCTCCGTCGGGCTCATGATGGCGGTGGACCAGCTGGGCGAGGAGGACAAGGCGGTCGAGGAAGCGATGCGGGACCTCGCCCACCAGGGCGCGGACCTGGCGCGCCAGGCCGGGCTGGACGCCACCCCGCGGTGCGACGTGGACTCCGTCGCCGTCTGGTCGACCATCGTGGACGTGGCGAACGAGATCGACGCCAAGCTCATCGTGACCGGCACCCGTGGGCTGGGCGGGATGCGCTCGCTGCTGCTCGGCAGCACGTCCGACCGGGTGCTGCACCACGCGCGCCGGCCGATGCTGGTGGTGCCCGCGCCGGAGAAGAGCGGGGAGCAGAGCACGTAGCCCGGGGTCGCCGGTAAACGTTCACCTGGGCGCCGGTGTGGACTGTCGGTGGGATGCGGCAGAGTAGGAGCCTCCTGAAGCAGGGGAGGAGGCGCAGACGTGCCCGAAGAGCTGTCGCGGCGGCTCGGCACCACCGACGCGGTCGTCGTGGGCCTGAGCGCGATGATCGGCGCGGGCGTGTTCGCGGCGTTCGCGCCCGCCGCGGTCGCCGCGGGCCGCTGGCTGCTCCTCGCGCTCGCGCTCGCCGCCGTCGTGGCCTACTGCAACGCCACCTCCTCCGCCAGGCTGGCCGCTCTTTACCCGGAGTCGGGCGGCACCTACGTCTACGGCAGGCGGCGGCTCGGCCCGCTCTGGGGCTACCTGGCGGGCTGGGGTTTCACGGTCGGCAAGACCGCCTCGTGCGCGGCGATGGCCCTCACGTTCGGCGCGTACGTCGCCCCCGGGCTGGCGCGGCCCCTCGCCGTCGGCGCGGTCGCCGCGCTGACGGCGCTCAGCGTGTACGGCGTGCGGCGCTCGGCGGGGCTCGCCAAGGTCATCGTGCTCTTCGTGCTGGCCGTGCTCGCCGCGGTGGTGATCGCGGGCCTGTTCGGCGACGACACGGTCACGTTCGGCTGGTTCGCCTACGCGCCGCTTTCCGAGCACGGTCCTGCGCTCGCCAAGGCGCGGCAGGACCTCGGGCTCACCCCGCTCGGCACGGAGCACGTCGACGTGTGGGGCGTGCTGCAGGCGGCCGGGCTGCTGTTCTTCGCGTTCGCCGGTTATGCCAGGATCGCCACGCTCGGCGAGGAGGTGCGTGACCCGGCCCGCACCATCCCACGGGCGGTCGGCGTCGCGCTGGGCATCGCGTTCGTCGTCTACACCCTGGTCGCGCTGGCCGCGCTGCGCGCACTCGGGCCGTTCCTGCTGGCCAGATCGCCGGCGCCGCTGGCCGAGGTCGTCAGGCAGGCCGGGGCCGCGTGGCTGGTGCCGGTGGTGGGGGTCGGCGCCGCGGCGGCGGCGCTCGGCGCGCTGCTGGCGCTGCTGCTCGGCGTCTCGCGCACCGTGCTGGCCATGGCGCGCGAGCGCGACCTGCCCGGCGTGCTGGCCGCGGTCGATCCGGTGCGCCAGGTGCCGAGGCGGGCCGAGCTGGCGGTCGGAGGCGCGGTGATCGTGCTGCTGCTGGTCGCCGACCTGAGGGAGGCGATCGGGTTCTCGTCGTTCGGCGTGCTGGTCTACTACGGCATCGCCAACGCGTGCGCGCTCACGCTCGGTCCCGGCGAGGGCGCGCCGCCGAGGCTCGTCCCGGTGGTCGGGCTGGCGCTGTGCGCGCTGCTGGCGGCGACGCTTCCCCTGACGTCGGTGCTCGCCGGGCTCGCGGTCTTCGCGGCCGGCCTGGCGGTGTGGCTCGTACGCCACCGCGCCGGGCGCTGACGCCGATATGGGTGGCAGGGGCGGGCCGCAGGCCGTTAGCATGAGCGTCATGACGACGTGCCCGGTGATGATGGCCCCCTAGGGGGTTTCACCGGCGACGTCTTGCTGAGGCCCTGTGACCCGGGGCCTCTCGTCGTGTTCGGGGCCCCTTTGGAGGCAACCGATGTACATCACGACGACCATCCCCTACGTCAACGCCCGCCCCCACGTCGGGCACGCCTTGGAGCTGGTGCAGGCCGACGTGCTGGCCAGGCACCATCGGCGGCGGGGCGAGCCGGTGCGGTTCCAGACGGGCACCGACGACAACTCGCTGAAGAACGTGCTGGCCGCCGAGGCGGAGGGCGTGCCGGTGCGGGAGCTCGTGGACAGGAACGCCGCCGCGTTCGAGGGGCTGCGCGGGCCGCTGGACCTGTCGTTCGACTCGTTCATCCGGACGAGCGCCCACCCCGGGCACCGCGCGGGGGTCGAGCGGATCTGGGAGGCCACGCGGCACGACCTCTACCAGCGGCATTACGAGGGGCTCTACTGCGTGGGCTGCGAGCAGTTCTACCCGGAAGGTCCCTGTCCCGACGGGCATGAGGCGCCGTTGCAGCACGTGTCCGAGGCGAACTGGTTCTTCCGCCTCTCCCGGTACCAGGACGCCCTGAGCGAGCTCATCCGCTCGGGACGGCTCAGGATCGAGCCCGTCGCGCGCCGGAACGAGGTGCTGGCGTTCGTCGAGGCGGGGCTGGAGGACATCAGCATCTCCCGCTCCGCCGCCCGGGCCCGCGGGTGGGGCATCCCGGTGCCCGGCGACCCGAGCCAGGTGGTGTACGTGTGGTGGGACGCGCTGGCCAACTACGTCACCGCGCTCGAAGGCGACGACTACCACCGCTGGTGGGTCTCCGAGCCGCGCAAGGTGCACCTGATGGGCAAGGGCGTGATCAGGTTCCACGCGGTGTACTGGCCCGCGATGCTCCTGTCCGCCGGGGAGCCGCTGCCCACGGGGATCTTCGTGCACGACTACCTCACGGTGGACGGCCGGAAGATCAGCAAGTCGGCGGGGAACGCGGCCGATCCGCTCGCGCTCGTCGACGCGTACGGGGTCGATGCCGTGCGGTGGTGGCTGCTGCGCGAGGTGCCGCGCGTGGGCGACGCCGACTTCACCGAGGAACGCCTGGTCGCCAGGGCCGACGAGGACCTGGCCAACGGGCTGGGGAACCTGGTCAACCGGGTCGCCACCATGGTGCACCGCTTCCTGGACGGCCATGTGCCCCCTGCCGGGGAGAGGCTCGTCGAGGTGTCGGTGGACGAGGCGCTGGAGGCGTTCGACTTCCGGCGGGCGGCGGTGGCCGTGTGGGCGCTCGTCGAGGAGGCCAACAAGTACGTCGAGCGCACCCAGCCGTGGCGCCAGACGCGGGCCCAGCAGGAGGTCTCGCTGGGGACGCTGGTGGGCGCGTGCCGGGAGCTGGCCGTACAGCTCGAGCCCTTCCTGCCGACCGCGGCGGCGCGCGTGGCCGCGGCGGTGAGCGGTGAGCGGCTGCCCGGCCCGCAGCCGCTGTTCCGGCGGCTCGCCCGCGCCGGGGCAGGTGGTTGACGGGGGTCGTGGACGAGCCTAGGTTGAGCGCCTACAGCCCAGTCGGGTACGGAGGCGCTCATGCCCACTGTCGACACCGTCCGCGGACCCGTGGACGTCGACCGGCTCGGGCAGACGCTCATGCACGAGCACGTGTTCGTCCTCTCCACCGAGCACCTGGACAACTACGGCAAAGGTGCCTGGTGGGACGAGGAGCACCGCGTGGCGGACGCGGTCGCCAAGCTCGACGCGGTGGTCGCGAAGGGCGTGCGGACGATCGTCGACCCGACGGTGTGGGGCCTCGGCCGGTACATCCCGCGCATCCAGCGCGTCGCCGAGCAGGTGCCGGGCCTGAACATCATCGTCGCCACCGGCATCTACGCCTTCGAGGAGCTGCCGCACCAGTACGCGTACCGCGGCCCCGGCCTGTTCCTCGACATGCCGGAGCCGATGATCGACGACTTCGTCCGCGACCTGACCGAGGGCATCGCCGACACCGGCGTCAAGGCCGCGTTCCTGAAGTGCGTGGTGGAGCAGAAGGGCCTGACGCCCGGCGTCGAGCGCATCTGCCGGGCCGTCGCGCAGGCGCACGTACGCACCGGCGCGCCGATCACCGTCCACACGAACGCGTTCACGCAGAGCGGCCTGATCGCGCTCGACCTGTTCGCCAAGGAAGGCGTCGACCTGGCGAAGGTGGTGGTCGGGCACGCGGGCGACAGCAACGACCTCGACTATCTCATGCGCCTGGCCGACACCGGCGCGACGCTGGGGATGGACCGGTTCGGCCTCGACGCCTACAACTCGACCGCGCAGCGGGTGGCCACGGTCGCGGCGCTCTGCCAGCGCGGATACGCCGACCGCATGGTCCTCAGCCACGACACCGCCTGCTTCATGGACTACTTCGGCGGCGCCTGGGACGGGGCCCGCTCAACGCTCGCACCGAACTGGCGCTACGATCACATTCACGACGATGTCTTGGCCGCACTGCTGGACTCGGGTGTGACCGACGACCAGATTGAGCAGATGCTGGTGTTCAACCCGAAGCGCTACTTCTCGTAAAGTAGTTGGATCGGTCGAGCAACGCGGGTAGGTGGAGCTGGGTGACTTCGGAGCAGGCCTTGTCGATAAGCCTCGGACTCCAGGGACCCTGCGTCATCGCGCGGCTGACGGGGGACTTCGACTTCGGGTCCGCGGCGGAGGTCCGCGACCGTGTCACCAAGGCCCTCGACCTCACCCAGCCCCCGATGCTCGTCATCGACATGCAGGCCGTCAGCGTCTGCGACTCCTCCGGCCTTTCCGTGCTGGTCTACCTGCACAAGGCCGTCACCGCCTCGGGCGGGCGGCTGCTGCTGGCGGGGCTGAACGGCAGGTGCAAGCACCTGTTCGCGATCACGGCGCTCGACAAGTTCTTCGACATCCGCAGCACGGCCGAGCTGGCCATCGCCGAGCTCAACGAGACCGAGTAGCCCCACGGGATAAGCCCGATATAAGCGGATAACCGTTTCGTATCGGATCTTCTTGGCGAAATGTCGGGATGACCGGTTTCCTGATAGTAGTCGGACAGGCACGAGTCGCTGCCGACGGGGGGAGCGACCGCCATCCACCGCAGGGGGCAGACATGCTCAAGAGGCTTGCCGGTACGGCCTTAGTCGCGGCCACCGCGACCACGCTCATGGCCGCGCCCGCCGGGGCCACCACGACGGGCACGACCACCACGGCCAAGGCTCAGCTCATCAGCACCAAGGTCTACTTCGGCCGGTGCAAGGACACCTGCCAGATCAAGGTCCGGATCAGGAACAAGTCGTACAAGACGCTCTTCAACGTGAAGCTCAACGCGCGTCTCAAGGTCAACGGCCGCAAGGTCGGGTCCTGCTACGACTACGTCGGCACCATCCGCCCCCACAAGATCAAGTGGGCCTCCTGCGTGGTGCGCACCGCGAAGCTGGTCGACGCCTGGAACGACTGGGTGGACCAGGTGGACGACTTCGACACGTACGCCAACACGTACGTCTCGTACAGGTACTACCGCTGAGTGACAGCCAGGGGCCGGGCCGACCCCCGGCTGGGCCCCTGGCTCACGCGGTGACGAGGAGTGCCACCCCGATCAGCACCACGACCGGGACGAGCCACATCACGGCCTCGACAGCGAACTCCTTGTACATCGCGTAAGTCTCCTTATGAGGTCCGGCGAACGTCACTGCGCAGCATAGCGGCCCGGGTGAGCTGCCTGATC
This sequence comes from Nonomuraea sp. NPDC050786, assembly GCF_040654115.1. NCBI lineage: Bacteria > Bacillati > Actinomycetota > Actinomycetes > Streptosporangiales > Streptosporangiaceae > Nonomuraea > Nonomuraea sp. NPDC050786. The sequence goes on from NZ_JBFAHJ010000013.1 coordinate 165,684, forward strand.
CCGCTCAGGCGGTGACCGCGCCGTCCGAGGCGGAGCCGACCGTCGCCATGTACTTGGTCAGCACCCCCCGCTCGACCTCCCGCTCGGGCCGCTTCCACGAGGCGCGGCGGAGCTCCAGCTCCTCCTCCGGCACCACCAGCTCGATCGTCCCCGCCGCGCTGTCGATGACGATGGTGTCGCCGTCGCGCACCAGCGCGATCGGCCCGCCGTGGTACGCCTCGGGCGCCACGTGCCCGATCACGCGCCCGTGCGAGACCCCGCTGAAGCGCCCGTCGGTCACCAGCGCCACCGAGCTCCCGAGGCCGCGGCCGACGAGCGGGCCCGTGATCGAGAGCATCTCCTGCATGCCCGGACCGCCCGCGGGGCCCTCGTAACGCAGGACGATGACGTCGCCGGGCACGATGCGCCCTTCCTGGATGGCGACGTAGCAGTCGTTCTCCGAGTCGAACACCTTGGCCGGGCCCTCGTGGCGGAAGTCGTCCTTGCCGCCCAGCTTGAGCACGCAGCCGTCGGGCGCGAGCGAGCCCCGCAGGATGGCCAGCGCGCCGCGCGGCTTGAACGGCTCCGCCACGCTCGCCACCACCTGCTGCCCCGGAGTCTCCTCGGCGTCCGCCGCGACCTCCGCGAGGGTACGGCCGTCCACCAGCGTGACGTTCTCGCGCAGCAGTCCGGCCTCCAGCAGGCGGCGCACCACCAGCGAGGTGCCCCCGGCCCGCCACAGGTCCAGGGCCGTGTGCTCGCCGCCGCTCGGCTTGAGCCCGGTGATGATCGGGACCTGGCGGCAGACCTCGCCGATCTCGTCGATGCGCAGGGACAGCCCGGCCTCCCGGGCGATGGCCAGCAGGTGCAGGACGGCGTTGGTGGAGCCGCCCATGGCCGCCACCGAGACGATCGCGTTGTGCAGGGCGTCCTCGGTGAGCACGCGCGAGGGGCGGGCGTCGCGGGCCAGCGCCTCCATGGCGATCTCGCCGACCCGCCGGGCCGCGGCGTTCTTCTCCTCGGCCACGGCGGGGATGTCGCCCACGCCGAACGGCGCCAGGCCGAGGAAGTCGGCGACGCCGCCCATGGTGTTGGCGGTGTACTGGGCGGCGCAGGTGCCGGCGCCCGGACAGGCGTGCCTGGCCAGGTCGTCCAGCTCCGCCTGGTCCAGGCGGCCGACGGCGCGCTCGCCGAGCGCCTCCCACATGTCCTGGATGGTGACGTCGCGCCCGCGCCACCTGCCCGGCATCATCGTGCCGCTGTAGAGGACGACCGAGGGAACGTCGAGGCGGGCGAGCGCCATGATCCCGGCGGGCACCGTCTTGTCGCAGCCCACGATGACCACCAGCGCGTCGAAGCCGTGCGCGCGGCCCATGAGCTCGATCGAGTCGGCGATGACCTCGCGGCTGACCAGCGACGTGCGCATGCCGGGGGTGTGCATAGTGAGGTTGTCGGAGACGGCGATCGTGTTGAACTCCATCGGCGTGCCGCCCGCCGCGCGCACCCCCTCGGCGACGTGGGCGGCCAACTCGCGGTGGGTGAGGTTGCAGGGCATGGTGCCGGTCCAGGTGGAGGCGATGCCGACCACGGGGCGGCGCATGTCCTCCTCTGACCAGCCCATGGCGTACAGGTGGGAGCGGGCCGGGGCGCGGTCGGGATCGTCGGCGATGCTCAAGGCGCAGTCCTTCGTCTTGCGGGTCGTTGCCCCACAATGATCCCAGCGCCTACTGTTCGCGCAGCTGCCAGGGGGAGCCGTACTCGACCAGGAGGTCCAGGAACGGGCGCGGCTCGAACGCCTCGGGACCCAGCACGCCCGTGCCCTTCCATGCCCCGTTCGCCAGCAGCTCCAGGGCGACGACCGGGTTCACGGCGGTCTGCCAGACCACGGCCTGGGAGCCGTACTCGCGCATCGACCACTGGTTGTCCACCACGTGGTAGAGGTACACCTCGCGCGGCCGTCCGTCCTTGACGCCCTTCACCCAGGTGCCGGCGCAGGTCTTGCCGTGCATGCGCTCGCCGAGGCCCGCCGGGTCGGGCAGCACGGCCGCGACCACGTCGCGCGGGGCGACCCGGGCGGTGCCGTCGTCGGTCCTGACGGCGACCGGCTCGGTGCTGTCCACGCCGAGCGCGCGCAGGGTCTTGAGCTTGCCGATGAAGTCCTCCCCGAGGCCGTACTTGAACGTCACCCGCTGGGCGGGGATCCACCTCGGGACGAGGACCACCTCCTCGTGCTCGACGTTCACGCACTCCACGGGGCCGATCCCGTCCGGGAAGTCGAAGACCTCGGGCTCGCTGAACGGCTCCGTGGTGTACCAGCCGCGCTCCTTCTCGTAGATGAGCGGCGGGTTGAGGCACTCCTCGATGGTGGTCCAGATGTTGAACGACGGGGCGAACTCGTAACCGTCGACGGTCAGGTTGGCGCCGTCCCTGATGCCGATCTCCTCGATCTCGTCGAAGAGCTCGTCGGCGGCGTACCTGGCGAAGACGTCGGCCAGGCCGGGCTCCACGCCCATGCCGACCAGCGCCAGCCGGCCCCTCGCCGCCCACTCGCCGTCGCGGGCGAACTGGTCGTCGCCCAGCTTGACCCCCACCTCCTCGTACGGGCGGTCCGGGTGCGGCCTGGACATCGACATCGCCATGTCGAGGTAGTCGGCGTCGGCCGCGAGCGCCGCGTCGAACAGCGGCAGCACGTAACGGGGGTCGGTGGCGTTCAGGAGCACGTCGCACCGGTGCTCCTTCAGCAGCGCGATGACCGCGGCCCGGTCGGCGGCGTCGATCCTGGCCGGCGTGAACCTGTCCGCCCGCTCGCCCAGCGCGGCGACGGCCGCCTTGGCGCGGGGCAGGTCGTAGTCGGCGACGACCATGTGGTCGAAGAACGGGCGGCGCGCGGCGATGCGGGTGATGGCGGTTCCTACGCCGCCGGCTCCGATGAGAAGGATACGCATGACAAATAAAGCCCCTTTTGAATGGGTTTCGGGGGGTTTCGTGCATCCAATCCCGATAGGCTGGTCAACGTCAATGGCGTTGGCATAAGGAGCGGTCACCGTGGCGAAGCGGGTGGTGCCGGAGGCGGCGCGCAGGCGGCGGCGTCCCACCAAACACGGGCAGGTCCTCAGCCACCAGCTCATCGTGGAGACCGCCCTGCGCATGCTCCGCGAACACGGCGCCGCCGGGCTGACCGCCCGCCGGCTCGGTCTTGCCCTGGGCGCCGACGCCAGCACGGTCTACCGCTACTTCCGCGGCATGGACGACCTGGTCCTGGCGATCGCCGACGAGCTGTACGGCACCGCGCTGGCCGACTGGCGGCCCGTGGGCGAGTGGCGCGCCGACCTGCGCGAGCTGGGCCTCCGCATCCATCACGCGTACCTGACGCACCCGCAGGCCGCGGTGCTCACCGCCAGCCGGGTCACCGGCCGGTCGAACGAGGTGGCCGGTGACGAGACCATCCTCGGCATCCTGCGCGGGGCCGGATTCGCGGACGCGGACGCCGTGCGGATCTATCACGCCTTCATCGACCAGGCGCTGGCCTTCTCCATCCTGGACGCCGCGACGCTGGCCCTGCCGAAGGCGGCGCGCGAGGGCGACGAGGAGGTGTGGCGGGCCACGTACGCCCGGCTGCCCGCGCGTACCCACCCGAACATCGCCGCGACGGCGCCGCTGCTGGTGGCCCAGATGAACCACAGCGCCTACTCCACGGCCCTGGACATGCTCCTGTCCAGCGCGTCCGAGCAGCTCACCCGGAACGCCCGCCCGGCCAGGGTCGGCAGCGCTGAATCGGGACATGTATGATCCCGGTTCATGAACATGGGAGAGGGCGTCGAGTGGGGCCTGCACTGCTGCGTGACGCTGGCCTGGCTCGCCGACGAGGGGCCGGTGTCCATCCGCAAGCTCGCGACCTGGTTCGACCTGCCGCAGGAGTACCTCAAGAAGCGGCTGCAGGCGCTGACGAGAGCCGGCATCCTGACCTCCACGCCAGGCGTCCGGGGCGGCTTCTCCCTGGCCAGGGCTCCGGAGCGGATCACGTTGATGGATGTGGTCGTCGCCATGGAGGGCGCCGCGGACGCGTTCCAGTGCGCCGAGATCCGGCAGCGCGGCGCGGGCGCGGCCGGTGCGGACGCCGAGTTCGGGCGGCCCTGCGGCATCGCCGCCGCCATGCGCCGCGCCGAGCTGGCCTGGCGCCGGGAGCTCGCCGCCCAGACCATCGCCGACCTGATGGCCCACGCCCCTGCGGGCGCTGAACGTACCCGCCGTAATTACGCCCGCATGCGCGGCTGATCCCGCGCGTCCACCGCTCGCCCCGCGCTATCCGCGCTATCCGCGCTGGCCCCGCGCTATCCGCGCTGGCCCCGCGCTATCCGCGCTGGCCCCGCGCTATCCGCGCTGGCCCCGCGCTATCCGCGCTGGCCCCGCGCTATCCGCGCTG